>JAOZPR010000043.1 GCA_029932645.1 Candidatus Aenigmatarchaeota archaeon | reverse complement strand
AATATAATCAGACAAATGGTCTGCTAATATCCTGGCACGCTCTTCGGGCATTTTCTTGTTCCTGCTTCTTAGTCCACCCTCTATATGAACAAGAGTGGTGCCTATGTTCTTAACACATAGGGAAGCTGCTAGTGTAGAGTTGGTGTCGCCTATTGTCAAACAAATATCTGGTTTTTCCTTCTTGAGAACTTTTTCTAGTCTGGTTATTATTTTAATTAACTGAGTATTAAGATCGCTCGAACCAACATTAAGATTATAGTCTGGCATTCTTATATTAAGTTCTTTGAAAAATATTTTGTCAAGCTCATAGTCATAGTGCTGACCTGTATTAATAAGAACATTATTTATCTTCTTTTTTTTAAGCTCTTTTATAAGTGGCGCAAGCTTGATAACCTGCGGTCTAGTCCCAAAAATCAAGCCAACCTTCATACACACATTTTATTTTTTTAAGCTTTAAAAATAATGTTTGTTTTATTAATGTTATTAATTGTGATGGTTATGAGTACTTTCATACACCCAACCGCTATCGTTGAAACGAAAAATATAGGTGACGAAACAAAGATTTGGCACTTTGCGCATGTAAGAGAGAGTGCCAGTATAGGCAAGAATTGTATAATTGGTAAAGGTGTTTATATAGACACACACGTCAAAATAGGAAATAATTGTAAAATACAAAATTTTGTTTCTCTTTACCATGGCGTCGAAATAGAAGACGACGTTTTCGTGGGCCCAGCAGCAACATTTACCAATGATATGATGCCCAGAGCATTTATATGGTCTGATGAAAAAATTGTTAAAACACTCGTAAAAAAAGGCGCTTCTATAGGTGCGAACGCCACAATAATATGTGGAAACACTATAGGAAAATATGCCATGGTTGGTGCTGGTTCTGTCGTAACAAAAGACGTACCAGACCATGGTCTAGTATATGGTAACCCGGCAGTATTGCACGGCTTTGTTTGTGAGTGTGGAAAGAGACTGAAAAAAATAATAAAAGAGACGGGTGATAGTATCGTTTTTAAATGTGAATGCGGAAAAGAGACGGGTATTGAAAAGGACTTGTTTGGAGCGGTTAGAAAATGATTCCAATAGCAAAACCTATATTCGACGATGAAATGATTGCCGCTGCTGCTGATGTACTCAAAAGTGGTATGGTTGTCCAGGGTAAAAAAGTGGGAGAATTTGAAGAGAACTTCGCTGGATATATCGGTGTGAAATATGCCATAGCCATATCTAATGGTACCGCAGCACTGCATACAGCACTTCTTTCGCATAAGATCAAAGCAGGCGACGAAGTTGTTGTTCCGTCTTTTTCTTTTATTGCAACAGCTAACAGTGTTATGATGTGCGGCGCTAAACCTGTGTTTGTTGACATATCTGAGGATTTTTGTATTGATATAGAAGATGTAAAAGAAAAAATAACCTCAAGAACAAAAGCCATAATGCCTGTACATCTTTATGGTCAGCCGTGCGACATAAAAGCTCTGGTCGACTTGGCTGAAGACCACCAGATTATTTTAATAGAAGACGCTGCGCAGGCGCATGGCGCAGAGTTTTCTACTAAAAAAGTCGGGTCATTCGGGACCGGTTGCTTCTCGTTTTACGCAACCAAAAATATGACAACCATAGAAGGTGGGATGATCACAACTAATGATAAAAAAGTTTGTGAAAGAGCAAAACTGATAAGAGATCATGGCATGCCGAAACGGTATGTACATACCGTGTTTGGATATAATTACAGGATGAATGATGTGCAGGCTGCTATCGGCCTGCTACAGCTGAAACATCTTGATGAGTGGAATAATACCAGAATAAAAAATGCTGATCTGCTGACTAGTTTGCTTTCTGACGTTAAAGGCGTAATAACACCGAAAACATATCCAAACAGAAAGCATGTTTTTCATCAATACACAATAAGAATTACGCCAGAATTTAGAACGACACGAGAAAAACTTATCGAGGAACTACGCGCCAATGATATTGGCTCGCTTATATATTATCCTATACCAATTCACAAGCAGAAACTTTATGAAAATATCGGACTCAACCTAAGTTTGCCCAAAACAGAACAAGTAGTAAAAGAGGTTTTGTCTTTACCAATACATCCCTCAGTGAAAAAGGAAGACTTGGATAAAATAGCAAATGTTATTAAGGGGCGAGAAGAGTGAAAAAACTTAGAACAGCTGTTATCGGACTTGGGTCCATGGGAAAAAATCATGTTAGGGTTTTATCAGAAATAAAAGAGTCTGAACTGGTGGCTGTCAGCGATTGTGATGAAAAAAGGCTCGAATATTTCGAAAAAGAGTATGAGTTAAGAACTTACCAAAATTATAGAGAAATGCTGAAAAAGGAAGACCTGGATATGGTTTCTATTGTTGTGCCAACAACACTTCATAAAAAAGTCGCTGTAGATGTTATAAATAAAAAAATCAATTGTCTTCTTGAAAAGCCTATAGCAGAAACTGAAGAAGACGCTGTTGAAATAATAGAAGCTGCGAAAAAAAATAATGTTAAATTGACTATTGGGCATGTAGAAAGATTTAACCCAGCTGTTTTAGAACTGAAGAGAAGAATCAACGAAATAGGAAAGATTTGGGAAATACATGTTATGAGACGCGGACCATTCCCAAAAAGAATACGAGATGT
>JAOZPR010000024.1:1427-10441 GCA_029932645.1 Candidatus Aenigmatarchaeota archaeon | reverse complement strand
CCTTTGTTAATAACTTAATAACCTCTTAGCTCTCGATGACCTCTTTGTCTAATAAATCCTTTATCGATTCATACACCTCATTTAATAACCTACAAAATCTTTATATCATTAATTTCGAACATTCTTTTTACCAATTCCTTGATAATCTTTATATTTTTTCCACCTTTGCCAATGATTTTGGCACGATCTTTTGTATCTACTTTCACTCTTATCTTTTTGTCTGTAATTATTATTTCCTTTACCTCCGGCATAAGATTCTTTATAAAGGTTTTCAAATCTTTTGACGCTTCAACTATTTTAATGTGCTTCTTGAAAACCTTTTCAACGTTTTTAATTTTTGCACCGTCTTTTCCAACGGTCAAGCCGTATTCATCCTCACCCACAACAAAAAATATCTGGTCGTCTACATCTATAACATCCAAAACATGTGAGCCAGTCAGGCTTTGAAAAAGATTTATTTTTTCAAGAGATTGTGTATCCAGGAGTATTTTCATTCATCTGCACCTTATTTCTTTACACACTTGAACCCTACTGCTGTTATTGCAAATGGTTTTCCTATTGCTGTGCCAAGCGCGGCCCCATCACCATCAAATATATCATGTTTGACCCCGCTATTTTTCACTTTTTCCGCGATTTTTTCTGGTGTATTATCTGCTAAAACAACAAAATCTATCTGTTTCGCCTTAACGCCCTTAACTATCTCCTTGATACCTATCTGAAATTCCCTTTCAGGCAATTTTGTAATCATCATATCACATCCGAACAGCCTAACTACTGGCTTTTTTTCTTTTTTTAATCTTTTTAAGTTTTTTTGGCTCTACCACAAGCTCTACTATTCCTGTACCAACCGGGGCAACGTTGCCTACCATAATATTTTCAACAGTTCCTCGCAGCTCATCCCACAGACCCCTGAATGATGCGATGGTAAGATGTTTTAATGTCTCCTCGAAATTTGCTCTGGCCAGGACAGAAGATTTTCGGCCGGACACGCCGTAACGTCCAATAGATCTTATTTGGCCATCTACTGTCATAACATCAGAAATAAGCATTATATGTCTTACATCAACATCAAGCCCCTGCTCGTTCAGGTTCTTTTGGGCCTCCTTAAGGATTAGGTTCCTGGCAGCTTCTATCCCGAGTACGGCTTCCACCTCATATATATCGTTCGTATATGTTCGCTTGATTTCAACTTCGTCCATTTCTAAAATCTTTTTTAAGTTAGAACCGTCTGTCTGTATTATCCAATCGTTACCGTTTTTGATCACAGCGACATTGAGTATATTCTTAACACCAGACAGGTGCGTTCCCAGAATTTTTATTTTAATATTTCTCAAATCCTTTATCTCAGCCTTCTCGGGCTTTATGTAGAGCGTGTTGCCTCTGAAATTTACCGCACAATTTTTTGTATACTTCTCGATAGCAAGCTTGATCATATCCCTGTTAGCACCGTTGGAAAGCTCGAACTCTAATTGCATGTTAAGCAAGTCTATCGAACTTTTCTCTACGACGTCCTTCACGAATTTCTCTTTGATTTTTTCTGCCAGACGCTTTGCGCTGTTTTTGTTGTTGTATTCATCCTTCAGATAGATGTTCATTGACCTTTCAAAGGTTTTTCTCGCATCGAATATCTCTATCATTCTCGGCAGGCCAAATGTTACCTTAGCCAGTCTACCTGCTTGGCTAGCCATGGTATAAGACCGCATTGTCATCTGTGTGGCAGGCTCAGATATGCTTTGGGCTGTTATAACGCCTATAGCCTCAGCAGGTTCAAAAGAGCTTTTTTTGACTATCTTCTTAAGCTTGGCAAGAAGTTCCCTCTTTTTCCCGCCTTTAATACCGCGCTCCTTGCAATACTCATTAAAGTCTTTTTCAATTTTCTTTGGAAGTTTAACACGAGTCATTTTCATCACATCATAGGATTTTACTTTTAGATTTTATTTTTATTATTTTATTTTGCATATTTTATCAAACATCATCACACACATCATAACATTATCATTTATCATATCATAGTATATATTGATCATAATCAAGATTCAAGCAAATCAAAATTTATTGCGCCACCATCGCTCTTAGCAGGGTCTATCCCATCCTCACCTGCAGTAAACTGCACAATGGTTCCCCGACTGTCCCTAACAGTCATATCTTCTTCAACGCGCAAATCCTGCAGAGCATTGATAAGCCTCCTTTCCATATATCCACTGTGTCTTGTCTGAAGTGATTTGTCCATCAGGTTCTCCCTGCTGTTCATAGCGTCAAAGAAGAACTCATATGGGTCTAGGCCCCGTTTGTAACCATGAAAAACAAAACCGTGGCTCTTCAGGCCCAAATCACCTGGCTTGAAATGGGATAGTGTTCTACCAGTGAATCCGCGGAAAATCCTTTCACCACCGACAAACTCTTGGCCAACGAGCGCACATGTCTGACTCAAGTTGACGAAACTTCCACGTGCACCGGTTTTTGCCATTATGACAGCACTCGTTTCACTCAGAGACTCTTTAAGGACCTTACCAACCCGGTTTGTAACATCACCTGCTTTTTTCTGGAGCAGTGCCTCTAAGCTCTCTCTCGCACCCATTCCGGGTAATTTTTTTAGCCTGCCTCTCTTATAATCACTCACAAGTTTTCCAACATCTTTTTCAGCCTCTTCTAGCATTTTCTCTATTCTCTTTTCTACGCTGGATTTAATTTTCACGTCTGTTACTGAAACAGTAAAACCCTGCTTCGTAATAAATTCCAGGGCAAGCAGGGACGCCTTGTTCAGGAATTCTTTTACCGTATCTGCACCAAACTGCCTTTCTATCCTATTGAGCAGCTTGCCTTTTTTCTCTCCAAGAGCATTTTCATCTATAACTCCGTGCTTGAGCACACCGTTCTTAATCACAACATAACTATCATACGGGCAGGCGGATTTGAGGCATTTCTTGCAGCCCATACAAGAGGCGGCGCGGAACTCTATGTTCAGGCCTTTGGGTAGTAGAAGACTGAATAGTTCTTTGCCAGTGTACTCCTTTCCAGCATGGTCTTCCATGCCTATACGGAGCAAAAGAGCTGCAGCATCCTTTTTGCTTATTCTGGTTTCTTTTTTTGTGAGCATATAAGAACCAGTTATATGATCATGTTTACAAGCTATTACAGGCAGTCCATATCTAGGAGATCTGATATGGTTCTGCACAGACATGAGCATCCTTGCTTCTATCTGTGCCTCTTCTGTCTGCGGAACATGAACATTCATCTCGTCGCCGTCAAAGTCTGCGTTGTATGGAATGGTTGTACAGAGATTAAGTCTGAATGTTTTATAGTTCATAACCCTGACCCGATGTGCCATCATCGACATTCTATGAAGCGACGGCTGCCTGTTGAATATTACTATATCACCATCTTGCAGATGCCTTTCAACTGTGTAACCTATGGCAATCTCTTCTGCTATCTGTTCTTTGTTTTCCTCTGTTATTTTTTTCTTAACATTGTCCGGTCGTATGACATAGTTTGCTCCAGGGTAGGTTTCTGATCCATTCAAAACGCGTTGCTTCAGTTGCTTCAGATTATTTTTATTTACCCTAACAGGTATGGTAAGATTTTTTGCTATAATAAGAGGAATGCCTATCTCATCTATAGATATTGCCGGGTCCGGAGATATTACTGTCCGTGCAGAGAAATTAACCCTTTTTCCGCTCAGGTTGCCCCGGAATCTCCCCTCTTTTTTTGTGAGTCTTTGCGCAAGCGTTTTCAATGCCCGCCCGCTCCTGTGCCTTGCAGGGGGCAGCGTGCTTATCTCATTATTCATGAGGGTGGAAACATGATATTGCAGAAGTTCCCATATGTCATTAATTATGAAATCTGGTGCACCCAGTTCAATATTTTTTTTCAGCCTCTCATTGATTCTTATGATATCAACCAACTTGTGCGTAAGGTCGTCCTCACTTCTCTCACCGGTTTCTAGTGTGATTGATGGCCGGACAGTGACAGGAGGAATTGGTAGAAGTGTTAAAACAAGCCATTCTGGCCTGCCGCCTTTTATGCCAAGAAGTTTCAAATCTTCGTTTGCAATTCTCTCGAGCCTTTCCCTGACCTGTTCTGCAGTCAGTTCTTCTTTATCTTCTCTATAAGTTGTTGGTTTCTGGAATGTAATTTTCTTTTGTTCTGCGTCGCAATGTGGACATTTCTTTTTGGGCTTTTTGTAAATTTCTTTCCAGGGGTTTTTCATATCTTTAATTTCATCTTCTGTAGCAAGCATACGACCGCATTTTCTGCACGTTACCTTTAACAACTGAAAAATCTGCTTGCCAAATATAGGATGTATGACAGGTTTTGTCAGTTCTAGATAACCAAAATGCCCCAGGCAATTGCCTGCTGTTGCACCACAAACCCTGCAACGCAAACCTGGGTCCACGACACCAAGGCGAAGGTCACACAGACCACCGTTTATTGGGTATCCATCAGGGTCATAAAGCTCAGCCTTTTCTATCTTAACGGCTGCCATCTTCTTTATCATTTGCGGAGATAAAATACCAAATTTTATTGAGTTGACCTTAGCCATTATAACACCTCTTGTTGCATTTTGTTATAGCATTTCATTTCAATAGCACTTCATTTCATATTTATCTTTGGATACAAACAAAGGCACTTTAATTCATCTAGCATAAGCTTGAAAGCATAGGATATATCGACATCTATGATGTCTGATTTCTTGCAGACCGGACAATACTTTTTGCCTTTTACCCGGTCGTAGATAGCAACAAGTCCACAATTCTTACATATTGGTATTGTGGTTCTGTCCGAGCTGAATCTTTCCTGCAGCAAGAGTGCTGCACCGTGCGCAATCAGGCAGTCCTTTTCCATTTCACCGAGTCTTAGTCCGCCCTCTTTTGCGCGCCCTTCTGTTGGTTGTTTTGTCAGCAGCGTGACAGGGCCCCTACCCCTTGAATGTATCTTGTTAGCGACCATGTGATGGAGCTTCTGGTAGAATATCGGCCCGGTAAATATAAGTGCATCTAGTTTTTCTCCTGTTATCCCATTGTACAAGACCTCTTTTCCGTCTGGCCTGAATCCAAGTTTCAGCAGCGCCTTCTCTAGATTCTCTTCTCTTTCATCTTTGAATGCGGTAGCATCAAAGGCTTCTCCGGTCAAAGCAGCAATTTTCGCGCTTATAACCTCTAATATCTGCCCGACAGTCATCCTGCTTGGAATAGCATGCGGGTTAATAATGATGTCTGGTGTCAGACCGTTTACAGTGAATGGTAACTCATGTTCCGGGACTATCAGCGAGATGACACCTTTCTGTCCGTGCCTTGATGCAAACTTATCCCCCAACTCAGGAACGCGCTGCTCTCGCACAGAAACCTTGACCAGTTTATTTCCGTCAATATTCTCGCTCATTAAAACCTTGTCTACCACGCCCTGCTCTCCGTGCCTTATGGTTTCGCTGGTTTCTCTCCTGTTTTCCGTCTCCATCATGAAACTCTCAATCGGTCCAAAGAATCTTAATGGTGATACTTTTCCGATGAGAACATCACCAGACTGCACAAATGTTTCCGGGTTGACAATACCGTCCTCAGAAAGGTTAAGATAGGCCTCTTCAGTGCGATACCCCCTGACGCCCTTGTCAGGTATTTTTATTTCATCTTTCTGAATGCCCCAGTATTGCTTTTCTTCTGTTGAATATGTTCGGAAAAAGATAGAACGGCCAAGTCCCCTTTCGATGGAAGCTTTGTTCATGACTATACCATCTTCCATATTATATCCGCCGTAACTCATAAGCGCTATTACTATATTTTGTCCTTGCGGATGTTCCCCAAGATTTATCTTCTCGGTTACCTTTGTTCTGACCAGAGGCAGTTGCGAATAAGCCAGTATATCTGATTTTGTGTCTGTTCTCAGCAAGAAGTTTGTTGTGTATAAACCAAGTGCCTGACCACTCATCTTGGCACCAAAGTTCACACGGTCTCCCCTGTTGCGCTCTGGAAATGGTACAAGATTTGCTGATACACCGAGTATCACAGACGGGTCTATCTCCAGGTGTGTGTGCTCTGGTGTTATATCTTCGGGTCGCAAGGCAACATACATATTGTCTTCTTCATCAGCATCAAGATATTCGATAATACCCTGCTTTATTAGATCGTTCCAGCTTAGCTTGCCACTGCTCAACTTTTCTATGTGTTTTTGATTCAATCTGGGTTTGCCATTCTCCAGAACAATCAGCGGTCTCTGAAGTCTGCCCGAATCTGTGTTTATTCTTATTTCATTAAAGTTCTTGTCATATGCTATAGAGATATGCGGGTCTATTAATCCCATCCTTCTTTTTTCTCTGACCTCTTTCACGACTGATTTCGGATGATTGGTCTTGCCGAGAATCTGGCCATTAAGAAATATGACATCAGGACCAGCCTCCAGATATTTTTCAATTATATTGGCAACCTCCTGAACATTCTGCTTTGAACTTGTTTCTGATATTACCGCCATCAAGGCGAGATATTTTCTAAGCCCGATATTAATTCCTTCTGGAGTTTCTTCAGCACACAGCCTGCCCCATTGTGTTGGATGCAACGCCCGCGCCTCAAAATGCTCTTGCGCGCTTGACAACGGTGATAAAACATTTCTCAGATGTGCCACGGTTCTTATATAGTCTGTCCGCTCCAGACGCTGGCACACACCGGTTCGTCCGCCAACCCATTGTCCGGTTGCCATGTGCGATATAATTCTCTTCGTAAGGTAGTTGCTTTCAACAATGGACTGAATGCTTGGCAACTTTCCACGCTTTGCGAGTTTTTGATAGGTATAAATAATCCTGGCAACCAAGCCATAGCGACCGAGAAGGATAGACCTGAATAATATTTCTAGGAAGTCACTGCTCATCTTCAGCCGTTTGTTCATGTAATGGTCTATGTCCTGCTTTTCTATCTTTTTCAGGCCAAGCTTCAGCAGCTTGTCGCAGACCTTTGCAAGGTAAACCGCTTTTTTCATCCTGTCTTTCGGGTCTTGACCAAGATGCGGGAGGAGATATTTATCAAGCATGTCCTCAACCCTTTTTCTTCTGTATTCTGGTTGTGGAACCCTCAACATCTTTCCAATGAAGTCTATGGCATCATCTACGGTATCAACACCGAATTCATATATGTTGAAGTATATTTCCTCTACCTCTTCCTTCTTGTTTGATATGGCATCTATGATCTCTTTGTCGGTTTGCATGCCCAACGCTCTCAAGAGCACGATCACAGGTAATTTTTTCAGGTTGGAGTAAGATATCTGTATTATGCCGTTCTTTCTTTCGATAAGATGCCTCTGCACATAGCCCTTGACCTCTGAGTTTATTCGGGCAGTCTGCAAATCAGCCTTTTCCTCGATGATTGGTCGATTGGACAAAATTTCCTCAACCATGACCAGAACTCGTTCGGTCCCGTTGATTATGAAATATCCTCCTGGGTCATCTGGGTCTTCACCCGCTTCTATTAGTTCTTCTCTGTTGAGCTTGCTGAGCACACAGAGCTTGGACTTGACCATGACAGGTATCTCGCCGATCTTTATCTCCTTAACCTCCTGTTCAACACCATTAAGCACAGGAATAACTTCGATAAATAACGGCGCAGAGTATGTGAGGTTTCTGATCCTTGCTTCGGCCGGAGTTATCTCGCGGACAGCACCATCAGCTTCTTTTATACATGGTTTCTCAAGTCTTATCTTGCCGAGCTTTATCCTAAATTCAGCTGTTTCTGGGGTTTCCAGCTGTATCTCGCCGATTTCATAGATTATCTTTTGTATTCGGTAGTCAATGAACTCATTAAAAGCAGAAATCTGGTGGTCAACAAAGCCGACATCTTTTTTGAACGCGCTCAGCAACTCATCATACATATCGTGCATGTTATCCCTCTTCAAAAAAATTTATACAACAGTCCTGTTTCTATACAACAACCTATAATATTCCATTCCTATACAACAACCCTATAATAGTAATAAACTCCTGCTGTCTGGGAATTTCTGGTGATTTTGATAATGCTTCCCCTCTTTGCATTTAGTTCCTTGATAGCAGCGTCTGTCTTCTTGATTTTTGGTAACTGTTTCAAGGAGATATTAAGTTTTTTGAGAAGTTCTTGCGCTTGCTCATAGCTAAGAAGTTCGTGCTTGGGCACGAACCCGCTTTCAGACACGTTTATCGTTTTTTCTTCTGTCACAGACAACACCTATACAAACCAGAGCCAAACCAAATGCAAATCAAATGGGCCCGACGGGATTCGAATTCGCGGACCACGCGCCGCAGCGCTAGGCGCACAAATGCGCCATGGTCTCCCGCGACACCCGGCTTTCGTCTTTCAGCACGCGAATGCGCTAATAATAAAAGGCCGATGCTCTACCCAGGCTGAGCTACGGGCCCATGAACAAATCATCAACACCTATCCGGCGTTTCATTGTGTGCAGCGCCCCAGCCGGGATTTTCATAACCTTTTCCTTTTATAGCCGAAAGGCCTGAGTTTTCTTTTAGGTGAACTTAAGCCTTTTCTTTTTCCAAAAGAAAAGGGTTAGTTTGAACCCGGGTCGCAGCCTCGACAGGGCTACATGCTAGTCCACTACACCACCGGGGCATACAAGCATTGATGACTATGAGATAGATACGAACTGACTAATGAAGTAAAGACTTTACAAATAGTAGAAAATATCTGGGACTGGACAATATGAAACCTCCGAAAGGCCATATACATGACATGAATTATGGACTATTAAGTGATTAGCAACGTCCTGGTTTTCCCAAAACCACCTGTTGCGTAATTACACTAAACAACAGACTATGTTAGTAATGACCAAATCGCTGAAGGGCTTAACTGCCGTGTTCGGAATGGGAACGGGTGTACCCCCTTCGCTTTGGTCGCTAATCAGTAAAAACCTTACACGCAAAGGTATTTAAACGTTGCGGTAATTGACGAATAAGACCTTGCCCAGGATTATTAACTCTTTCCAGAGCTACTCATAAAAATCATCCTTTTTATTCACCGATATTTTTATATAGGGACCTCGGACAAATT
>JAOZPR010000024.1:0-1417 GCA_029932645.1 Candidatus Aenigmatarchaeota archaeon | reverse complement strand
ACATTGCCCAGGATTATTAACTCTTTCCCGACATTCTTTTTTCCAGAAGTAGCCGATAAATTTCTTTAATGTGCCTATTTTGTAATCTTTCCTCAGTGTGAGCCCAGAAAGTATCCAAGTCTGCGCGTTTTTCCCTGTGCTCTTGTTCATATTCAAGCGCCTGCGTCAACATTTCAATCATGTCCAGCTCATAAACAAATTTTGCCTCGGGCGTCTTCTGTTCTTCATACTCAGACCAAAGCTGCAAAAGCTTTTCATCGTCTATATTTTTGACAAGCTCTTGCATTGCTTTGCGTTCCTTTTCATGCTTTTCCTCGATGCTGATGCCGTCAAACGGTGTTATGTCCCCGACAATAGCTTCGGCAAGGTCATGCACAAGCGCCATCTTCACGCACTTGTTTTTATCCATACCCGCCCTTTCAGAAAGAACCAGCGCAGCAACAGCTGTGCGGAACGAATGGTCGGCAACAGACTCGGCATCAGCAATACCCCGCACAACCCAGCCGGTCCTTTTCAGCCGCTTGAGTCTGCCAACCTTGTGCAGAAATTCAAGAATATCATTCATAGACAAATAATTACATCGCACTTATTTAAACATAGTGTTTCCAGAGCTACTCATAAGAATCATCCTTGTTATTCACCGATATTTTTATATAGGGACCTCGAACAAATTCTAATTAACAGGGCGTAATTCATACGTAATTGGTGTTGATATAATAGCGTTGATATAATATGGCAGACGACTTGTATGATGTAATTGTTGTTGGCGGGGGCCCAGCAGGCATAATCGCTGCAGTTACTGCAAGAAAATATTATCCTGAGAAAAAAATCTTACTCATAAAAAGCATTGGCACTGGTGTGATTCCATGTGGGATACCATATATGTTCACGACACTCGAAAAACCAGAAGACAACGCACTTGGGAATGCACCTCTTGAAAAGAATAATATTGAGCTGTTGGTTGATGAGGTAATATCTATCGACAGAAGCAAAAAAAAGATTCGTACAAAGAATAATAAGAGCTTCTGCTACGACAGACTTGTTCTAGCGACCGGTTCAAAGGCAATAATGCCGCCAATACCCGGTAACGACAAGCGAGGCATATATCTGATTCATAAGGAGATGAACCATCTTAAGAATCTAAAACAGGATATTTATAACGCCAGGAATATTGTTATTCTTGGTGCTGGATTCATCGGCATTGAATTTGCAGACGAACTTTCAAAATTGAAAGATACAAGCGTTTCTATCGTAGAGATGAAACCCGAGATACTTTCTGGTTCTTTTGACCCGGAATTTTCACAGCTGGTTGAGGAAAAAATCAAAGAAAGAGGCATCCGGGTTATTTTAAATACAAAAATTGAAAAGTTCAACGGTGGTGAGCGGGTCGAGTCTGTTTCCCTTTCCAATAATCAGT
>JAOZPR010000023.1:7597-11119 GCA_029932645.1 Candidatus Aenigmatarchaeota archaeon | reverse complement strand
TGATATCTTACCAGCGCAGTAGTTTTTGGGTTTTTTAAAATCCCCACCTCTCTCCCACTAAAAGTTTCATTAGCAGGCCCCTTTAGCCAAGGGCCACCATAATAAATAACATGCTTTTTTTTCCCACTCTCATCTCTAAAGGAGATTACAGGACCGGTTTTTGGTTTTCCATTATTTTTATTTTTTATTCTAATGACACAGAGACTGCCATCTTTCCAATAAGCAGACACATACGCATCTTGTGGAATAGGAAGAATCTGAGTTAATCTTTTACATGTTTCTCTATAAGATTCTAACTCTTCCATTTCTTTCAATTTAATAGGAGGTAATATTTCTTCTTCAAAATAACTAGGACCAACGGTTCTAACCACACCTTCAGCTATGTCAACGAATTTATTCTCATACGGGACACAAGTTATACCAGGAGCTTGTAGATCGACCATTAATTTTCTACGACGCTCAGTAACAGTTTCCACATTATATATTTCCCACAAATTTTCTCTTTTTTCACGAGCTTTCCCCTTTTTGGGTACAAGCTTTCTAAAAGCATCAGATAGCTTTTCTAGGCCTAAATATTTTTTCATATTCACACCTCTTCCTAATTTTAATTACTATATAGTGACATCAATATTTATAAAGCTATCGGTCGCCAGCTAAATGTCCCTCTTAAGTTTTGCGTACAAAAAATTCTGTTAGAATACTTTTTAGCGCCAGTCATATAAATGAGTTTCGGTAATCGGCGATGGACGAAAATAATTAAAGGTGAAGACCGAGCTTTCAGCCGCGCTCGCTTTTTGTTCTGCGATGACCGGCCTCTCGTTTCCTATTCTCAATTGCTCCATCTTTCTCTTCATCCTTACTATTTTATTAATCGAAGATTGAATGCAATTGCCGGATAAAAACATAGAAAACTTTTTAATTCGGGGGGTGTAAATATTATGCATGTATATTCTCGATTTAAATGATAACGCTCTTGTGGATGAGGGGCAGCATGCGTCTGGTGTGCACAAACTCATAAGGAGCGGGTTTCAACAGCAGGACGGTTTTGTTCTTTCGAAGGCAGCGCATCGAGATTTTATCTCGCCGCTGCAGTCGACAATAGACCAGCTGCTTGCTAACGTTGACTACGAAAGCCGTGAGTCGCTCAATCGCGCTGCTGAACACATAGAGAACATGATTCTGGGCAGGCCTATGTCTGCGGATATGCGGTCAGAAATATTGGAAGCATATAAGTCCATGTCATACACCGCGAGCATAAGTGACGAGCTGCTTAAAACAAAACTGAGATTTATCTCTTCGGGCAGGGAAAAGCCGTGCCTATCCCTCAGGCCTAGTTCGTCGCAAACAGCGCCTCTTTTAGCCAGATTTACTAGTATAAGAGGTGACGATGAACTGCTTTTCTCGATAAAGAAATGCTGGGCTTCATTATTCTCTCCAGAGGCGCTATATTATAGACACAAGCGGCAATTCTCTTATGAACCAATTGCAATAGTAATACAAAAGACAATAAATGCTGAAAAGAGCGGTTTTGTCATTACATCATTCAACAAGACACAAATGCTTATAGAAGCGATACATGGTCTTGTGGATACATTAAGGAGGAACGAGCAGACCGGGGACAAATATTTTTCTCATAAGATTCTGGACGAAAAAGTACAAAAGGTCTTTAAGAAGACCTACAAACGCGCTGTCGACCCACTCAGGTCGGGCGTAATAAAAGAGCCTATACCTGTCAGATATCAAGACAGGCCTGTTTTGAACGATAGCGAGCTGAATAAACTAGGGGAAATGGCCAATGATTTGGAGTCATCTTTCGGACCCTCAGAATACGAATGGGCTATTCTTCGTGGGAAGGTTTATATCACAGATATAAAGCCTTTTTTCTGTGCTGAAGAGCATGGAACATCTGAAGGCGAAAAGATTGCTGATGCCATACCTGTCTCTGCCGGCACAGCCAAGGGCGCGGTCTCTTTACAAGAGGGCTCTTCTGGTATATTGTTTCTGGAGAGCATATCAGAAAAAATGCTCTTTGACCTGGTGAAGGCAAGCGGGATAATAACAAAGAGCGGCAACATATGCTCAATCATATCAGATGTTTTAAGAGAGCTCGAAATACCTTATGTTATCGCCAATCCCTATCTGCAGTCGGGAGAGAATGTCGCTATAGACGGCTCAACCGGTCTTGTGTATATTGTGCGTGATCAGTATGAGCAATCACATCCTGCTGCACAATATCCATCGCCATATCCGCAAGCCCAGGAAACCCGCATACCCGGACAGTTAAGTGATAAGGATCTTGGCATAGCTGAGCCAGTAAGCACAGACATATTGTCAATGCCCCCTATGTCTCAGGAGCAACCATCATCTGCACCACATCCTATTGATACACAAGCATTAGGCACAGGAGAAATAATAACAGCCACGGACATCGGATGTTTTATCAACAAGGAGTCTTATACACAGGCGAAAAACATACTTGTCCACGGGCCAAAAAATCTGGCTGTTGCCATGGCAAGTCGCGCAGGCACTGTGTTCTGGTTACAGGATGATGTCGGCGTCCGCTATGATGATTACAACGAGCCGTTGCCTGCTAATATTATAAAGCTCGACAAGCCAGAAGAGTTCGGGCCAGAGTCAAAAGCTGTAATCATAAGAACGCCTGCTGACGCATCAGGTCTAGAAAAATTTTTGCCAACAGCAAAATATGTCTACTTTAATATGGAAAACATCATAAAATCCATCACTGGCAATGCTTACTCTTTGGAAAGCACCGTTTCTAATGAGACAGTAAGGAAATTCCTAAGAGATGCCAGGCAGCTCGTTAAAAAGCATGGCAGAAAAACGATGCTTTTTTCGACGATAGAAGACCTGCCAGAGTTCGTGAAAATTGGCATAGATATAATCTTCGTGCCTGAGCAGGATTTCAATAATGCGCGCCTCATCGCAGCCAAGACAGAAAAAGAGATGCTATTGGAATTGTGCAGAGAAAGATTATGATATCTTTTTGAGGCGTTCTATTTCTTTTTTAAGGCATTTTTTATGTTTTCAGAAATTTTACTGTCGATTTGCCGGGAGACATATTTTTTAACATCTTCCCACGAATAATGACTATCTTTTTTCTCCATTTTGAAATAGCCAACACCAACGATATCTGGGTCGGAAGAACCAAACTCCTTAAAAGCTGATTCTTTATAAGCTTTTTCTTTCTTAGACATCTGAATAGTCGTTATATAAATCTTCTTAATAGTCTCGAAGCTGAACTTTATACCATACGAATCTATTATTTTATCTCTCATAAATGAACTGGCAAAATCTTTTGCTGGCTTATAACCAATTCCACCAAAGTATTTTTTTAATAGGTCTAATATACTCATTCTAATAAGTTCTGATTTGCTCAGACCAAACTTCTTTTCGAGTTCTTCCAACCCTTCTATTGATTCTTCTGGAAACTTGACGCTGGTGGTTTTCATATTTATCACTACATACAAGTAACTACAAATATTTAAATAGTTTAACTAAACC
>JAOZPR010000023.1:0-7497 GCA_029932645.1 Candidatus Aenigmatarchaeota archaeon | reverse complement strand
CATATTTATCACTACATACAAGTAACTACAAATATTTAAATAGTTTAACTAAACCCAGCATATATTTTAAATTATAGAAATATAAGAAATCGGCCTATATTCCAGCCTTGGCTTCGCGCTTGGCCTGGTCCTTCATCTTGGGCACAGTTATGCGGAACCCACACGCCGAGCACTTGACAGAAAACGGCCGCTTCCACGGCTGTTCTGTGTAGTCTTTGTGGCCGCACTCAGGACATGTGTATTCTACGCGCGCTATTTTGTCGGGCAGCGCCAGAACGCGTATCTTGCCTGCGCGCTGCTTTTTGCGGTTGAGACAATCGCGCCACGTGTGATACAAACAGTCAGATGGTTTGAGATTTTTCTCTTTTATCAGGTCTTCTATCCTTCCCATAGTAACCACTTAGATATATAAAACCTATTCTTATTTTAGAAATAACAGTAAACAGTATATATAATTTTCGTCTATTCTGGACAAAAGAAAACTATTTAACGGCTTTAATACCTTAACTTACCTTGACTATCGGTTGCTCGCTAAAACCTATTCGCTGACTTTGAAAACTACGTCGCCTTCCCGCACCCTCTCTAAAGTCTTGAGACCGATGGAATCTCCGGCCTTGGCTACATCAACATTTTCATGTTCTATCTGCATTGATTCTACCTTTTGCTGAAAATTCGTGGTCGCTCCTTTTATGAGAATCTCGTCGCCGGTCTTCAACTCATCCGTCAGCTCGATAACAGCCACGCCAATGTGCGTATAATAATGACTCACCTTACCAATCTCTTTCTCCACGACACAACACCCCTTATAAATAGCTTTTTTAAAGATTTAAATTAATTATTTAAGAAACTGTATTTATACCTAGCTAGTGATAATATGTTTGAATTTATTAAACGGTTGAAAAATTGCTTTAGAGAGGAGCGGTGGGATGAGGGGTATCCCAAGCTAGTAATAGATGGTGATGAAAGCGGTTATCAAATAAAAAAGAAAAAAACAGGTTGGCCATTGAAAGATATATATAAAGAAACTATTAAAGTAAACCCTAAGTTTAATCGTATCGAATTAACTAGAGAATATTGGTTTTGGGGCCGCCTTTTCGGACGCTCAAGAGAAAAATATAATACAAGTGGAAAACTTTTACGACTGTGCTTAGAAGAGGACGATGTTATTAAAGATTTATCTATATCTGGTAATATCGCTATTCTAGAAATAACCGGTAATGGCAAGGCCTATTTTGAAGAGGTTAGAACAAAAGATGTTGTTGATACTATGTGTTCAGCTATAAGGCGTTTCTACAAAAAATGCACAATCATTAAAGACACAACAAAGAAATTAAAAGAATGCGGATTTTAAATCCTCAAAATCCTCATTTAATCCCGAATTGTCCTATATTGACCCAGCCACAAAAGCGACCAACGCCACAAACATGGCTATGCGCGTCCACTTCTGCGTGCCTCGCGCGTCTCTTGTTAGGGCGTATAAAAACAGCAAGTCAGCGACAGCAACAATAGCGAGGTATTTCATGTCTAGCATACCCAAATAGTAAGGCACTATGCTGAGCAGGACAGCAGCGATAATGCAGACGGATGCAAGCACAGACGAGTTTTTCTTTCCAATAATGACAGCTAGTGTTTTCGCGCCAACAGCCTTGTCACCGACCAGGTCTTCAACATCGCCATAAATCTCCCTGCCGAGATTTGACAACAGCGAGAGAGCGGCAAGAATCCAGATTATGTTCATCTCTGTTGCAATCGGCGTGCTGAATATTAGGCCGCCTAAGATAAATGTCGAGGCAACAAGCCAGCTGACAAGAACATTTCCTATGAAGGCGACACGCTTCAACTTCCATGCGTAAATGAATTCTAGGAAGGTGTTCAGCAGCACAAGCCAAAGACAGTAAACATTAAGATAATGATAACTTATGGCAACGCCTGCGATAATCAGCGCAAGAGCATAGGCAATGGCAGCGTTTTTCTTTATTTTTCCAGAAGGCATTGGCCTTTTCGGTTCATTGATTTTGTCTATCTCATAGTCAAAATAATCATTAAGAACGAACCCGGCGCTGCTTATGAGAAAGACCGCAACCGCACCATAAAACATTTGCGTGGTGAGCGAGCTCGTTAAAATAAAACCGGCTATCACAACAGCAACAGCTGCCATCAGACCATTGTGCGCGCGAATAATTTCTATATAAGGATTCATTTTTTGCGCCTTTCACTATTATTTTATTTATGCCCCTTTATTTCCTGCCTTTATTCTTCTGGCGTTGGTATTTCGTTTGATAGGCCTTTTCTTGAGCGTATTTGCAGGCATACCTTTTGGAACAAGTCCTTTGGTAGGTATTCAAACTTTACATCAATAAGCGAGTAGAAGCCCTTGCCACCTGTGGCAGACTTCAGCGAAGCCTCAAACCCAAACATCTCAGCAACTGGCATCCTTGCTATGATAATGGCAGCGCCCTGCTCTGTCTCGACATTTTGGGTCTGACCGCGTCTGTTTTGGACCTCGCTCATCACAGCACCCATTAGTTCCTCTGGTGCATCTATACGTATTATTTGGATAGGCTCTAGGTAAGTCGGACCTGCCTTGAGAATAGCATTTTTTATTGCCTGTCGAACAGCAGGATATACCTGTGCCGGGCCACGATGTATTGCATCCTCATGAAGCTTTGCATCCACAATACTGATTTTTAAGCCACTGCACGGCTCCTTGGATAATGGACCTTGCTTACAAACAGATTCGAAAGAGTCGAGCACAAGCTCCATGGTCTCGCTCAAATATTGTATACCCTTTGTCGCGTCTATGAATACGTTTCTCTTGAATATATCCAAACATTTCTTGGCATCTTCCTTGTCCATGCCATATTCTATTAGCAGTGGTGCCATCTCTTTTGGTTTTTTCACGCGGCCTTCTGGTATTTTTTCTTCTGCAATGGCATCATATATTTCGCGCTTCAAAGGTTCAACAATAATATAAAATCTGTTGTGTTTGTTGGGTGATTTTCCTTCAACCTCTGGACTGGTTGCCCGCACACTTTCTCTGTATACTACAATAGGCGGGCTTGTCTTGACATCTATCTCCTTTTCCCTCAGTGGCCTTTCTATTTTTGCATCTATATGGAGCTCTCCAAGGCCTGAAACAAGATATTCGCCTGTTTCTTCGTTGATGCTGACCTGTAGCGTCGGGTCCTCCCGGCTCGTCTGCCTTAAGAAGTTTATCAACTTTGGCAAATCCCCCGGATTCTTTGGCTCTATAGATTTTGTAACAACAGGCTCGAACATGTGTTTGATTGCCTCGAAAGATTCAATAGGATGTTCTGGCGAACATATGGTTTCGCCGGAAAAGGCATCAGCAAGACCAACAATTCCTATGATATTGCCAGGTAGAATCTCATCTAACTGCACCCGTTGCGGGCCCTTGTATATAGAGACCTGCTGCAGCCTTTCGTCTTTGTGCTGGCTGTTGAGGTGAACAGTCTGTCCCCTTTTTATTGTACCTGAAAATATTCTAGCTGTTGCGACTATGCCGGCATGCGGGTCAGGAATTACTTTTGTGACTACCATTGCAAGCACGCCATCAGGCTTGCAGTGTGTCATATCCTGTCCTTCTTTTGACTCTATATCGCCATGCCAAATTTTTTCTATTCTGTATTTTTGCGATTCTATCGGATTCGGCAGGTGCTTGATAACCATATTGAATATGATTTTATGTATAGGCGCTATCTTTGCAAGCTCCTTGTCCTTGTCCTGTGAGCAATAGTCAATCAGATCCTTGAATGTTATTTTTTTCTCTTTCATGTAAGGGAATGATATTGCCCAGTTTCTATATGCAGAACCAAAGGCAACAGAACCATTTTCAACATTAACAAGCCATTTGTCTGTGAAGTCTTTTTCCCCGTATTTTATGATGAGTTTATTCACGTCTTGTATGATTTTCATAAACCGCTCCTGCATCTGTTCCGGGGTGAGCTTAAGTTCCTTGATAAGTCTGTCAACTTTATTTATGAACAGAATAGGCTTCACGCGCTCTTTTAATGCCTGCCTTAGAACCGTCTCTGTCTGTGGCATCACACCCTCAACAGCACAGGCGACAATAATTGCTCCGTCAACAGCACGCATGGCTCTGGTAACGTCACCACCAAAGTCAACATGCCCGGGCGTGTCTATCAGGTTTATCAGATAGTCTTTACCTTCGAATTCGTGCACCATCGAAACGTTAGCAGAGTATATTGTTATACCACGTTCCTGCTCCTGTTTGTCGAAATCGGTCCACAATGCAGTCCCTGCTAAATCCTCTGAAAGCATGCCAGCTCCATACAGCAGATTGTCCGTAAGCGTCGTTTTGCCGTGGTCAATATGAGCAGCTATGCCTATATTTCTGATTTGCTCTGGTTTTTTCATAAGTTCTATAACAGTCTTCTTCATATCCTTCTTTGCCATGTCATCATCACCTTTTACATTATTTCTTGGAACTATGAATATTTATGAATTATTTTTTGCTGACACCCTTAAAAAGTTTTTTTCTTTGTTTTTCTTTGCATTCCCATCTTTGCATTCTCGGTTTGTTCATCCTGCTTTAGTGAGAATACATTTTTTTTAATCTAAAAGCTTATAAATGTTTTCAACGACTTCATAAGCAATGAAACTGAAAAACATAAAAGTCGTGAGTTTAGACTGGTCAGGCACACTAAACGACATCTTTAAAAAAATCTGGTTGATGACCAACGGAGTTCTGAAATTTTTTGAAAAAAGACCAATGTCAGCAAGAGATTTCAGAAAAAAATTAGAGTCCACGAAACCTAATTTATATTAAAAAGACTTTCTGATTTGAAGAAAGTGCTATAAGAACTATTAAAATATCTCTGCGAGTCGTCTGATACCTTCATCTATTCTCGTTTCGGTTTCTGTAACAAAACAAAATCTGGCTTTATTCTTATCTGCTTTTTTTTGGTCAGCATAAAAGACACGACCAGGTACATAGGCAACGTTATTTTCTATGGCTTTTGGAAATTTTTTATATGTATCAACATCTGGAAACGCAGGCCATAGAAACATGCCGCCTTCGGGTTTTTTAACTTCAATTTCACCCCCGAAGTATTTATGCATGGCCGTTAACATTGCATCTCTTTTTGGTCTATAATCATTGATTATATTTTCAATATGCGTTGGTAGAAACCCCCTCTCTAGATATTCAGCCAGAATCCTCTCATCAAGCGAACTTCCGCAAAGTGTGCTATTTTGTTTAATTCTATTGAATTTTTCAACAGCGTCCGTATCTTTACAATATATAAATGACTGTCTTAGGCCGGGTGCAAAAATCTTTGAAAACGTCATCAATGTAATTATACCAGGCCAGTCAGGCTCGAGTTTTGCAAAGAGAGGTTCTTCTTTTCCATCGTATCTGAGTTTTTTATATGGGCTGTCTTCGATAATAATTACATCATATTTTTTGCATATTTCTATTATTTCTTCTCTTCTCTCTTTTGCAATGGTCGTTCCAGTAGGATTATTAAAATCTGGAACAACATATAAAAACTTGATTCTAGCCAAGTCTTTCATGCGCTTAAACGATTTTATTTTTCTTTCTAGATCATCCGGCTTTATACCGTTTTCATCAGATTCTATCTCTACAAATCTAGGACCATATTGTCTAAACGCCCCCAGCGCCCCAAGATACGTCGGCCGTGGAACCAGAACATATTCATCTTTATTTAGAAAGGTCTTTGCGATAATATCTAATGCCTGCTGTGAGCCACTTGTATTTAATATGTTTTCCCGTTCTGCCTGAATTCCCTCTTTTTCCAGAAGTTTGATCTCCTCTTCTACTAGTTTGAGATACCCTCCTGTAAGCCCATATTGAAGACCTGGTTTGAGTTTTTCGTCACTTTCTTTTTGCAACTCATCGAGAATTTCTCTAATATGTAGAGTATCGAAATATCCAGGCAAGCCACCAGCAAAAGATATTATTCCTGCTTCTTTTTGGGTGAACGCTAATAGTTGCCTTATCATAGAGGGTGGTGTTCTGTTGGCAATACGAGAATAATAATCTTTATAAGAAAATGGTTTTTTTTCATTTTTGGTTGACATATTAATATATATTTAATTAAATATAAAAATCTGATTGTATTACACATGTAATTTTTACGTAATGCTAATAAATGCTCTTACCTAGCTCCAGCCGCTTCCCGCTCAAGCCTTTCTTTCTCTCGAATGGCCAGCGACTCGTTGGAGTTGTTGTATGCCTTCAGGAGCTCGTCTGAGAGCGCCTGCACTGCTGTCGTCTTTTTGCCATAGGATTTATGGTATGTGGCCTGGGCAAAATATCTCAGCGCCTTATCAATTCTCCGCTGCGGTGCTGTTATCACAGCCTTTCTTGCTATGATTGCGCCGACCTGGTAAGAAGTCACCTCTTCGCGCACAGCAGCGTTTTCAAGTGCGCGCACAAAGACCTCGACAGGGTTGGTCTTGGTTTTTTTCTCAAGAACTTCGAATGCCCTCTCGATTATGTCCAAACATTTCATAAATCCTGGCGTATTCCTGCCAGATGAGATTTTATGTCGCTTGCCAGAGTGCCCTGCAACCATGAGCTTTAATGCTAGTCTTTCGACAATATGTATTTTTGACTTGTAAAATTTTTTCTTTTGATATCGGCCGCCACTCCTCGGAACTATTCTTGCATTAAGATTCAGATATGCTTGGAGACCTGGGTCTTTGACAGGAACGTCAGATGACCATCTGTTGAAAACTTTAATATGACTTTTTAATTTCTCTTTTTGTGCTGGTTTGATTGATTTAGTAGGCTTAGGGGCTGGTTTTTCCTCGACAGCAGGCCCTCTCCTTTGCGATTCTTTTATCTCTTTTTTTGCCTCTTTGGGCTCTGCTTTTGGTTTTGGCATTTTTTCAGCCTTTGTGCCCTTTCTTACCTTATCTTTATCCTCTTTTTTCTCCTCTTTTTTACCTGTTTCTTCTTTTTTTTCATCAGTCATATAAGCACCTTATAAATATTATTAATAATTTAGCAGTGGATCCTGCTAACTACCCAGCAGGTTTCTTCTTTCTGCCTGTTCTTATCATCTCCAGAGAAATACCATTAACTTTGGACACGCGCCATTTGACGCCCCACATCGAACCAACAGCACCGCCCTGGCTTCCGCCAACACCCTCCAGAAGAACCTGGTCATGTTCTGTGATGTGTTTTATCGCGTCTGTGCGAGGCACAAATGCTGTAATCTGTTTTCCACTTTTAATCAGGCGGACACGCACACACTTAATCAGGCCAGAATGCGGCTGTTTTTGTTCTATCTGTCTTTTTTCGAGAACAATTCCTTTGGCCTGCGGTGCACCCTCAAACGGGTCCTTTTTCTTTTTCAATCCCAGAATGCGATTCCTATAGCTAGTTTTTTTCCATCGCATATGCTGTCTTCTCTTTTTCAGCTTTCTTGCCGCGAATTCTCCAGCCATTATAATACCCCTTTGTTAATAACTTAATAACCTCTTAGC
>JAOZPR010000007.1 GCA_029932645.1 Candidatus Aenigmatarchaeota archaeon | reverse complement strand
TTTTTTAATCAGTTCAGAAAGCGGTGTGCCACTTTTAGCGCCTCGTTTACCATTTTTTTCACCTATTTATGGGCATTGGTATGCCCGCCCATTGCGAGCATGATATAGACAGGTTCTGCCAGAGCAGTACCAGTCATTTCAAGATTTTTTTTCATTTTCTTTTCATTTATGACAAGACCATCAAGATTTTTTTTAGTTCGCTTTATAGAGTAAACAAACGCGTTTATTATTTCAGGTATGTAATATCTCGCAGATGCAGAGTTGGTCAGGTCTCTTTGATGTTCTGATATGATGTCCATGTATACAGATATAATATGAGGCATAACTGCCTTCCATTGGGAAACAATGTTTTCCCAGCTTATTGGGTTCCTTTTCTGCGGCATTGTTGATGATCCAACCTGACCTGCGCTGAACTGTTCTGAAACTTCTCCTATCTCTGTTCTCTGCAGATGTCTCATATCGTTTGCGAAATCAGCCATCGTTGAAAACGCTATTAACAACTGGGAAAAGTAATCAGCAAGATATTCTGGTGGAACAATCTGTGTTGTTATCCTCGCCGGTTTTATACCCAACTCGCTCATCATGATTTTTTCTAGTTTTTCAGGTGAGTCATAAACTATTCCCAAACCGGCTTTTGTTCCAACTGCCCCACTTACCTTTCCTCTAAGTTCTTCTACGGCCCCTCTTATTTTCTCGATGGCTTCGCCAAAGCGGTCAACATATCCTGCCAGATAGAAGCCGAATGTTATTGGTTCTGCATGCTGGCCATGCGTTCTCCCGATCTGGACAGTGTCTTTGTATTTTTCAGCAAGTATTATTAATTTCTTTTCAAGTTCTATCATGCTTGGTATTATTACATCTTTTGTAACATCTTTCAGCATCAGTGCTTGCGCGGTATTTACAACATCATACGATGTCAGGCCAAGATGAACAAAAGGTTTAGCTCTTTCTGATACAGCGTCAGCGAGAACATCTACCATTGCACGAATGTCATGTTTAAGTTCAGTTTCTTTTTCTTTGACCTTTTTTGGTGTCACGGTGTTTATGTTGGCTTTTTTTGAGATTTCTCTAGCCACATCCTCTGGGCACACACCCACGTTTGCTAAGGCTTTTATATAAGCAGCTTCAACAGCTAGCTTATACCCTAAGAAAGCTTCATCTGACAGATAGGGGTCAAGCTCTTTTACGAGATATCTATAATCAGTTGGATGAATCATGTGTATCAACAAATACAGTGTCATCGATTTTTTTATTGGTTATTCTCTCAAAGAGATTAATATAAAGTTTGCTCGTTTCTTTTATTAAATTATTTGGTAAGGGTGGTATTGGTATGTCTTTTCCAGATTTCCGTGCCGCATCAAGGATTTTTTTATATCCGGTTTTTCTATAATGTTGTCTTACAAATTCTTTACTGATTTCTACTATATTTCCTTTGTCATATTCATTTTTGTCCCACCAACGGTCTTCGTCTGCTGTACCAAATGTGTCTACTACAACCAGTTCACGACTCTCGTCAAACGCGAACTCTTTTTTCCCGTCAACATGAATCAAGTTATTTTTTTCAACCTGTTTTTTTATTATCTGGTCTATTTTTATGACCAATTCTTTTATCCTTTTTATATCCTCTTTTTTGAGGCCCGCGAGTTCTGCGGCCTCTTCTTCTGTAAGTTCTCTATCCACCTTTTCTAGTTTTGTCGTGAATTCTATGAACGGCGCAGGCAGTTTGTCGCCATATTTAACGATGTGGTCTGGGGCGAATCCCAACTCCTCCGACTTCACCTCACCCCGTTTTATCCTGTCGAACAAAGAACCGGCCACGAACCAGCGGCATATAATTTCCAGCGGTATAAAATAATTATTATCTTTCGAAGTAGGTCTTTCTAAGATTCTAAATTTTTTTACATTCATCGCATTCTGACCATCAAGGTTTATAAAATGGGTTTTTATGTTTTTCTTCTCAAGTTTTTCAAACCAGAACGCGCTTGTTTTGCACAAGGTTTCGCCCTTTCGAGGAATTTCACTTGGAATTATTTTGTCAAAGACAGAGATTCTGTCTGAAAAGACAAACTTTAGACTATCTTCATCAAGTTCATAAACATCCTTAACTTTCCCCTTTTTCAGAAGCTTCATGAAAGCACCACACCAATCAGCCGAAAATTAATCAGCCAGGCCAAGTATTCGAGCAGCGAGATGTGCTGCATTTTGCCCGTTGTCTATGCCGACGCAGGCAACAGGAACACCTTTGGGCATTTGTGCTATTGACAACAGCGCATCGAGTCCGCCAAGTTTCGCTGATACGGGCACACCGATAACAGGTTTCTTCGTGTGCGACGCAATGAAACCTGGGAGCGCTGCCGAGAGTCCGGCTATCGCTATAAACACATCATAATCTTTTTTTACAAGCTCTTCAACTTTATCCGGTTCTCGGTGCGCCGAAGCAACTTCTATATTATATTTTATATTATATTGATCAAGCACACCAGCGGCTTTCTTGGCGATTTTCATATCAGACTCGCTCCCTGCTATAATCAACACCTTCATTTTATTCACACCCTCTTTCTTTTCTTCTTATTTATTAGATTTGTAACTAAACCTATAAAAGGAAATATAAAAATCGATGCAAATGGGTTCACAGACAAAAATACAAACCATGCAGGCACCTGTGCCCCAAAGATTGTTCCAAGTTCTCTGCTCCAGTCGACCGTGCCAATGACCTTGCCTTTGTTCTTTATAGAGACATTTTCACTAATGTATGAAAATACCCAGATGTCTATAAATGCGCCAGCAAACCCTATCAATCCGGCTGCGGCAAAATAGTGTGCCAGGTTGGTGCCGAACAGCATAACAGCAATGCCAATGGCATGAATCAACATACCAAGTGGTATCCAGTTTCTTCTCCGCTGTTGGTTTGATATTCTACTAAGCCCATATTCTGATAGCACAAAAACAAGACATTCAAACGCAACAATCATCGATATCATACTTTTGCTGAGTGATAATGTCTTTAAGGCATATCTTATAAAAAATATAAGAAATGCATTGAACACAGCCATGTCTATTGTTTTGTATATAAGTGGAAGAGGAATTTTTTTGACAAAGCTGAGAGATGGCCTTGTCCGTGTTTTGAATTTTGTTTTTACATTCAAAACAAGAAGGCCGAGAACAATACCTATGACAGGACACAAATAAAATACCGCTCCTATACCAAGCTTATCTATGAGAAAACCCGGAAGCAAAAGACCGAAAATCCAACCGGCGCTCTGTATCGCACCAAAAAGCCCAACTTTTTTATCAGGGTTTTTCTGAACATTTCGCAGGGCGAATATTATTATAATAGATAACAGAAAAGCACTTGATACACCCATAATAACCTGTAACATTGCAATATTGAATAGAGAGGTGGTCTGTCCAATAAGGAACAATGAAAAGGTGTATAAAATTATACCACCGACCAAGAACTTTTTTTCTCCATGCCTGTCCGTGAAATATCCTATAACAGGTTTTATTAGGAACGCGACTAAATCTCCTACCGTAAGCAGAAGCGCGTAAGAAATAAGTGAGATGTTCATCATAGAAAAATACATAGGTAACAGCATCATTGAAAATCCTGTTAACATCGATTTGAAAAAGCCCAGTGTACCACCAAATACAACTCTGTTTTTTGTTATACTCTTTTTCATTACAGCTCTTTTCATCACAAAACCTCCTTAGCTCCAGCAACAGTGAAGATAGAACCTGTTACGCATATTATATCATCTTTACGCGCTTTTTTTCTCACATAGTTCAGGGCAGTTTTGACAGTTTTTTTAACTACAATATTATTGGCATATTTACTGACATGTTTTTCAGCAAGTTTTTTTATTACAAGCGGGTTAGCAGCTCTGTTCATAACCGCATGTTTTGTTATAACTATTTCCTTTACCAGCGGCGCGATCTCTCTTATCATTTTTTCAATATCCTTATCAGAGCAGATACTTATCACGAAAAATATTTTTTTATTTCCGAATATTTTAACAAGCGTATTTTTCAACGCTTTTATACCGTCCGGGTTATGTGCACCGTCTAAAATTATTACCGGATTTTTCTGAACAACCTCAAATCGACCAGGCCAGAAAACATTTTTGATACCTTTTATTACATAACCCTTCCTGATGCCAAGCAATTCTGCGCAGGCAACAGCACAACATGCATTCAGCATCTGATGTTTTCCCACGAGTCTGCTTGTCAGGTTGTAATCCTCTTTCACTCCATATAGCACAAATTTTTGGTTGTCTATATTCATGTCTTTTTCGTCAAAAGATTTTTCATCCAATATAATAAGGTTTGACTTCAGTTCTTTACATTTGTTCTCTATGACTTTTAGTGCGACGCCTTTCGCGCTCGTTATCACAGGCCCCCCGCATTTTATTATCCCTGCCTTCTCTTTTGCAATTTTCTTGATTGTTTTGCCCAAGTGCTCTGTGTGTTCAAAAGAAACATTTGTAATAATTGATACCTCTGGATATATTACATTAGTCGCATCAAAACGCCCGCCCATACCGACTTCCACAACAGCGAAGTCAACCTTCTGCTCTGAGAAATATTTGAACGCAAGCGCTGTTATGAACTCAAAGTATGTGGGGTGTGGTCTCATTTTGTCTGCCACTCGTCTCATGTCTTTTATCAGCACAGAGATTTTCTGTTTTGGAATTTTTTTACCATTTATAACTATTCTCTCCCTGAAATCAATAAGATGCGGTGATGTATAAAGACCGGTTTTATAGTTGCTTTCTTTTAGAACAGACGCAATCATTGCGCATACAGAACCCTTTCCATTTGTCCCGGCAACATGTATGGTCTTAAAGTCTTTCTCTGGGTTGCCCAGAGCAGCGAGAAGTTTTTTAATTCTTTCAAGGCCGAGTTTTATACCGAATTTTTCCAGACTATGCAGATAGTCTATAGATTTTCTATAGTCTAGTTCACTGTAATTCATAAATTCACCGTTCAGCAGCACATCGTTGTCACACACCCGTTAATCACGAGAGTATTTTAACCTTTCTCCCATCGACCTTAATTTTGTTTTCTGCGAAAAGTTTGATTGCTTTTATGATTATTTCCTGTTCAGCCCGCTGTACTTTTTCTTTGAGCGAATTTACTGTTTCATCTTCTTCGATGATAACAGCCTTTTGTGCTATTATAGGTCCGGTGTCAGCCCCCTCGTCCACAAAATGCAAAGTGCAACCAGTAACTTTACAGCCATGTTTTAGGACTTCCTCATGTACATTAAGATCCATACCACCAGCAAAGGCAGGCAACAGACTGGGATGAATATTCATTATTTTATTTCTATACTTGTTAACAAACCATCTGCTCAAATACCTCATATATCCGATAAGCAATATTAACCCAACTTTGTTTTCATCCAGAACCTTCGCGACTTCCCTATCAAACTCTTCTCTTTCTTTGCCTTTTCCATCAATAAAAACGGCTTTTATATTATGTCTCCTTGCGCGTTCAAGAGCATATGCATCTTTTTTGTTGCTGATGACAACAGATATTTTTGCATCTAGTTTTCCTGCTTCTATCTCGTCTATAATAGTTTGCATGTCTGTTCCTCTCGTGGACGCGAGTACACCAATATTCAACATAAAAGCACCCCCCACACGTTCTTTGTAATACGTTTAATACGTTAATAATGAACTTGACTAGTGTCTGAAGCATCTAATACCATTAAATATCATGCTAATGTCGTGCTCATTACAGGCGTCTATTGATTC
This sequence comes from Candidatus Aenigmatarchaeota archaeon, assembly GCA_029932645.1. Taxonomy (GTDB): domain Archaea; phylum Aenigmatarchaeota; class Aenigmatarchaeia; order GW2011-AR5; family JAGGXF01; genus JAGGXF01. Next base: position 27,931 of record JAOZPR010000007.1, on the reverse strand, counting down.
CCGGTCTCTTATGGATCCGCCCGGATGCATTATGGCTTTTATCCCATTTTCATCTGCCATATCGACAGAATCTCTGAATGGGAAAAACGAGTCTGTCACAAGAACAGCGCCACTTGTATCAAAACCCATTTCGTTTGCTTTCCTCAGGGAAACCTTCAGTGCATCTATCCTGCTCATCTGTCCGGCACCAACACCGATTACTTGTTCGTCTTTTGCTAGAACAACAGCATTAGACTTAACAAATTTTAATATCTTCCAAGCAAATAACAATGACTCAAATTCTTTGGCAGTCGGTTTTCTCTTTGTGACAACTTTTAGGTCATTTTCATTCAGTTGATAGTTGTCATATTCTTGGACTATAAAGCCACCCACAACTTTCTTTATGTCCATTTTTGGTTCTTCTTTTTCAAAAGTACCCGTTGATATCAGGCGGATGTTCTTTTTCTCTTTCAGAATTTCTAGAGCATCGTTATCAAAATCGGGTGCGAGTATACCCTCAACGAATTTCTTTGAGATTTCGTTTGCCGTTTCTTCATCAACAGCTCGATTAAAACCGACAATGCTTCCGAACGCAGACAAGCTATCGCCGGCCCACGCTTTTTTGAATGCATCTGTTATATTTTCATCGCATGCTGCTCCGCATGGATTCGTGTGTTTAATCACAACAGCCATAGGCTTTTCGAATTGTTTTACTATTCCAAGTGCCGTATCTAAGTCAAGAATATTTGTTAGTGAAAGTTCTTTTCCGTGCAACTGCTTCGCATTTACGAGAGATGTAATCTTTTTCTCGTCCTCATCACTGTAGAATGCCGCCCTCTGGTGCCAGTTCTCACCATATCTCAGGTCTTTTATTTTTTTTAGTTTCAGATTGATTTTTTTATCAAACATTTTTTCACCTTTCGTTCTGTCCCTTGAGATATTTTTGTATCACACGGTCATACTCTGACGTGTGCCTGAAAACCTTTGTGGCCAGCTTTAATCTTTGTTGAAAGCTTAGGTCGCCGTTCTCTTCAAGCTCTTTTATTATCCATGGATAATCTTCTGAGTCTATGACCACTATGACGTCTTTGAAGTTTTTCGCCGCTGCCCTTATAGAGGTCGGACCTCCGATATCTATATTCTCTAATGCTTCATCCATTTGAGCCCCTTTGCTTACAACCTGTTCGAATGGATATAAGTTAAATACAACGATATCGATTGGTTTTATGTTGTGTGCTTTCAACTGTTCCATATGATTATGGTTATTTCTCAGGGCTAAGATGCCTCCTTGTATCTTCGGCTGTATTGTCTTGACTCTACCATCCAGCATTTCGGGATAGTCAGCATAATCAGCTACGGCTGTCACAGGCACATCATTTTCTTTAAGCAACTTTGCTGTTCCGCCGGTCGCTATAATTTCGATACCAAGCCTTTGCAGACCTTTACCAAATTCGATTAGTCCGGTTTTGTCCCACACACTTATCAGAGCAGTTTTTGGTTTCACCTTCATAAGACCACCAACTAGTTTGTAATACTCTTGTAATATTCAGATTATTTTTTTATTTGTTCTTTGAACAACTCTACCAAATTGACAAGCACCATAGCAACGGTCATTGGGCCGACTCCGCCAGGTACAGGTGTTATATAAGATGCTTTTTTCGAGACAGACTCAAACTCAACGTCACCAACAACCTTCTCGCCAACTTTTTTAATGCCTCCGTCTATTACGACCGCCCCGTTCTTTACCATATCAGCTTTTATGAGTCCCGGGACTCCGGTAGCTGTAACTAGTATATCCGCATCTAATGTCTGGCTCTTGAGGTCTTTTGTTTTGATGTGGCATATCGTTGGTGTCGCATTTCTGTTGAGCAGCATTGCAGCCAGTGGCCGGCCGACAATCTTGCTATGGTTGACTATTACAACATTCTTTCCTTCGACACCGACTCCTATTTTTTTCAGCATTGTTATTATCCCGAGCGGCGTACACGGTAAAATCTTTTCGTTATTGAGAAGAAGGTTTCCCATATTTTCTGCTGTCAGACCATCAACATCTTTTGTCGGAGATATTGTATTTATAATTTTTCTGCTGTCTATATGCGTTGGAAGAGGTAGCTGAACGAGAATGCCATGAATTTTGTTATCATTGTTGAGCTCTCTTATTATTTTAATGAGCTCCTGTTCTGTTGTTGCTTCCGGCAGCTCTATTTTTTTAAACAACACACCAACAGCGTCGCAGGCCTCTTCTTTTTTTTGAACATAAATCTTTGATGCAGCATTTTCACCAACAAGTATTACAGCCAGGCACGGCCTTTTCAAATATTTTTTTTCTAGGGCATCAAGTTCTGCTTTTATGTTTTTTTCTATCTCCTCAGCTATTTTTTTACCGTCTATTATTTCAGCCATCATAATCACCAAATATAGCGCGGCCAAGTCTTACCATGTTTGAACCCTCCTCTAGTGCAACGGTAAAGTCGTTGGTCATGCCCATGGAAAGACATCCCATGGTTCTTATTTTTTGTGTTTCGTCAAAAAGTTTTTTCATTTTTCTGAAGTATGGTCTTGTTTCTTCGGGTGTGACAAGCGGGGCTATTGCCATCAATCCACGTACATCTATATTCTTAAGTGTCGTGAGCTGTTGTACAAAGTCCATCAGCGCTTCTGGAGCAATGCCGTATTTTGTTTCTTCCCCACCAATATTGACCTGCGCAAGCACACCCATTCTTTTACCAATTTCCTTACAATAATTGTTTATCTTTTCGGCGGTTTTCATTCTGTCCACAGACTCTATCATATCGAAAAAAGCCACCGCTTTTTTGACTTTGTTGCTCTGTAGATGACCTATGAGGTGAAGTTCAATATTATGCTCTTTTAGGCTGCTCCATTTATCTATGGCTTCTCGCACTCGGTTTTCTCCGAACACCCGCAAACCACAATGCATAGCTTCTCTTATTTCATCTTCTGACCGGCCTTTTGTAACAGCAACTATCGTAACCCTGTTTCGGCCTTTTTCGTTCACGATTTCGTTTATCTTCTCTACGTTTTCTTTTATTGACATGGCATCTCCTAGTTCACTCATCCAGCTCAGGATATAGTGGGAAGCCTTTGCACAATTCAAGCATGTCTTCTTTCACCTTTTTTATCACGGTCGGGTCTTCATAGTTGTCGATAACACTAGCTATACCTTTTGCTATTACCTTCATTTCGCTCTCTTTGAATCCTCTTGTTGTCACAGCAGGCGTTCCAAGTCTTATGCCGCTTGGATTGAAGGGTGTTCCCGGTTCATATGGAATTGTATTTTTGTTAACGAATATACCCGCGGCTTCGAGAGCATTTTGGACCGCTTTGCCTTTTCCTGTCAGATTCTTTTTGGTCAAGTCTATCAGCATCAAGTGGTTATCTGTTCCGTTTGTGACCAGCTTAATGCCGAGGCTCATAAGCTCTTCAGCCAATACCTTTGCATTTTTAACTATTTGCTTTGCATAGTCCTTGAACTCCGGCTGCAAGTCTTCATGAAATGCAACAGCTTTGGCAGCTGTTATGTGGTCATGTGGTCCACCCTGTAAACCTGGAAAAACAGCCTTGTCTATTGCTGCTGCGTGTTTTTCTTTACATAATATCATCGCGCCCCTTGGACCCCTGATTGTTTTATGGGTTGTTGTTGTGACTACATCAGCAAAAGGCACTGGACTCATATGAATTCCAGCAGCAACCAACCCTGCAATATGTGATATGTCTGACATATGATATGCACCAACTTCGTCAGCTATTTCTTGAAACGCCTTGAAGTTCAAAACCCTTGGATAGCAAGTAAGTCCAGACAGTATCATTTTTGGTTTTGCTTTCAATGCTATTTTTCTTACTTCATCCATATCTATAAGCTCTGTTTCCTTATCAACCGCATATGGTATACACCTGTACCATTTCCCCGAGAAGTTAACAGGGCTGCCATGGGTCAAATGTCCGCCACAGCTTAGATCTAGGCCCATAAATATGTCACCGCGATCTAGCAGTGCAAAAAAACAAGCCAGGTTTGCAGGACTGCCAGAATATGGCTGAACATTGGCATGTTCTGCTCCGAACAATTTCTTGGCGCGGGCAATTGCAAGATCTTCTACAACATCAACAAATTCGTTTCCACCATAGTATCTTTTATGTGGGTACCCTTCTGAATATTTGTTTGTAAAAACTGTTCCCATCGCTTCCAGGACAGCCAGGCTCACAAAGTTCTCAGAAGGTATCAACTCTACACCATTTCTTATCCTTTTCAATTCGTTTCTGACTGCTTCTGCTATTTGCGGATCAGATTTCTCTAAAAATCCCAACATTTCATATCACCCCTATATCATATTTTCTCATATTTTCTCTCATATTATTCGTTTTCATATTTTTTCATATTCTTCGTTTTTCATCCAATCTAATAATCCTCTCTTCTGTTATGATAATGTCAAGAGGAACATCATGGTCGTAGCATGGTAATTTTGGTAAAATTTGTAGTTCAAAAGCGAGCCCTATTTTTTTGGCGTTTTTCATACCGCACAACAACCGGTCATAATAGCCGCAGCCAGAACCGATTCTATTTCCATTTTCATCAAATGCTATTCCAGGCGTTATTACCAAGTCTATTTTTTCAGGACTGACTGGTCTTATGAACTCGTCTGCAGGTTCAAGTATTTCATGGGTTTTTGGAACCAGTTCTGAAAAATCTTTTATCAAAGACAAATTAAGTGTGCTAGTTTTCTTATCAGTCACCGGCACGACAATGTTTTTTTCACCGGCTTTTAGGAGCTCTTTTAACATCACCTGTGTTTCAACCTCGTTCTTTGTAGAAACATAAAACAAAACATTTTTCGCATTTTTAAATTCTTCTAATTTTCTGAGGGTTTCGCATATAACAGCGCTTCTGCTAAGCAAGTCTTCTTTATTCATAGCTGCTCTCTTCTTCATCATCTCTGCTCTAATCTTACGTTTCATTTGCGAAGCTCCTCCATGTGTTTTATTCTTTTTTGTATGAGTGGTGCGGTTCCTATATCCGGACGATAATGTACAGGGCCGGTGATATTGCTTATGGCTGCTTGTGCAATCTTCTCAGCACCTTCTAGTGTTTTATCTACCCCAACGCAGGCCAATGCTCTAGATTTTGTCATGTAAAGCCCATCTTCTCTCTGGTCAACAGACGCATAATACAGACGCGCGTCTTTTGGGATGTTCTTTATAACGATTTTCTGGTTTGCGACAGGATTTGTAGGATAACCTTTGGGCACGGCATATTTACACACTGTAGCCAGGTTTGAAAAGGCAACATCAATTTTGGAAAGTCTTTGTTCTATGATGGCTTGGCATATATCCACAAAGTCCGTTTCCAACAAAGGCAGAACATTCATTGCTTCTGGGTCACCAAAACGGGCATTGAACTCAAGTATCTTCGGGCCGTTTCTTGTAAGCATGAATCCGCCATATATCACGCCTTTGTAGGTTATTCCCTCTTTGTTCATTGCGTCCACGACTTTTTCCATGACTTTTACTGCTGCGTCCTTGTCTTCGGTTGTCATGAAAGGCAGCAAGTGATTTGAATCAGAATAGGAGCCCATGCCACCTGTGAACGGACCGTTATCTCCTTCGTATGCAAACTTATGGTCCTGAACAAGCGGCATTGATTTTACCGTTGCTCCGTCTGTGAATGCCTGCAATGTGAATTCCTCGCCGATAACCTTTTCTTCGACAAGGGCTTTGTTGAATCCGCTTATTCCTTTTTCTATAATTTTTTTTCCATATCTTTTTGCTTCTTCGTTACTCTTAAGCTGGCCACTGAGTTTCGGGTCTACTATTTTAACTCCTTTTCCCCCGGTTAAACCAAGCGGCTTAATAACAACAGGTTTTCCAAAAGAGTCTATAAAAGAGCAAAGTTCGTCTGCGTCAGCAAACACTTTTGATATAATCCTTCCGGGGGTTTTGTGTTTCTCCATTAAATTTTTTACAAAAGATTTGTCTGTTTCCAGGCGCGCTGCTGACTTTGACGGTGCAACGCATGGAACACCGATTTTCTCTAGCGCATCTGAAACACCAAATGCTAGGGGGGCTTCCGGCCCAATTACTGCAAAATCAACAGCCTTTTCTTTTGCAAATGACGACACTAGCTCAACATCGGTCACGTTACCAACAACAAAATCTTCAGAAAGTTTCAGTATTCCTGGATTTTTGGCGCTGACCACACTGTATATTTTTGGTTTGTGTTTGCTTCTGGCGAGCGTTTCAACAATAACATGTTCTCTAGCACCATTACCAATCAAGAGTATTTTCATTTATACCACCACCCGAGACTTTTCGGCCTCTCTTGTTTTTTCCAGATGAGAAATATCATTTTCTCTTAAGCCAGTAGGATAATCTCCTGTCAAGCAGGCAGTGCACAATGATTCCAAGCCAATCGCTTTTCTAAGCCCTTCTATTGTTTGGTATGTCACTGAGTCTGCACCGAGCGTCTTCCTTATTTCCTCTATTCCTTTATCAGATGCTATAAGTTCTTTTCTGGTTGCTATGTCTATTCCATAAAAGCATGGATATTTTATAGGCGGACACGTTATTACTAGGTGAACTTCTTTTGCGCCGGCCTTCTTCATAAGAGTTACCAGCCTTTTTGATGTCGTTCCCCTAACAATGCTGTCATCCACCAAGGCAATCTTCTTTCCTTTTATCTCCGGTATAATAGGGTTTAGCTTTACTTTTACTGCCCCATCTCTTTTTGTCTGGGCAGGCATTATGAAAGTTCGCCCTATGTATCTGTTTTTTATCAGGCCTTCTCTATAGGGAGCCCCAACCATTTCTGCGAAGGACATGGCTGCTGTTCTTGATGTGTCTGGGACAGGTATTACCACATCAATTTTTTTGTCCCAATTTCTTGCAAGTTCTTTACCAAGTTTTAGTCTAATATCATAGACGCTTTTTCCTTCTATCACAGAATCTGGCCTTGCAAAGTATACCCACTCAAACATACAGGGTGCTCTTTTTCTTTTTTCTATCATTTTCGAATATATCTGTCCGCTCTTATCTACAAAAACCGCCTCACCGGCCTTGAGGTCTTTTATGTAGTCATATTCCAACAGGTCCAGAACAACAGTTTCTGAGGCAAATATAAAGCCAGAGTCGTTCTTACCAAAGACTATTGGTTTTATTCCATATGGATCCCGGAAGGCTAACAACCCATGATTGTTAATAACAGTTACCGCAGAATAGCTACCATTTATTTTTTTCATTAGCGGAACAAGTGCTGCAAAAACATTTTCTACTGAAAAGCCACCAGAGAATTTGGACAGTTCATCTGCAAAAACATTAAGTATGAGTTCAACATCACATTTCGAGGTAAGTTGTCTGTGGGATTCTTCTTCTAATTTTTTTCGCATTTCTTCATAATTAGCAACATTACCATTATGCGCCATTGCTATGCCAAAAGGATAGTTAACAAAAAAAGGTTGCGCATCATTTTTTGCTTCAAAGCCGATTGTACTATATCTTACATGGGCGATTCCAATATCTCCTTTCAAGGCTTTCAGGTCGTCTTCCCTAAAAACTTCGTCGACCAGTCCCACATCTTTTTTTATATAAAACTGATTTATGCGCGATGTTATAATGCCGGCAGAGTCCTGTCCACGATGTTGGATGCTCAGCAGTCCGGTGGCCAGTTCTTTCGAAACATCTTTTTTTTCCAGATTTATTATGCCTATAAACCCACACATGTAAAACTCCTCCAGGATTCTCATCGATTCTTATCTCTTATCTCTCTTATCTAAAAGCATCTCCTCTAAAATTTTCTTCTTATATAGTTCACGGTAGACTCAAATATTGCTTTTCCATCACCGTCCAGGTTTCCATTTTTGGAGCGAGTCCAGTCTGGGTTTGTGTAGCTGTAAAAAACCCGCTCTGGGTGCGGCATCATCCCCATAACATTCCCGTACAAGTTGCATATGCCCGCAATATTGTAGAGAGAACCGTTTGGGTTCCACGGATAACCAGCATATTTTCCGTCGGGGTCAACGTATCTAAAAACAACCTGGTCGTTGTCTATCAATTTTTGCAACAGTTCAGCTTCTTTTCCAGCCGGAAACATAAATTTTCCTTCTGCGTGAGCACAAGGTATTCTGAGGATTTTATTTTTTTCTATTTTCTTTGTAAATATACACTTTCCTTTATTCACATTTTTTATCAGTGTTGGTCTGCACTCAAACCGAAATGAGTCGTTGATGTTGAGAACAACCTGTGGGTATTTTGAGATAGAAGCATCCATAGCTGGTAGAAGCCCTATTTCTACCAGTACCTGAAATCCGTTGCATATCCCAATGATGGGATAACCGTCTTCGACGAATTTTTTGAGGTCGGCTATAAGTTTGCTTTTTATTCTGGCTGCAAAAATTGCACCAGCTCTTACATAATCCCCGGCAGAGAAACCGCCAGGTATCACAATGCCTTGATAGTCTGAGAGGTTTCTTTTATCACGGCCACCCGTGAGTTGGTTCAGATGAACCAGCTCTGGTTTAACACCAAGTCTTTTGAAGCAGTAATAAACCTCTTGCTCGCAGTTCGTTCCTTCCATCCTCAGGACACAAATCTTTATGTTATCCTTCTTCATTTAGACACCACCAAGTATCTAGTAGCAAAGCAAGATTTTAGCCAAGGTATTTGCTAATACCATCGTTCCAAGATGCTCTTATCTTTTCAATAGGAATGTTAGCAATTTCTTTCCCATTATCTTTTATAATCAGGCGATGACCGCAAACTTTTCCGATTTTGAAAAAAGTCACATTATTCTTCTGCATCAAGTTTTCGAAATCATCTTTGTTTTCTTTTTTTATTTCAACAACCCAGCGCGTGTTTGACTGTGAAAAAAGTTTGTAGTCTGGTCTCAGCTCAGCCACGTTTCTAATATCCAATTCAGCTCCGATATCGCCACCGATCATCATCTCTGAGATGCATGTTGCCAATCCGCCTTCAGAAATATCATGGCAGGATTCAACGATGCCTTCTTCTATTGCAGTGCACACAGCATTAATAGAATTCTTCAGATTCTCCAAGTCAACCTTAGGCACGGTTGAACTTTTTGCACCTATTAGTTTGTAATATTCAGACCCGCCCATCTCTTTTTTCGTTTCACCTATCAGATACAGCTCGTTATCAGAATGTTTCAAATCTGTTGTGCAAGTTTTTCTTACGTCTTTTACGATTCCTATACCAAGTATTGTAGGTGTTGGCGCTACCGGACCTTCTGTATATTCATTATAGAAACTTACATTTCCGCTCACAAACGGCACACCAAGCCCCTTGGCAACATAACCAAGACCGCGGCATGCCTCGTAAAAGACGCCAAGCCTGTCTGGTTTTTCTGGATTGCCAAAATTCAGACAGTCCGCAAACGAATGCGGTCTTGCCCCGACAGCAACCAGATTTCTGCAGACTTCGTCTATGGCAGAGGCCGAACCCAAAAACGGGTCTATTTCAATATAACTTGGATTTACATCTGCGCTCAGCGCAAGCCCCCTATAGGATTCTTCCAGAGGTTTGATAACTGCAGCATCGCCATGTGTGTAAGAGCCAAGCTTGCCCTGCATGGGCTTGAGAACAGTTGCTGCTCTGACCTCGTGGTCATACTGCCTGATTATTCGTTCCCTGTTTGCTATGTTAAGCGACGATAACAAATCAAGAATAATTTTTTCATAGTCTTCGGGTTCTTTTACATCTGACTCTAAAATTTCTTTCTTTTTTATCTCATATTTTCTGTGGTAAACCGGGCTGTCAACAAAGAACTCTATGTCCATGTCAACTACTTTAGCACCTTTATAATAGACTTCGATTTTCTTACCTTCTTTCGCATTTCCTATGATTGTTGCCTGAACGTCCCAGAGTTTGCACAAGTCTAATATCTCATCCACCTTGTCCGGGCGTGCAGCAACCATCATTCTTTCCTGAGATTCAGATACCCATATCTCCCATGGCGACATGTCTCCCTCTTTCAACGGCACTTTATCGAGGTCTATTTTTGCTCCATATCCACCCGCAAGTGCCATTTCACCAGTAACGCAAGACAGCCCGCCACCACCGAGATCTTTCATCCCAGTGAGAAGGCCTCTCTTGTTCGCTTCAAGGCACACATGCATCAGCGGTTCTTTTGTTATGGGGTCGCCGACTTGGACAGCGCCACGGCTTTCTGACTCAGATGATTCGTCAAGTTCAGCAGACGCAAAGGTCACGCCATGAATACCGTCTCTTCCTGTTTTTCCACCCAGCAATATAAAAACGTCATCTGAGTTTTTAACAGCACTCCTTATTATTTCATTTTTTCTGACTATTCCGACGCAGCCGACATTTACAAGACAGTTTCCGATATAAGAATTATCAAAGTAGACCATGCCTGTTGTTGTTGGTATTCCAACCCGGTTTCCATAGTCCCTTATACCAGCAACAACTTCTGAGAACAAATATAATGGGTGTTTTACGCCCCTGGGTAATTTTTCATACTTATAACCAAGCTCGCCAAAAAACAACGGGTCTATGAGAGCAACCGGCTGGGCACCCATACAGACAACGTCCCTCAGAATTCCACCTATACCTGTGGCAGCCCCACCATAGGGTTCCACAGCAGAAGGATGATTATGTGATTCTAGTGCAACCACATATGCATGGTTTTCGTCAAACTCAACAACGCCGGCATCTTCTTTTATCACCAAAATATTTTGTGGCGCTTCTATGTTGAAAATAAATTTTTTAAGTATAGGCTTTGAAGTTTTGTAAGAGCAGTGCTCACTCCAAGACTGACCAAGCGCCTGAAGCTCAACATCAGTTGGATTTCTACCTTGTTTTACAAAATAATCCCTTATGACTTGCATCTCCTCCAAGCTCAGACCAACACCCGTTTCCTTGCTTATTTTTTTCAACACCTCGTCTGTTGCGTCTTTCAGATTTATTTCATGTAATTCAAAAGGAACATCTTTTTTTATATATATCATCAAGACCACACCATAGCAGGTCAAACCACGTCACATAGACCTCAATATCGTATAATTATACCGATATACTTGAAAACAAAACCAAAAAATCTATAAAATTATCTCATATGAATGTATTATTGGGTTTGCCAACAGCTTTTTACACATATTTTCTGCTTCAGTCCTTGCCTTTTCTTTGTCAGCTTCTTTTATAGTAATCTCAAACATCTTAGAACTCTTGACACCGGAAACATTATCGAACCCTAGCAGGTTCAACGATTTTTTTATGTTCAGCCCTTCCGGATCAGTTATACCTTCCTTGAGTTCGACTTTAATTTTCACTTTTGTTTCTCCAACCACAAAATTACCTCCCGAGCCACCATGAACAAACCACCCAACAGGCTGCCAACAATTTTCATAAAATTGTTATTATTCCCAAAAATTTAAACCTTATTTATCATAATTTTGTTAATTTTTTAATAACCTTGTTTGTGTTATAGTGTATTGTCTTATACTATATCTTATAGTATAGTTTGTGCTATAGCTATACTATAATGTAGGCCTCTACTGGGCAATCAACCATTTTCTTGATTTTGCGCAAGCCCCTTTTTGAAAGGCACAGTAAAACAAATATCCCGATTATTTTTGCCTTGGTTTTTCTAACCATGTTTATCAGAACTTTTAGAGTTTCGCCACTTCTTATCATGTCGTCAACAATTAAGATTTTTTCATTTTTCTTTAATATTCCGACCGGAAGAAAATAATCCATACTTACGCCAGATTTGAACACATGCGATTGGTGTAAAAAATTATCCACGCCAATCTCTTTGTCTTTTTTTGCGTAGACACACGGTACGTTATATCTATTTGCCATATGAACAGCGATTGGTATTCCGTCCACAGCCAGCGTAAATACCTTGTCTGGTTTAGAAAAGACTTTACTTACTTCACGTGAAACTTTTTTCAAAAGACTTGTATTAAAAATTATGTTTGTATTGTCCAAGAGACCGGTCTTGCCAAATTTTACCAGCTTTCTTGTTTCCTTTTTTATCATTCCCTTTCCAAAGCTTTTAATTATTTTTTCAGCCCTCTTTCTTGTTGGTAGAACATGACCTTCCACATACCTGCTAAGGGTCACTTCAGACAGTCCGGTTAAGGAAGACAACGACTTGTACGTGCTGTGCCGCTTCAGAGTTCTCAGTATCTCAACAGCTTCCAGTTCTTTTTCAATATCACTAATTCTATTCATGTTTACACAATTATACAATCAAAGAAATAGATATAAACCTTTACGCCGATACCAGGATAGGACAAGCTATAAATCCTTAATCATTTTGCTCTATACACGCTTTTATAAATTCTCTATATATCGGGTTCGGATTGAGCGGCCTGCTCGTGAATTCTGGGTGAAACTGTGTAGCAACGAAGAACGGATGGTCCTTTAGCTCTATTATCTGTACGATGTTTTTTTCTTTGGCAGACCACCCGGAAAATATAAGACCATTCTTTTGCAGTATTTTATGATACTCCGGATTAACTTCAAACCTGTGCCTGAATCTTTCTCTTACCAGTGGCTTTTCATAAAGCCTGTACGCGAGCGTATCTTCAATTATATGGACATCTTGGCCACCAAGCCGCATTGTGCCGCCAAGGCCGTGTATTTTCTTCTGATCTGGTAGGATGTCTATAACAGGATGTGGCGTTTTTGGATCTATTTCTGTGCTGTTGCTTTTTTCAAGTCCGCAAACATCTCTGGCAAATTCGATAACAGCCATTTGCAGCCCAAAGCACAAACCAAGATAAGGTATTTTATTTTCTCTTGCGTATCTCACACACGCTATTTTTCCTTCTGTTCCACGCGCACCAAACCCACCAGGAACTATGAGACCGCAGACCCCACTAAGCGCATCTTTAACATTTTTTTCATCTATATTTGTAGTCTCAATCCATTTTAGTTTTACTCCGGTTTTCCAATATGCTCCAGAGTGTTCCACCGCTTTCAATATGCTTGCATAAGAATCTTTGAGCCCGGTATACTTTCCAGCGATAGCAACGATTATCTCTCTTTTCGGCTGCTCTATTCTTTCAATATAATCTTTCCATTCATCGAGATCTATCCTTTCTTTAGGTTTACATCCGAGTCTCTCGAGAACCTTTTGGTCAAGCTTTTGCTTTTCAAGCCACACGGGTATTTCATATATGGTTTTAAGGTTGTGACAGTCAATTACCATTTCTTTTGGCACATTGGAATAGACGCTCATCTTTTCCATGGCTTTTTCTGTAATAAGATTTTTAGCACGGCAGACTATGATATCTGGTTGTATACCTGTTGACATCAACCTTTTAATGCCAAGCTGTGAGGCCTTTGTTTTCTGCTCTCCAAGCGATTCCGGTTCGAGAATATATGTGAGATTTATAAAGCACACGTTCTCACGGCCTTCCTCATAAGATAGTTGTCTCATTGCTTCTATGAAATACGAGTTTTCTATGTCTCCAACGGTGCCACCAACTTCTATGAGTATAAAATCTGGTTTTTTTTCCATTGCCAGAGACCTGAAAAAATACTTGACCTCACCTGTAACATGTGGAATGAATTGAACATCTCTTCCAAGATATGCTCCTTCACGCTCTCTTTTAAGTATTTTTGAGAATACTCGGCCGCCTGTCAAATAATTAGAACCAGAGAGGTTTTTGTCCAGAAACCGTTCGTATGTTCCAAAATCCATATCAGCTTCTGTTCCATCATCCATAACAAATACCTCACCGTGTCTAAACGGGTTCATGGTACCTGCGTCAAGATTCAGGTAGCCGTCAAATTTTACAGACTCTACTACAAATCCGTGTTTTTGAAGCAAGAAGCCAAGAGATGAAGAGAAGGCGCCCTTTCCTATACCAGAGATAACAGTGCCTGTAATTATGATATATTTTGTTTTTCCTGGCTTATAACCGTTTGGTATTTCTATAAAGAATTCGCTGTCGCCAGACTTTTTAGCTATCTCCTCAAACACGCTTTTCATTTTTACACCAGCTCGGTATTCAAGTTTACTATGAAGCTTGCTATGCTTACCACATTTGGCTTGGTTCGACATCATCTGTAATATTTATGTTAAATGGTTTATTTTCTATGTTTCCTTGCGGACTAATTCGTACAAGCTTAGATTTTGTTTTCATCTCCTTTATGTTTTTTGCTCCAACGTATCCCATGGATGACCTGAGTCCGCCAGACAATGAGAATATAATGTCCTTCACTTCACCTTTGAATGGCACCACGCCTGCCACACCTTCTGGTACGAACTTTGACGCCTTTTGGAAGTATCTTTCTGCCATCGCACCTTTTGAGCCCATTCCTCGATATCTTTTGAATTTTCTCCCATTGCGCAACAATACTTCTCCAGGGGCCTCTTTTGTCCCGGCCAGAAGGTTCCCAAGCATCACAGCGTCTGCCCCGACAGATATAGCTTTTGCTATATCTCCTGAGGTTCTAATAGCACCATCTGCTATACAATATACATCATATTTTGATGCTACATCAGCAACATCAGCTACTGCTCCAAGTTGAGGAACACCAACCCCAGTTACCTCTCTTGTTGTGCATATAGAACCGGGACCCACACCAACTTTGACGCAATCTGCACCAGCAGATATCAAGTCTTCAGCTGCTTCAGGCGTTGCAATATTACCTGCAATTATTTCACAGTCAAATTTTTTCCTCAGAAGTCTTGTAAACTCTACGACCCTTTTGTTGTGTCCGTGTGCTGTTTCTATAATTATAACATCTGCTCCAGCATTCAGGAGTTTTTCTACGCGGTTCTCATCTAAGCTAGTTGCAGCAGCAACAACAAGCTGTCCATTTTTGTCTCTTGTAGCATTTGGGTACTTTTTTCTGTTCAGGATGTCTCTTAGTGTTATCATACCTGATAGCTTTCCATCTTTGTCAAGCAACGGTAACTTTTCTATTTTATTTTTGTGCAGAACTTTTATTGCTTCCTCCATCTCAATATTTTCATTAGCGCTGACCACGTCTTTTGTCATCAATTCTGCTGCACGGATTTCTGGTTTTGCCAGTCTGAAGTCCCTTTCTGTTATCATACCAACAAGCTTACCGTTTTCTATGACAGGAAAACTTGAAACCGCCTTTTCTTTTGACAGGTCAAGAATATCATTCACAGTGTAATCTGGGGATATAGTAACAACATCGCGTATTATTAAAGACTCATACTTTTTGATCTTTCTAACTATTTCTGCCTGCTTGTCTGCTGACATATTATGATGCACGGCCCCGAGACCACCAAGGCGCGACATCACTACAGCCATATCAAATCCTGTTACCGTGTCCATTGGTGCACTGATAATGGGCACACTTAACTTGACGTGCGGTGTTATTTGCGTGGTTATGTCTGTTTCTAGTGGTATAACATTACTGGCACCGGGAACTATCGAGAAATCGCCAAATGTATATTTTGTCTCAGCTTCTCTTAATTTTCTACTAAAGAATCCAGGCATATAATAATTTAGCCATAAAATATTAAAAGACTTTGGTCATGGCGACGGTTTTTAAAGCCGGCACCAACGGTTTGAGCTGTCAAAAAATTCCGGCAGATTTAAGTCCATTGCCTGCTATTATAAACTCAACCTGTTTTCCTTCGGGAAGCGAGCGGTGTTTTCTCACTATTGCGACACGGTGGCCTGCTCTATCAGTTTTCTGAAGTTCTATTAATGCCTTGCTCCAGTAGCGGGCTATAGTTTTGCTCGTCAGTTCCACGTCTTCCCCGGAGACATATATCTGGTTTGTGACAAGGACAGGTATGTTGTGTTCTCTTGCTATCTTTGACAAAATTGAATATTGTGTCGCGAGTTGTCTGTTGACATCAGCAAAATTCTCCTGATTTATTTCTAGTCGATATAGAGCAACTATAGAGTCGACAACTATCAACCCGATGTCTCCATTCTTAACAAGTTTTTCAATTTTGCTTATCATATCCATCTGTTCTTTCCACTCTTTTGGTTCCAGGAGAATTATTCTCTTGAGCGTATTATCATCTTTTGTAAGCTGTGTCAGCCGTTCAAAAGAAAAACTGCCTTCTGTATCCATAAAAATTATTTTTTTATCTTTGACAGAAAGAAGTGTCGATAATGCGACATTTGTCTTTCCTGCGCCTGGCGGACCGTAGAAGTTGGTTACAGACCCAAACTCTATTCCGCTACCTAGGATTTTGTCTATGGGCGAGTTGGTAGGGAGACGTTGGATTTTCATAAAAAACTTTTGTTAGGAATTTATTAAAGGGAATCTGCTGAATTGATTTCCTGACCAGGCTGAAAAAAGGCGATACAATCCGGAAGAAGCGAGAAAAAAAGTTATTGTTCACAAGAACAATAACTTTAAATAGTTATTGTTCATGTATATCATAATTGTCTTGGATTAGAAGTGAGTGTTATGAAAATCAGGATTACAAAGAATAAAAGAGCGGTAATCATAAGCTTTTGCACGCGGTCGAAAAAATTCAAGTCTGCGAGTGAGCGCAATAAGTTTTTTAGGGGCCTATACGGCTGGAAACAGGTTGTTACAAAGAATGACAGACAGTACAGATATGTCAGAGAAGGTGTTTTGAGTGAGATGCCGCACATAAAGGTAGATGATTCGGTTTTCATAGTGGCTTTAAAAAACATGCAAAAGATAATAGATTATTTTGACGAATGGTCGAACAAGGTCGAGTGGAATATGAAAAGAATTATACTCGAGGACGATGAATTTGGGGATGAATAATTAAGAAAGAATAATTTTTGTGAGGGGTGGTTTTAATGGAAAGGCAAAATCATGATGAAATAAGACTAAGGGTCGGCGAACTGACTGAGCGCACAGATTTTGGGCGAGGCATAGCTAGGCTCGATGCAAAAAAAATGCAGAGGATTGGTGTCAAGGAGGGGGATATTATAGAACTATCTGGCGGTCGCACAGCACCAGCTATAGCCGTCCGTTCTTACCCTGCAGATGTTGGTCTTGACGTGGTGAGGATGGATGGTCTGTTAAGGAGAAACATCAAGTCAGGTATAGGTGAGACAGTCAGTGTTAAAAAGGCAGATGTCAAGGAGGCAAAACATGTCATTATAGCGCCAGCCAGACAAGGGATTATCATAAGGATGAATCCTCAGATGTTCAAACAGAATTTGTTAATGAGACCGGTATCAACAGGTGATATTATAATTCCAAATCCGGTTGTGAGACAAAGAAAAAGACCAGAGAATACTATATTCGAACAATTTTTTGGGATGGACATAGAAGAGATGTTCTTTACACCATTCGGAGGAGAAAAGTTTGTTGTAGTTAGCACGAGTCCAAAAGGCATTGTCAGAGTGACGGATGCTACAGAATTGGAACTTATGGAAAAGGCAACAAAGCCGTTGGAGGAGGAGGCAATACCAGAGGTTACGTATGAAGACTTGGGCGGCTTGCATGAGGAAATCAAAAAAGTCAGGGAAATGATTGAACTACCTCTAAAACACCCTGAATTGTTTGATAGGTTGGGTATAGAGCCACCAAAGGGTGTTCTGCTTCATGGTCCTCCAGGAACAGGAAAAACTTTACTTGCTAGGGCTGTAGCAAACGAATCTCGTGCAACGTTCCTACCTTTGAATGGTCCAGAAATTATGTCGAAATGGTATGGCCAGTCAGAAGAAAATCTCAGGAAGATTTTTGAGCAGGCCGAAAAGCAGGCGCCGGCGATAATATTCATAGACGAGGTGGATTCCATAGCGCCAAAAAGGGAAAGGGTGCAGGGTGAGGTGGAGCGACGTGTCGTGTCACAACTGCTTACGTTAATGGACGGGTTAAAGTCGCGCGGCAAGGTCATCGTCATAGCAGCAACAAACAGACCAAATAGTCTTGACCCTGCTTTACGAAGGCCTGGTAGGTTTGACAGAGAGATAGAAATAGCTGTCCCAAATAAAGATGGAAGAAAAGAGATTTTACAGATTCACACAAGAGGTATGCCTATTGCAAAGGACGTAGACCTTAACAAGTTGGCTGAAATAACATATGGTTATGTTGGTGCAGATTTGGCAGCTATATGTAAAGAAGCGGCGATGCATGCACTAAGGAGAATAGTCCCGGACATAAGTGATATAAAAGAAGACAAGCCACTACCAAAAGAAGTGTTGGAAAAACTGACAGTAACACAAAAAGACATGGAATATGCCTTGAAGATGGTCGAGCCTTCGGCAATGAGAGAAGTGCTCATAGAAATACCAAAGGTCAAGTGGTCTGACATTGGTGGTTTGGAAGACACTAAAGAGAAACTGAAAGAAATGATAGAGTGGCCTCTCAAATATCCGGATTCTTTCAAGAGGCTCGGGATAAAACCACCAACAGGCGTTCTACTTTATGGCCCGCCAGGATGCGGAAAAACCATGCTAGCAAAAGCCGTGGCAAACGAATCTGGTATTAATTTTATTTCCATAAAAGGCCCAGAGGTCATATCAAAATGGGTAGGCGAGTCAGAAAAAAGGATAAGGGATATATTTAGGAGAGCTAAGCAGGTTTCGCCATCAATAATATTCTTTGATGAGATAGATGCATTGGTTCCTCAAAGGGGGCGTTCATCTGCTGAGTACACAGAAAGACTGGTTTCACAGATACTTACAGAGATATCTGGTGTTGAAGATTTACATGATGTAATTGTCATGGCGGCAACAAACAGACCCGATATCTTAGATCCTGCCCTTTTGAGACCCGGTCGCTTTGACAGGCAGTTCTTTGTTCCATTGCCAGACGAGGAGGCCAGGCTAAAGATTTTTGAGGTTCACACCAGAAACAGTCCGCTTGAAAAGCGAATTTCATTGAAAGAGTTGGCAAAGATGACAGAAAACTATACTGGTGCAGATATAGAAGCCGTTATAAGGGAAGCTGGGATGCATGCACTCAAAAGAGACAAAGGCGCCAAAGAAATTACCAAAGAGGATATTGAGGAGGCACTGAAAAAGGTTAAGCCGTCTGTTTCAAGATCCATGAATAAATTTTATAAAAAAGCTCTGTCAGACATAAAGGAAACAACACCAGAAGACTTTAGCTACACGCAGTAGACTTCGTCTACACGCAGTAATTTGGCTAGTGATAATCTGACTAGTGATATTTTGCCCAGGTCTCAGCAAACTTCAAGAAATTGTTTATTATTTTTTTTCCTTCCTCACCCTCTAGTTCGAACAAAACGCCAAATATAGGAAAGTTTATGTGTTGGTAGATTTCAGGGCCGTTTCCCGAGCAGATTGTTTCGAAATCGTCTGGTAGTTCCTCTATAACGTTAGTCTTACCATGAACAACAAACCTCTTTTTGATACCGAGCGTTAGTGGAGAATGCAGTTTTATCTTCACACCACGATTATCTTTTTTCTTATTTTTGCCGATTTTTGCTCCAAATGTTTCTGCCAGTATTTCCGCTGACGTGCCGATGGCAAGGCAGGGTGAAGACAGGGATTCTGCAATTTTTTTAATTCTATTTTCAGCAGAACCATCAGGGATTATAACGGCATCGGCATTGCCAAGTTTTTTTGTCGCTTCTTCTGGTTTTAACACATCATAGTTACAACTTATCATAGAGCATATTTTATCAGCACAGCCATTGTCTATTACCAGCAACAACTCAAGCCCCTCTTTCTCATCCAACAACTTGGCGCAATAATAAATACTAGTTAATTACAAGTTAATTAAATAATTCGTTCTAAGCATTAAATAATTATCTGTAAAGAAGAGGCAGTGTAACAAAAATAAAAAATATTTATAGTTTTTCTTTCGGTCAGAATCAGAAATTATCTGTTTTTGTTGTTACCATAGGTTTTTCACCTACGATTATAGTCTGTTCTGATTGTGCAATGGGTGTCGTGTTGACTTCTTTAAGAACCGGATAATCATATAAAATATTCTTGTCCATCAATTCTTTCAGTCCGATTCTAAGACCAACTCCAGAAGCAGGTACCCAACGAAGCGGAAAAGGGAGTCCGTTGCGCTTTTCAGCGATTTTTATTATTTGGCGTGCATTCTGGTTTCTAACAGGTTTTGGATTAATCAACATAAAGATTTTTTTTTCTGTCGATTCTTTTATCAGACCAGCACCATCTTTTATTGTTGCGAACGGTTCTATTGCTATAGGTTGCTCTTCTTGAAGTGTGTAGCTTGTTTTGAAGCCAACATTTGGTATCGTCGGCTCGGCATGTAGATTGTATTTTCCAAGTCCATGTCCTGTGAGATTGGCTATGGGTTTGAATCCCAAATCTGTTATTGTCTTCTCTATAATTGCTGAGATATCACCAAGGTTTGTCCCTGGTGTACAAAGTTTTATCGCCTCTTCCAGTGCCCGCTCAGTTGCTTTTATAAGTTCCTGATGTTCTGGCAACCAAGCAACTGTGCATGCGGTGTCACCTATATATCCGTCAATGTGTGTGCCGACATCTAACTTTACGACATCATTTTCACTAATAATTCTCTCATCGTCTCTGTCAGCAGTGTCGTGCGCAGCAATATCGTTGATAGAAATATTGATAGGAAAAGCTATTTCAGCCCCCTTGGCCTTGATAAGTGCTTCAACTGCTTCTGCGATATCAAGAATTTTTTTACCGGGCTTGGTTATTTTTTTGGCGTAATCTCTTACTTCTCCGGCTATCTTACCAGCTCTGATATATTTATCTTTTATTTCTTGGTCCATGAGTATAAGCGGTAGAAAAAACTTTAATAGTTAATCATATGTCATGGATGGTTTACGGATGAGCTATCCAATATTCGGTCTGCTTATTCTTTCCAATATTTTTTATTTTTTTGATACTGGTGCTCAGCTTCGAAGATATATTTAAGGAGATGTTCCTCATCTTTAGGTAGCTTTGCAAGTATGCGGGCGCCTATTTCTGGTCCGACCCCTCTGGCAGCCTGAACAAATGCAAACCGCCTACCATATGTTATTGTGAGACTAGCGCTTCTTTTAATAGCTTCGAGTTCTTTCTTTTCCTCTTTTGTAAGCTTGATTTTTTTGTCTGTTTTTGATAGACGCTCTTTTTTCAGCAACTTTAGTGGATTTCTCCGGAATCTGCTGACAACAGCAATTAGCCCAGAATGGCACTTCGGGCATGTTGGTTGTTCATCAATGCTTTTAACGCGTTTTATAACAGAATAATCTGCGCAGTGCGTGCATAACAACTGAACTCTGGTCTGTAAGAGACGCCTTTTAAAGGCGCGAAATATTTCATGCTTCGGAAGTTTAGGTTTCATAACCTCTGAGAACTGGTAGAGCAGTCCTATCTCACCAAGCGGTGTTAGCTTCTTGAGAAGGGCAATTTTTATTTCTTTTTTCCCAATCAGTTCAAAAATTTTTTTAGTGTTTTTCAAGTCCATCTTTTCCTGGAATATTTCTCTCAGTGTTTCCTCATAGGCAGGAGAACCGTAATATACCGAGATAAGTTTAGATAGATTGAAATTCTGAAATTTTGTATGTCTCGACAGTATTCCAATTCTTTTTGCGACGTGAATAAATCGCCATTTAAACAGTGTCGAACGCTCAAGATTTTTCATCAGTACAACATCTAAATCGTTTTTACTGTTAGCGTCTCTTAAAATCTTTATTATCTGCTCCGGCTTTGCGAAGCTTCTTAATATTATTCTATACGGGTCTGTCTTCAGCTGGACAGAGGTTCCGGTTTCTGCAGATACTATGGACGACAGATATCTTCCGAGCGTGTCATTAACCATGGAACCAGCACACGTGTGTAGAATCAAAAAATCCTGATACTGCTCCAGAAGCCAGTTATTAAAGTCAGGGACAAAAAACTTTTTCTGTCTCTTAATGAGTCTGACCATCTCTTCTGCGCCATTGTTGTTTATAGGATAATATTTTTTAATTTCCTCGACTATCTCTTTGACGTTTTTCTTGTTTTCTAACATCTTTGATATTTTAGACCTTAACCAGCCAACCTCTTCAGCTACCTCCAGAGGAACAGGAATGAGTTCGCCTTCCCAGGCCGGAACTGCTGACTGCAGATCTTCAGACGGTTCAACCATTATTTTATCTTCATCTACACTTACTATCTTCCACAAGCGTCCCCGAAAGACAAAGCTGTTTCCTGGCATACCGTATTCAGCAACAAATTCTTCATCCAGATATCCAATAGGCTCACGTTCAACCATACTTATTACCTTGTACCGATGAACATCTGGTATGGTTGAAAGATTTTCGTAATAATACTGCCATGAACGTTTCGACCTTCTTAGTTCATAGTTTGTCGGTTCATCACTCTTATCGTGTTTTGTCGGGCTCAGCCACAAAAGATGCAAACTTGCCAGAAATTTCAAAAAGTTTAAGAATTCCTTTTCTTTCATCTTTCTGAATGGGTATGCTCTCTTTATTACGGAGAACACGGTTTTACTATCTATCCCATATTCTTCCAGAGCCATGCCTACAACCTGAGAGGCGAGAACATCGCTAGCCATTTCGTGTAATTTAATCTTTTCCAGTTTTTTTTCTAAAGCACGTTTTGCTATAACACTTGATTCAAAAACATCGTCACCACGGTCAGTAAGGACAATACCCCGCGACTCTTCTTTTATTGTATGACCAGCTCTTCCAACCCTTTGCGTTATTTTTGTAACCTGTCTCGGCGACAGATACTGTATAATTATATCGATGGTGCCTATGTCTATTCCTAATTCAAGAGATGAGGTACAAATTAATGTTTTCAGTGTTCCCTCTTTGAAATCTTGCTCCATTTTAATTCTTGCCTTTTTCGATATAGATGAGTGGTGCACATCCTGCAAAAAGTCTTTGTTGAGTTGTCTCATTCGTGACGAAAGCAGTTCTGCGGTCTGCCTTGTGTTCGTAAAGACCAGAGATGACCTTTGTTCATTGATAATCTCATCAATTCTTCTAAGTCTTGATGCAGCCGAGTCTGTTACCAGGAGAGCGTCTGCTATAGTCACATCTTTTTTGATTTTTTCAGGAAGTTCTACATTTATTCTAATTTTTTTTTCGCTGCCCGCTCTGATGATTTTAACATTTTCACCCAAGAAATTCGCAACCTTTTTTGGTGAGCCGACGGTCGCTGATAACCCAATCCTCTGGAAATCACCAGCTATTTTTCTAAGCCTTTCAAGCAGCACCGATAGCTGCGCACCGCGCTTACTCTCGCAGATTTCATGTATCTCATCAATGACCACGAACCTAACATTCCTGAGATGTTCCCTCATTTTTTTCCCTGGTAAAATTGCTCCAAGTGTTTCGGGCGTTGTGATGAAAACATCAGCAGGGGTTTCTCTCTGAAATGCCCTTTCCTGCTGAGTCGTATCCCCATGCCGGACAGTGATTTCCAAACCGAGTTTATCAGACCACCAGAACAGCCGTTTTAGCATATCTCTATTCAGAGAACGCAGCGGAGTTATATAGAGCACTGATATGGGTTTCATTTTACCTTCATAGACCATTTCCAATACGGGCAGCATTGCTGACTCTGTTTTTCCAGAACTCGTGGGCGCTATAATCAATACATTCTTCCCCTCAAGAATTTCTGGTATGCCCAGTTCTTGGGTTAGCGTAGGTTCAATAAAGCCCCTCTTTTCTATAAGCTCTTGTATGCCTTTTGAAAGTTTTTTAAATACCATTTTATTACAGCCCTATCAAACGTTTCAATATTTCTATTTCATTTATTTGATTCTAACATCCTTTAGATGACCAAGGTATGTACCGTCCAAGAGATATATCTTTGCGTTGTCAAGCCGCATAGATTTTGCAACAGGACCTAAAACACCGTCCTTGTTAATAGCTATTGCGCCGACCAGTGGATTAAAGGCAGGCATTAGTATCACTTGTTTTTTTGCTTTTGTTTTGGTTGTGCCGATTACCCAACACGGCTCGGTGCTTGTAACACCAAATCTGTCTCTAAACCTTATGCCAGAATGGTTGTGCCCTATTATGATACTCTTGGTTTTACTGTCTTTAAGCAATTTTTTTGGAATTTTTTTATGGCCATGTGTTAGCAAATAACAACCTCTTTTCACAAAGGAGCAAACTTCAATATTTTTGCCAGCAAGCTTTTCAATTCTGCCATCATGATTTCCTTTTATTAGAAGTACCTTTATTCTATCCCCCAGTTTATTAAGAAAGAAAGGTATTTTAAATCTGTCCTCCTTTTTTATATAAATAGAATTTTTTATATCACCCAATAGTATAATTTCTTTTGCTCTGGTTTTTTTCACGAGAGATAAAATATTTTTTAGCAACACCGATGTCTGGTCTGCGATATTTACGCCATTCCTGTTGAGTTCGTCTTCTATACCTAGATGTAGGTCAGCTATCACAAGGCTAGAACCAATCTTCATTGCTGGCTGATTGCGAACGAACATAACTTTATTATGAGAACTAGTTTTAAGTTTTTACTTTATCTAAGCAATTTTATTCAAATTTCATTCAATAAGTTTCATCAGGTCAGATTTGGTTATCATCCCGATGATTTTACCCTTGTTCTTTATCAGTACAGCTTGATCGTATTTTAAAAGCTCAATAATATTATCAAGTGTGCTGTCTTTTGAAATTTCTGGAAAACACTGCTCCATGAAGTTTCTTACTTTCATGTCACTGATTTTTTCTTTGTCAAAGCCACCCCTGTGCAAAGTTTCTGATATATTTCTTTCTCTTATTGAACCGACCAAAACACCATTATCTATGACAGGGAGCTGGGAAATCGCTTTTTCTTCCATGATTTTGACGGCTTTTTTTATTTTATCATCAGCATTGATAAATATTATCTTTTTGTTCATTATTTTTTCTATCTCTATTTCTTTTTTCTGGACACGCCCTTCAAGTGCTTTGAAGATTTTTTTTACTGTTGAATATCGTGGGTCTGCTCCAGCTTCTATTCTTGCGATTAGGGACTGGTCAACACCGGATAACTGAGCCAGTTTTGCTTGTGTCAGACCGAGCCTTTTTCTTATTTTCTTTATTTCTCTTGGTTCTGATAAAAAATTTATCATCTTTCATCACATTTTATCTTTTTTATTACAATATTTATTGCAATATTCATCATGCAACATTCGCCATACAAGTTCTTATGCTCTCCATATATAGTTGTATGCTTATATGCATATTTTTAATAGAAAAATATTTAAACTTGCATCTGCTATTAGAAAAGTATAAAAAGTATAACAAGATGAAAGGGGGCAACAGTTATGAACATAGTTGTTGAGAAAGTGCAGAAAAGACCAATAGAGCAGCAACGGGTGGAAATAGTTGAACGTAAGGGGGTAGGCCATCCTGACTCACTGGCGGATGGTATAGCAGAGTCTGTATCAAGAGCCCTTTCTATAGAATACATAAAGAGATTTGGCAGGATACTCCACCACAACACAGATCAGTGTGAGGTTATATCAGGCGGTTCTGAGGTGACCTTTGGTGGCGGACAGATATTAAGACCGATATTCATTCTTATTGCTGGTCAGGCAACAGACCGGGTTGGTGATGAGGAGATAGCCACAAATGAAATTGCAGTGCGTGCTGCTGAGCAATACCTCAAGAGCAACATGCCTCATCTTGATGTTGACACAGACGTTACTATAGATTCAAGAGTAAGTCCTGGTGCTTTAAGCATATCGCACATTTTCGAGACCAAAGAAAAGGTGATTCTCGCTAATGATACATCTTTCGGCGTCGGTTTTGCTCCTCTATCAGAACTAGAGAATCTAGTCTTGAATATGGAAAGATTCTTGAACTCAAAGAAAACGAAAACAGAATTCCCAGAGCTTGGCGAGGATATTAAGGTTATGGGACTGAGGTCCAACAGCAAAATATCTTTGACAATTGCCGCGCCCTTCATAGCAAAAAAGGTTCCAAACTGGAGTTACTATATATCTAAGAAGAGTGAAATAATTGATAAGATAAAAGATTTTGTCGCCAGCAAGAGAGTTAGTCGTGAAACAAAAATTTATCTAAATACAAATGACGACGAAAAAAAGAAGATTGCCTATCTCACACTTACCGGCACAAGCGCAGAGGCAGGTGATTCTGGTTCTGTTGGTCGTGGCAACCGCGTTAATGGACTGATAACACCAAACAGAGAGATGAGTCTGGAGGCAGCTGCCGGAAAGAACCCTGTTAATCATATAGGAAAAATATACAACCTTCTTGCCAAGGAAATAGCTGAGAAGATACATGAAGAGACGGGTGCAGAGATTTATGTGAAGCTTCTCTCGCAAATTGGCAAGCCTATAACAGAGCCATTGGTTGCTGGTGTTGAAATTATTAATGGTAATGTTGACGCATCTTCAGTTGAGTCTATCACACAGGAGCAGTTTATGAACATAAACAAGATAAGAGAAAGACTTTTAAAAAATGAGCTCCATGTATTTTAATGCCCAATATAAAGATAAAAGATGAAGTCTTAATCGGCACCTTTGTTGGTATTGCCATATTGTCTTTGCTCATACCTATTTTTCTGTCGGTTGGTCTTACTAAGTTCACTTCTTTATTTCTCTATTACGCCATACCCGCCACAGGTGCGATAACCGGCTATGTCTTGTCTGGTCAAGGTAACCTTATCAAGCATATACTGCCTGGCGAGACAAACAAAAAGATAATAGAAAAACCGCAGAAAGAGCAGAAAGAAGATGCAGATTCAACAGCAAACTTGACGGGAAAAGAGGTTGTAATAAGAACAACAGATGGAGAGACCATAAGGGGAAGGCTTAGAACAGTCGGCTCGACCTTTCTTTATCTCGATGATTTGTCAGACAAAACAAAACATCTGTTCATAGACAAAGACAAAATAAAAGAAATTGGGCCTGCGTGACTTTCTGTTTTCTGTCTGCTGCTTCATGTAGGAGACCACCGATGATTAAATAAATAAAGGTACCTGTTCTTTGTATCTTTAGTACTCAGAAGATTATTTGGCATCTCTTTTTGCTTTTGTTTTACATACACGAATATGAAAAACTGCCGACTGAAAGGAGGCACAGTATGACGCAGGTGGCGGACTTAAATTAATTGAAAGAAAGCAAGTATTGCGTAAGTAATTAAATTTCCTACAAAAGAAATTTTTAGTAAATCAAGGATTTTTATATTGACTTTTCTGAAGAATGGAATATAAATTCCCCACTCAATGAATACAGAAAATATGAAAGCAAGTCCAATCCACATTAGATTTTCAGCAGTATATCTATAAAGCGGGATAAAAGTTCCTAATAAAGAAGTTACAATGTTTGCAACAAAAGTAACTAATATGATTTTCCAAAAACCAATAGGAACTTTTATGACTTTATTCACAAGCAACCAAAATACGAACGCTTCGATTAAAACAATAAATGGTATCAAAGGAATGGTCATAAAAGAAAGCGGAGTAATTAAATCTGCTGAAACTAATTGAGGGAGTAAAAGAAAAGTCAATATTGTGAATAATAAAAATTTCTTGTTCATATTGTTTCAATTAATTAGTTAATTTAAATATTTTTCTAAAGTCCGCCGCCGAGTAATATTGCACATATGCGATTTAAAGAAGCTCCGAGCGTTAGCGAGGAGTTTGGGTGAAGCGAATGAAATGAGCGAAACCGTTAAATCGCTGTTAGTTTCTCCGACTGAAAGGAGGACGAGATTTTAATGCAATGTTTCCGAATGGAGAAATTCCGGGTTTGAGAGCCAGAGCATTTATTGAACAACAACATTTTGAGAAATAATTAGTTTTTGTTCCATTGGTCCTTCGTTTCCGGGTTGTGTCCCTTTCTCATATACATTCACAACATAAGTGCCTAAAGGAACATTTTGAAGTTTAGCTTCTATTTCAGAAAAGCATATACATTTACAACCAATGCCACTCCATACTTCGTAAATGTTTATAACTGAATCTTTAGTTTCTTTTTCAATTTCAGCTTTTCTGCAACAAAGATGATTTATTGCTCTTGAATAGATGATTTCATTTCCGCTAACTTCTATTCTTGGCTCTTGTTCTGTTCCTTCACCAAATGCCTTTGTAGT
>JAOZPR010000042.1 GCA_029932645.1 Candidatus Aenigmatarchaeota archaeon | reverse complement strand
TAGAAGGTAAAGGCCAGCGCTGATAAAAAATAGTAAAAGAACGGACGTTGCGCATAGCTGTTTGGCGTTTAGTTATTTTTTGTTCGCATCGAACAAAAATTTTAAATACCAGGCCTATCAATAGTTTATTGAAAGGTTATGGAGGTTCTGAAAATGAGGAAAGGTGTTTCTCTGCCGATAAATATGATTATAATAATGATAATAGCTGTGTTGGCATTGCTTGTTATTATAGCGTTCTTCATGCCCGGCTGGTTTGGACAAACCGGGAGTATAGACGTTGAAACAGCATTTAACAGGGGTTGTAATACCTTGGCTACGTTGCGTGGCTGCGACGCTGATGCAGTTGAGGATATAATAATCCCTGGTTTTGACCACGACAGAAATAACGAGGACGACTCGCTCTTAGAGGTCTGCCAACTCAAAGCAGTTGTCTCGAGTAATGAAGACTGTGCTCACCTATGCCCACAGTGCAGACCGCTTAACATGACACGATAGAGCACGAGAGTGAGACAGAACAGATAAAAAACATGCCCTTTCTTTTTAATTTATTTTTTAATCCATTTGTCAAGAGATGCTTCGCGCTTGAGCCCTGTTATTCTATCAATGACCTTGTCCACGCGCTCCTCTGAAAAATCGTGCTCGTCTACGAGGATTTTTTTGATTTCGTCTTCATCTGGTTTGCCAAAGGCTATTTCGGCGTCCTTGATAGGCGGGTTCTTAAAAAATTCGAATATCTCCTCCATGGTTGTATCAAAGCGCCAGTCTATATTATCTTTGAGTTTGTCAATGCTCGGATATTTTTTCACAAGCTGCAGTGCTTTTACCGGGCCTATACCTTCTACACCAGACTGGTTGTAGTCTGTACCAATCAATATACCTAAGAGAATCAGCTGGTCTCTTGTTATTCCCAAGTGCTCCAGTGCCTTTTTCAATTCAATAATCTGCGGCTTCACCTGAATATAAGAAGAGCCGCGCTTTCTCTTTCCTGATATCGAAAGATTTATAATAAGTCTTGGAGCACCAAACAATAATGAATCATAATCCTGGCTTGCGGCTGCCCATGCCTGGCCTTGTTGGACAAGAAAGGCTGCCTGTGCCTCACCCTCTGAAGGCGCGTCAACTACTGGTACACCCATAGTCTGTAAAAGTTGCTTGGACTCCTGTATCATCTCGTCAGTAAGAGAAGCTGCCTGCTGGGCATATTTCCTTGCGTCTACAAAATCTCCTTTTTCTCTTGCCTCGCGCATTTTCTTGCCGGCCTCTCTTCGTCTTTCTTTGCGCTTATTGACTTCTTTGTCCTTGAAAGCGGGCGGTTTGCCATCAAACACAAATATCGGCTTGATTCCGGACTCCATAAATTTGGCTGTTCTGTAGAATAAGCCTGACAAGTGGGAGGTAATCCTGCTTTTCGAGTCCATTAGTGGTGTGCCATCATATTGCCTTATGGTTGTGAGAAACTGAAAAATAGTATTAAATGCGTCTATTGCGACTCGCCGGCCAAGAAGGTCTTTTATCTCTATCTCTTTTGTTTCAACCAGTCGCGATATCTGGACGCCCATATAAATAATTACCTGGTTAAATTGATAAAACTTTGGGCGGCGAATTGGAACGGCTATATTAGTGTTACATCCTCTGTCTCAACCGATGCAACGCCCTCTATTTCCGATATCGCGTTCTCCAAATCATCTGTCCCGCCTTTATCTGGCGCACGGACAACCATAACTTCCAATACTTTTAGTCCGAAACCAATATCCTTCTCGGTAATTTGTTTAGGATTTACTTTCTCTTTTATCTGCTCTTTTATCTTTTCTATATCCTGTTCAGGACCATCAGGCATGACCTTGAGTCTTATTGCAACATCTCCCATTTTCAAACCTCCTTTGCTCCGCAAGTCTTTATAAATCTAGCAATATCTTCAGTTACTGATATCTTTGAAATTTCCGAAGGGATTGTATCTGTTGACAAGAACATATCTGCCCCCGCACCTTTGACCTTCTCGACGCAGTCACCAGATAGAATCGGGTGAACAACGGCAACAATGATACTTTTTGGCTTATGTTTTTTCACTATATTGACAGCGTTGATTAGTGTCCCTCCGCTTGACGCGATGTCATCGACTATGACAACGTCCCTTCCACCGATATCAACAGCAAGCTTTTCCTCTGTCTCTACTTTGCCACTATCCCTGTCCCTATGTTTTTCCAAGAAAGTGTGCTCGCCAGAACCTAGAATATTAACTATCTCTTTTGCCCATGTCCCCGCTTTCTCATCTGGGCCAAGAACAACAGGGTCGCGAAGTCCAAGTTTAGCAAGATATTTAGCAATGGTCTTAAAGCCTGATATGCTGACGGCTTCAAGCCCTGGACATAAATCTTCAATGCCTGAGAAATGACACGAAACAGTAAGCAACCTGCTCACGCCAGCCTGTTTCAGAAGCTCCAAAACATATTCAGCAGACAACGGCTCGCCAGACCTGAATATCTTGTCCTGTCGCGCATATATCATATAAGGCATGACTAGCGTGACCTCATCAACACCCAGCGATTTTAGATTTTTAACGGTCAGTAATATCTCTACAAGGTATTTGTTAGGGTCAAGCGGCCTTTCCATTCTGCTGACAAGAATCGCCTTGTTAGCACTGGTGATTTTCTCACTGCCGAGAATTCTTGGTCTTATCTCCTTGTCAGGAAATGTCCTCCTCTCTAGCTCAAAAAAATCACAACCTAGCTTCTCAGCCAGCTTATCAGAAAATCCGTCTTTTGGGCCGACAACTATCATACTAGACACCTGCCTTGAATTCTTTATCGGTTTTCCTCAGAAACCAGAGGTTTCTGGGAAATCCAGGAAAGCTTCGCTTTCTTGAGATTCTAGAACTTCCCATCTAGACACCTGCTTTGCATTCTTTCCCGGTTTCTAGAACTTCCTATTATCCTAGACACCTATAATTCCACTAATCTATGGTCCTT
>JAOZPR010000041.1 GCA_029932645.1 Candidatus Aenigmatarchaeota archaeon | reverse complement strand
CTATATTTCTTCTACAAAGTTTACAGGAAGTGCTAGCCATTCATCAAAAGACCCAACTCTTTATCTTATTTTGGCGAGTATTGCCATATGGTTTTTATTTGTCATATTCTTGATTAAAAAAATTAAAAGGTAAGGAATATGCTAACTCTAGAAATACTCTCTCTTCAGAAGCTGTGAAAATCCTTTCTCTTTTTTTATGAATAACCACATGTCGTCGTGCTCGAAGACCTTTGCCTTCTTCATCGGCGCGACGAGGTTTTCGGGTATGCCCCGCTCCCTGAGATTGTCTTGCTTTAGGAATGATTTCAGTAAGTCTGTGGCTGTTCTGAACTCACGCTTCTTTTCTGCCGCCCATCTGTTATCTTCTATATAAGGCCCGAACAACGCGGCTTTTGAATACTTGTCTAGGAATTGCTTGCTATGTTTTTTGGAGTACACTGGCGGTCCGACCATCTTTTTTATTGCTGGTAAGAACCATGCTTCTAGTTCGAAGACTATGACTGCCTTTGTTGGCGAAGTCCATTCAAGCGCGTGTAGAACACGGAAATCGTTGCGCTCCAAGAGCTTGGTGAACATGTGCCTCGCTTTTCGCATCTGCGGATATAAGGTGTCGTCTATTATATCCGGCTTGTCAAAAACAATGCCCAGGAATTTTGTCTCTCTGCTGTGAAGTTTCTCCAGCTCTCTTTTGCTCAAAGGCTTTGGTCTGGAGAAAAAGAATTTTTCGCTCGGCTTTTTGAGGAAAGCCTTTGCGTTTTCTACAAGAGAGAAAAAGTTTTTCGTGCTGAAGGCTGCTGCTGCATTCCTGTTGCTGTCGACAGGGTCTATAATCACGAGCGGGTCTCTGAATTTTTTCTTTGCCTTCAGATGCAGGTCTATTGTCTGTCCGTAATCCCATTTCGCAACAGCCTTTAGAACGTCTTCAAACGGCCCATAGTTTATAACGAGCAACTCACATATATAACCCGATATGCCTTCTGTCTTGACATCGCTGCCATATATGCCTATTCCCTTGCAGAATTGTTTAAGTATGCGAACCTCATCGCGCAGTGTGGGCTCAAGATTTTTCAAGATATAAGCAAGATGCAGTGGTGAACGATCAACAGCTGACTTAATCTTTTGGCCCGGTTGCATTCTATAGCACGGCACTATGTCTGCCTTGAATTCCTGGCCTTTCCACTTTATGATGGCCTGCAGATATGGGTGTTCTGCGTATTTTATGATTGTTTTTGCCTTGAAATGTCTAGCAATTTTTTTGGCAACGCCCATGCCCCGCTTCTCCAAATCTTCACGCGACAGCTTCTGCGGAAAAATCATAAATATATCTATATCGTGGTCTCCTTTGAGCCATGTTTGTTTGCCAGTCGAGCCGACAACATATGGGTCAGCGCCATAGCTCTCTCCTTTTATTTTGGCTATTTTTATGAGTTCTTTAACAAAATTATCCAAGAACTCCTTGTCCTTTTTTGAGGGCTTGATCTTTTTCAGGATACTTGTTTTTATTTGCTGTATCTTATTCATATTTTAAAATTGTCGTGTCATAGTATAAATAAATTACAGGTGTTTTTGTGCATGTGATTGTATTGTCTGGTTATCTGCTACCGCTGGCTAAAGCAGAAGCCGAAGCGCTGATAAAAGCCACGGGCGGCTCTGTCAAAAAAATAGATGACAATCTGATGTTTTTTGAAGCCAAAAACACTGGAAAGCTTTACAGGCTTGGCCTGGCGCACAGCATATCAAAAATTCTCTTGCAATCGGACAAAAAGAACTTTTTTGGCGATATCAAAAAAATAAAAAAGGTCAGTGGGCCTTTTGCAGTGCGGGTCAAGTATATGAACAAGAGAAAGCCTGCGGAGAAAAAAATAATAGACGCTGTATGGCGGCAGAGCGATAAGAA
The DNA here is from genome assembly GCA_029932645.1 of Candidatus Aenigmatarchaeota archaeon. Taxonomy (GTDB): domain Archaea; phylum Aenigmatarchaeota; class Aenigmatarchaeia; order GW2011-AR5; family JAGGXF01; genus JAGGXF01. Next base: position 1,220 of record JAOZPR010000041.1, on the reverse strand, counting down.
GGTGAACCTGCGCAAACCAAAAAATGTCGTAAATGTTTTCGTGACCAAGAAAGAGATAATAGTCACGAGGCTTGTCACAGAGATAGACAAATCCTTCATAGCGGCCCTGAAGAAGATGCCGTTCAAGAAGCCGATAACCATGGACCCACGTATTGCGCGGGCAATGATAAACCTGACTGGTCTGACCAAAGGCAGTCTGCTTGACCCGTTCTGCGGTACAGGCGCGCTGCTCAAAGAAGCTGCTGAGCTAGGGTTTCGCTGCTACGGCTCTGACATATCAGAAGACATGGTAAGGGGTGCGAAAAAGAACCTTGCATTTTTCGGCTTAAGGGCTGTTCTCAGAAAAGCCGACGCAACCAAACTGAAAAGCATATGGCATAAAAAATTTGATGCCATAGTCACAGACCCGCCTTATGGCATCTCCACATCATTGTTCAACAAGAATATGAAAGAATTATACACAAAATCACTCAGAAGCATGAAAAGCGTGCTCAAACCGGGCGGTTGTGTTGTAATCGCGGTACCAAAAAAGCTCGAAAGAAGCGTCATAATAAACGCGAGAAAGCTCGGCTTGGCCGTCGACGCAAAAATAGAACAGCGCGTGCATAAGTCGCTGAGAAGGGTGTTTGTCAGACTTATATAGTTGGGTACTGTGGCTTCATTCCATGACCGACGTCAATGAATCCTCTTTCAGCATATTCTGGGCCTCTTGCCCCCCAATATTCCTTTCCTATACCCTTTTCATCTCTATCAAAAATATCTGCTCTTTTGTCTGAACCAATAACTAATGTTGTTCCAAAAACTGGGTCCACATAAATATCTATTACTTCTCTCATATTTACTATTTTGTAGTGACTACTATTTAAAGATTATGGCTTGCGCCGAATTGAGGCTTTGCGCATCTTTTTTCTCAATTTTCTCCAAGAAAACAAAACAACCGCCGATATCAGATAACCCTCTAGAAAGAGTATTAGCCCATGCAGCCCCAAAATAGCCAAAGAAACTCTCTGATATTCTTTTAGTTTAAGTTCTATGGGAGGAAGTGCGAAAGATTTAGACGCTATATCTCTTGAGCAATCATAGCTTTCCTTGCTTATATAAAATTTACAGAAATCTGTCGTTACATAGCTACAAGACATGGGAAAAAACGGATCTATGCTTATAATAACTCTTAAGCTTAGAAAGATAGGTTCCTCTAATTTATCAATATTTTTCAATTC
>JAOZPR010000006.1 GCA_029932645.1 Candidatus Aenigmatarchaeota archaeon | reverse complement strand
TTTTCTGAACACGAACATACAAGACCCAACCCTTATGTATCATGATAGATAACAAAAAATAGCAAACGCAGTAAAGAAAAGAATATAAGCGGACCTACTAACGAACAGTAAAACGACGATGGACGAATTGTGGGAAACGAAAGAATTAAATCTTATATGATAATCAATAGTTATGAGCGAAGTTAAGATTTTGGTTGAGGGCTACGCAAGGGAAGAAAATGGCACGGAGATAGCTTCTCCTTCGGTTGTTCTCATAAAAGACAGCGGGCTGAACATTCTTGTCGATCCAGGAGCAAACAAAGAGTTGCTGCTGAATGCTCTTTCTGACGAGGGATTGCTGCCAGAAGACATAGACTTAATTTTTATAACACACTATCATCCTGATCACATACTAAACATCAGATTGTTTCCAGACAAGGATATTCTTGATGGTGATACAATCTACAGGGGCGATAAAGAAATATCTTTTTCTGGCAAAATACCGGACACAAACATAATGATTATAGAAACACCAGGGCATGCGCATGAACATGCTTCCTTGCTCGCAGAGACCGATAAAGGAAAAATAGCAATCGCTGGTGATGTTTTCTGGTGGTCAGACGACGAAGAGCAAAAGACGGATTATGACAGCCTGATGGCGCACAAAGATCCGTTTGTCAAGGACCCGGAAGCACTGAGAAAAAGCAGGAAAAAACTGCTAGAAACCGCGGACTACATAATTCCTGGTCATGGAAAGATGTTCAAGGTTGCACAGCAATAAAACACATTTAAATACATTTCTATCTATGCATATTTGGTTAAGCGTATTCTGTAGTTATTTACTTTATTTTTGTTTAGTTTATTATAAGATATATTACAGAAAATAGTCATAGATATATTTATTATAAATGATATATAATAAAAAGGTGATTTTACATGAAAGAAGTTGAAAAGAAAAAGACCAAGAAGAAAAAGACAAAAGAAAACAAGCCGATTGTTCCAGACACGAGTGTTATTATAAATGGAATTTTATCCGATATGATTGAAAAAGGAAAAATAAAAGACAGAAAGATAATAATCCCGAAATTCGTTATGGAAGAATTGCAGGCCCAGGCATCCCGCGGCAGGGAAATCGGTTTCAAGGGCCTGGAAGAAATCAAGAATTTACATGAATACGAAAAGGCACATAAGGTCAAGATAGACCACATGGGCAGAAGGCAAACATATGAAGAGATACAACTTGCAAAATATGGAAGAATAGATGCGCTGATTATTGACGTCGCCAGGCACAACAACGCTGTTTTGTACACATCGGATTTCGTGCAGAAGATGGCAGCAGAAGCAGAAGGCATAGAAACAAGATATTTCGAGCCATATGAAAAAGAAAAGGTCATAGAACTCAGCAAGCTCTTGACGCCAGATACCATGAGTTTGCATATGAAAGAAGGCGCTCCCATGATGGCGAAGCGCGGCAAGCCAGGAGCATTCAAACTCGTCAAGATAAGCGAAAAGCCGCTTACAAGAGAAAGAATTGATGCCATAATAAAAGAGATAATGGATGCGACACGATATGAGGAAGACTCCTTCATAGAGATAGGCGGGCATTCTGCCACAGTTGTGCAACTCAAGAACATGAGAATCTCGATAGCAAGGCCACCATTCTCAGACGGGGTTGAAGTCACGGTCGTCAGACCAATCGTTAAGGCAATGCTAGACGACTACAAGCTTGCTGAAAAACTAAAGCAGCGGCTGGCTGAGAAAGCGGACGGTGTTCTGATAGCAGGACCGCCAGGTTCTGGCAAGTCCACGTTCGCAGCTGCTCTTGCAGAGTTTTATGAGGAAAAAGGAAAAATAGTGAAAACAATGGAATCGCCGCGAGATTTGCAAGTCAAACCAGAGATAACACAATACACGGCTTTGCGCGGCAGTTTTGAGAAGACAGCAGACATTCTTCTTCTCGTACGACCGGATTACACAGTGTTCGACGAGGTGAGAAAAACAAATGATTTCAGAATATTTGCTGACCTGCGCTTGGCAGGCATAGGTATGATAGGTGTTGTTCATGCCACAGAGCCGATAGACGCGATACAGCGTTTCATGGGCCGTATAGAGCTTGGAATGCTACCGCATGTTATTGACACTATAATATACATAAAAGACGGTGCCATAAAGAAAGTCTATTCGCTGGCGATGACCGTGCGAACACCAACAGGCATGAAAGACGAAGATTTAGCAAGACCAGTTGTTGAGGTCAGGGACTTTGAAACAAACAACCTGCTTTATGAAATTTACACATATGGCGAGGAAAACATAATAGTGCCTATAACAAAAAAGGAAGAGCACGCCCTGCACAAGCTCGCAAAGCAGCAGATAATGAACGAAATCAAGAAGTTTGACAAAGACGCCGAAGTAGAATTCCTATCAGCGAGAAAGATAATGGTAAAGGTAGAAAATAAACAAATACCAAAAATCATCGGAAAAGGCGGGCAGACCGTGCAAGCATTGGAACAAAAACTTGGTTTGTCTATAGAGGTTGCGCCAAAGGTAGCAACGCTCAGGCAGTCAATAAAATATACATGGGAAGAGACTGGCGCATATCTTGTATTCTCGTTCGACAAAAAGTTTCAGAAAAAACAGGCAAACTTTTACATAGAAAAGGAATATTTGTTTTCAGCGACCATTGGCCGGATAGGCCAAGTCCGTGTGAAGAAAACGAGCGACCTAGGTAAACAATTGCTGAGGGGCTTGACAGCCAAAAAGATAAATGTGTTTATATAGCCGGTTACTGGCGACACAGAGAAGACAGTAAGAAGTGTGGTTGGGTGGTCTATGCGAGGAGCAGAATCGCGCGGCTGAAAGCCAATTCTTTATACTTACTTGTTATTATAGCAACATTAGTTAGTCCGTTGGCAGTCAAAACATTCTTTAAATATTATAGTTATTATTTTTAATTGATGCCCCCGTAGCTCAGTTTGGATAGAGCACTTGCCTCCTAACGGTTGCTATCAGCCAGACTATGACGATATGGAGGTGAGATGATTTCTGCTTCGGCAGAGATATGATCAAAACTTCATTCGGAGAGAGCAAGGGGTCGCGGGTTCGAACTAACCCTTTTCTTTGTAAAGAAAAGGCTTAAGTTCACCCAAAAGAAACTTAGGCTTCGCTATTACAAAGATGGGTTGCGAAATTCCCGCCGGGGGTGTTTTCGGCTTCTTCAAAAAAACATAAATATAACATGCGACCATAAATTATTCGGAGATATTATGAAAAGAATTGTTGAGATATTGCTTGCTTTGTTTTTAATCGCCGTGGGAGTTTTAGCTATCGAAGCGCCAAACGTTTCTGTGGTCATAACAGGGAACAACACTTACAACAATTATTGGGTCAATGAGACGACAAACGCGACATATAATTTTTCCATTACCAACCCAACCGGCAACAATAATGTAACAGAGATAAACATATCTGTGCCTTTTGACGGGGCCACAAAGAATTTCACTGTTTATAATTCATCTATAGGCATATCCCTGACAAACTGGAGCTGTGAGGGATACAATGCAACTGGCCCGAATGCAACAAACATATCGAAAATCGTATGTGTCAACAAATCAGCCACGCCATTGCTTGGTCCGAGCCAGACAGCTTATATCTGGTTCAATGCCATAGCTGAGCAGACTGGCGAAGTTAATCAGACTTGGAACATTACCACAATGGACAACAGTTCTTCGACCAATAGCACAACAAACATAACAGGTATAGACACGGCGGTACCAACACTTTCGCTGAAAAACATAACTCACAGCAAGTGGGGTAACATAACAGAAGGCAGCACAACCAATGGCATAATAAATATAACAATCAACGCGTCTGACGGCGGGAGCGGGCTTAAGAATGCTTCGGTCATGTTTTCCAACGCGACCGACAATAGCTCTTGGTTTTCTTTTACACTTAACAGCCTTGGTAATAATCTATATTGGAGCAATTTTGATACGAATCAGATAACAAACAATTCCGGAACATTTAATATTTCGATTAGGGTTTATGATAATGTTGGTAATGTGAATCTATCGCAGGACATATCTAAAAACATATTCATAAACAACACAATAACGCTTGTTGAAGACACAACCAGACGGGATGCCACAGCCGTGCTAAAGTCTGGTCAAAACGACTGGGGATTCTTCTTTAATATCACGTATCCAGCAAACTGTACACTAAAAATAAAAATGGCTGACTGGACAACGACGGCGAGCAGCGGCGACACGACCATAGCAGTTTCAAACGTTAAAATATATAATTCAACGCAGTCAGGCGGTTTTACCATAGCAAATGCCTACTCAGGTGGCGCTGAAATCTTGCTCACGGATAAAGACAGTGACGAGAGCAACGGCATACAGGCAAACTTCACAGCAAATGTCACTGTGCCACTCACGTCTGCGATATCTAGTTCCTGGACAACGACGTATGGCATAGCCTGCCAATAGTATTGCTTTTTAGATGATTCGGATGAAAAAAATTATTATCATACTTTCATTGGTTTTATTAATCCAGATGTTTTTGATTCAGCCAGCTAACGCAGAATACACCGGCACTCTTGATATAGGCAACACACAGTATCCGCCAACAGGCATGGTTGCGGGAACAACGGGCCTTGGTACAGGCGAGCAGTGTTCCTATGATAGTCAGTGTATCAGTGGTCACTGTGTCGATGATGAAAACGACGGCAACAAATACTGTGTTTCCGGCGCGAATGATTGTGTTTATGATGGAAATGTTATTGCGGCTGGCACGTCTGAATGCATCTCAACGGACACGATAGGAACATGCAGCGCTTCTGGTTCGTTCTCAACATCTATTTGTGCAGAAGGTGAACACTGTTCTGGTGGTGTTTGTGTTGCAGACAGTTCGTCTCAAGACAGCGGTTCTAGTGGAGAGGAAGAAGAAACCGCCCCAGCATCGTCTATAGATATTAGCGCGCTGTCTAATATAGAAATAATTCAGGGGCAGACGAAAAAAGTTAAAGTAGAGATAATAAACGACGGCGAAAAAGACCTGACAGATGTGAAATTAACCCTAAGTGGTGTCCCACTGGCGCTGTATAAAATCACAACCAGTTCTTTTTCATCTCTTGAAGTCGATGAGAAAGAGTATTCTTATGTTAACTTTTCTATACCACAAAACAACGAGGTCAAGACATATACGGTTAAGTTGGAGGTCAGTGCAAAGGACCCGAGTGGTGTTACTATTTCTGGTACAGAGACATTTCTCTTGAAGGTTTTGCCAAGCGAGGAAACGAAAAAGAAGGCTAACCAGACATATCTAAATTATACCGATGTGCTCGAAGAGCTGGGAAATATAATAAACCAGGAGAAAGCCCGTGGTCATGATGTTTCAGAGGCAGAGTCGCTGCTTGTTGTCGTGAGACAAGAACTGGGTGAAGTTAAAAAGAAAATAGACGATGGAAACTACTATGAAGCGATACAACTTATGAATGATGTGGGCTCTAAAATAGATCAAATAAAACAGAGCTTAGAACAAGTAAAGCTCTCTTCGCTGGCCAGCGGTTCTCAAATCCTTTTGTATGTCGTTTATACTGTCATTATAGTTATTATGGCTCTGGCAGCCTACTATTTTTATTCCAATAAAAAGAAACCCACAGGTTTTGAAGGAGCAGCTCCACCAATGATAGAGGCAAAAGATGAGCACGAAACCTTGTCGTCAGCCGAGAGCGCGAGTGATACAAAGTTCGAGGAGCATGCAAAACGCGTTCATAAATATTTGAAGAGCCTTTTCAAAAAGGATAAGAACGGTTTTGGCTACGCCAGCTAGTTGTTATGTCATACCAGGGACTGGTAAACTTTATATTCCGCGATTTCTAAGAAATAAATAATGAGAAGATTAAGTTTGTCAGTACTTTTATTATTATGTGGTTTTCTGTTATGTAGCATTTATACCGTATATGCTGTTCAGGACATTGTTAGCCTTCTCGACAAGAACAACAACGATGTAACAACAGCAAACGCGTGGAACAACATCACGATAAAGGTTGTCAATTCTGCAGCCGAAATTTATACGGCCAATGTTACAAGCACAGCAGACACAACAGGTATTACTGTTTACCTGACAGGTAGCTCTGGAACATACACGGGATGGTTCATAACCGCGGAAACAACGAGTAGTGCCGACGACCATATAATAGAGGTAGCAGACGGTTCTGTTGTAACTGTTACCGCAGATATGGACAATAAAGCCGATCCTGGCACAGACACGCTCACATATGACAATGACCCAGATGAAATAAGGACATATAGGCAAGTTCAAAGCAATCCTTACAATGATACGCAGCTAACGTACTTTTCTATAGGTCAGACAGTTTATGTTACTGTTTCGTCCGGCAAGAGCGGTACACAGGAGATGACTGTTAAAAGCACGGCAGACCCAACAGGCATATCTGTTGCGCTGACCGAGTCTGGTACATACCCGGGCTGGTACAAAGGTAGTTTTTCAACATCCACGTCAAGCAGCAATGACCCACAGGACATTCTCCAGGTTTCCAACAATGATACTATAATCATAACCTCAGACGTAGAAGGAGACGATGGTACGGACGCAACAAAAAACATAACAGTCTTGGATAAGGTTTTATTGTTGTCAGCAAACGACACAAACATAACAGAAGTAAATGCCTGGGACACGATAAAAGTCAGGGTATATAACCCGTCAATGAACAAGGACTCTTCAGATGCAGAAAACGGCACAGTCACGATAAATAGCACCAATGACGCGAGTGGAATAACTATTATGGTAAACGAGACAGGCGCTAATACGGGAATTTTCGAGGGAACGTTCCAGGCAGCAGAGGTTGCAAGCAGCCAAAGCAACAAGTGGATAAACGCATCAGATGGTGCAACCGTATATGCTTGGGCTGATATCGACGGGAACAGCGTTTATGCGACAGACTCTGTTTCTTACGATGTTAATCCAGATGAGGTTATAGTTAGGCGTGGTTCTGCTAGCGGAACAATAGCAGACTATGTAAGTGCTGCAGATGAAATCTTCGTAGAGGTATATGCTGCTGCCAACTTGGGAACAGGTTCTGTTACCATAAATAGCACCACAGACCCGACAGGGACAACAATAACCGTTACAGAAAATTCTACCTATAAAGGAAAGTACTTGGGCAGCTTTAATATTAGCAACAGCACAGTTGCCGGTTCTTCTATCCATGCACAAAATGGTGATACAATAAACATAATATCTGACATAGATGACAACGATGTCACAGACACAACCAAGACAATATATGTTGATGATTCCGGCCCTACTATATATTCACACAGCCCGCCAAACAACGAATACATGCAATCATCTTCCAGCAGGACTATAGAGATTACACTCCATGACAACATAAAAACCGCGAGCACGATTATGTTGTATTGGAGATTCGGCAGTGGTACATGGAGCAGTGCTGCGATGTCCATAAAGTCAGGCTCTTCACAAGGGACAACCACAACATATACAAAAAGCATTGATGAAACATCTGCTTCCAGCGGCTCTTCAGTATCTTTTTATATCACAGGAGATGACGCTGCTGGCAATTCTATTATTGGTGGAGGAAACACGACAACTCCACTGTGCGTGTATTATCTGGACGATACTGCGCCGTCTATTACAATAAAATCTCCTACATCTGGTCAGGATATCGGGGCAACCTTCACCTTAAATGTTACATGGAGCCCGACATATTCTCCGAACCTAACATCTGCCTATTATGAAATAACAAATGGCTCACACGTAATCGAAAACAACACAATAAATTTGGCAGATACTGACTGTGGAAACACAGCATGTGTTATTGAGAATGCGAAGGCAACAGACTGGCCTATCGGTTCTTTAAATCTTACTGTTTATGCAAAAGATATCGCGGGAAATCTTGGTTCAAAAACAGTAGCTATAGATTCTGTTCCAGGCGTGCGACTGACCAGAAGCGTATCTATACTACCTTCTGACAGGACATTAAACAATACCGGAGCAGACAAGTTTTATGTAAGATTCTATCTCAGTGTTAAAGGAAATTATATAAGGATAAAGATGACAGACCTGAAATCCGGGTCAAACAGCATTGACATAGATGACATAGCTGTCATGTCCTATACAGATTGGAACAACAAACAGAGAACATACAATGTTACAAATAGCTTTGACGAGACGCAGGAGGTCCATGAAATTAAGGACAACACAGCCTCAAGTGAGTATGCCAAAGAGGCGACAATAGATGTATATATTCCCATCCCTGCCAACGTTTCGACAGGAAATTATACAGCTAACTATACGATTGGTGTTTACACATGAGAATGAATACCATTAAATTTATGGAAATTATAACATTAACTTTGATGTTTTCATTATTCATGCCTCTCATGGTTTTTGCTACGCCTGCTGCCACTATAACAGGGAATTTCACAGTTACAATAGAAAATGTTTCACAGCCAATAGAAACGAATGAGACAACCAGAGGACTTCTGATTATCAGCCAGTGTCCGGACAGCGCAGAGATAACACAAGGGACAAGTAAAACAATTTCGATAACTATCAAGAATAACGAGAGCGGGTCAATAACAGACATTTCTTTGGGTGCAACTGGTATAACAACCACGTGGGTTTCTTTCGGTGCGATAAGCTCGCTGGAGACAGGCGAGACCAAAGATGTGAATGTAACCTTTAACATACCAAAGACCGCGACAGTCGAGCTCAAAACCGTGACCATATCTGTTGCTGGAAAATCAGGAACAGTAGAAGTCAAGGATGAAAAGAAACTGAGCCTGAAAGTTCTTCCTGATGAAGATACAAAAGCAACAATACAGGAGATGTATGATAATTATATGAGCCAGGCCATTGATATGAACAAGACGATAAGTAAGCTCACAAAGCAGGGAAAGGATACAACAGTTGCTCAAAGCATTTTCGATGACATTTGGAGTAAACTCAGCGCTGCAAAAGCCGGTATTGATAAAGGGGATTACTTCAGCGCCTTCACAAACCTGAAGGACTTAGGAACCAAAATAGACCTGGCTAATAAAGAGATAGAAAAAATTTCCAAGGGATTTCCGTTCTGGATTTATATTTTAATAGCTGTTGTGATTATTATCGTGGCTGTTCTTGCCTACATGTTTTTGCCAAGCAAAGGAGAAGAGACAGAAGAATACGAGGAAGAATACGAAGAGGGACCAGAAGAATAAATATGGAGGAACATAGATGAGACTACTTTCTATCATAGGAAGTTTCATCCTGATAATGTCTTTTTCTATGTTTGTCCAGAGCATTTATCTTACAAATATAACAAGTGAACAGTTTCTATCTAGTGTTTTTGACAAAGCAGTAGAGAAACAGTTGCCGGATATTTGTGAGCAAGCCAACCTAACCGAATGCTCTGATATGAACAGTGTTATCAGCCAGATATGTGCCAAGTATGGCGAGACAAGCCAGCCATGCATTAAAATAGAGAAACAATACAATGAGATGCTGGACCAGAAGGAAGAGTTGTATAAGAAAGAGGTTTTCGCCGGATTTTCTATGTTCAAACTTAATTACTGGCTTAATCTCGCATTGAAGTTCGGCATTGTCTTTATTCTCCTCGGAATCCTGCTTATATATTTACAGGACAGAAAAATCAAGACTCTAATTAAAAAGGTTTCTATAATATTTATACTCACAGGCGTTTCATGCCTTTTATTCAGGTTTTCTATGGATTCGTTTTTCAAAGGCCAGAACATACCAGCGGAGATTGTTGAAAACTTTTTCTCTGGTTTGATGAGTTTTGAGATGAATGTTGGTCTGCTGTGTCTGGTGGTGGGAATAACAGGGTACGTAGCCCAGCGCATTCTCCTGAAGGAGAAAACAAAACAATAACCAAAAAATTACTTCTTGAGGCATATATCACAATCTTTTAAAGAAGAATATGCCTCCTTGTGTCTTTTACACAAGATTCCTTTTCTACGCACTTCTTTACAAACATCACAGAATCGAAGCATGATTTTCTCTTGCCCGGCACCAGCCAGAACTTCTTTAGACAAGTCGTTCATTCTTTTTTTCACTACTTCATTTTTTACTATGGGGTTTTGTGCCCCCCGTATTGAGTGGGTATATTGTGATACAGCGCCCTGTGTGACACCCAAGACTTCAGCTACTTTTACTTGGCTCATGTTAGAGTCCAAGAGATTTTTTGCCAGCATTGCTCTGAGTTGCGGCAACAGCTCCATGACAACAATCTCACATGGTGGTTTCATGTTTTATTTATCATCAGAAAGCTTTTAAAATATAACGGTGTTATAATAATGTGATACCCCGCTATAGCTAGGTGATGTGATGAAAAGAATCTATATGGATCATGCTGCTACCACGCCTGTTGATAAGCGTGTTCTGGAAGCTATGAAGCCATTTTTTTCTGATAAGTTTGGCAATGCTTCGTCTCTACACACAGAAGGGCAAGAGGCGCGAGAAGCATTGGAAAAGAGCAGGGAAAAGCTTGCATATGTGATAGGGGCAGATCCGAAAGAGATAATATTTACATCAGGCGGTACAGAATCAAACAACTTCGCGCTCAAAGGCACTGCGTTCGCCAACAAAAACAAAGGCAGACACATAATAACGACCAAGATAGAGCATGATTGTGTACTCAACTCTGCGCGATGGCTGGAGAAACAGGGCTTTGATGTTACATACCTGCCGGTCGACAGCTATGGAATGGTTAACACAAATGAGCTGGAAAGAGCGATAAGAGATGATACAATTTTGATATCTATTATGCATGCTAACAATGAGATAGGAACAATAGAACCCATAGAGGACATAGCTAAAATTGCCAAGGAGCACAACATATACTTACATACCGATGCTGTTCAAACAGTTGGCAAGATAAAGATAGATGTGAAAAAACTTGGTGTTGACATGCTTTCCATGTCTTCACATAAGATTTATGGTCCAAAGGGTGTTGGAGCACTTTTTATTAGGGGCGGCACCAAGATAGGACCTCTTTTGCATGGGGGTGGACACGAACGCAACATGCGCAGCGGTACAGAAAATGTTGTTGGTATAGTTGGTATGGCAGAGGCGGCGAAGATAGCCAACAGAGAGATGCAGACAGTTATGCCAAGAATAACTAAATTCAGGGACAAGCTCATAAGAGAGCTTCTGAATATACCAAACAGCTACCTCTCAGGGCACCCTGAAAAAAGACTGCCGATTAATGCCAGCTTTTATTTCAAGTTTATAGAAGGCGAGTCATTGATATTAAAGCTCGATGATAGAGGAATAGCAGCATCAACAGGTTCTGCATGCTCTTCTAAGTCACTCAAACCAAGCCATGTTTTATTGGCAATAGGGCTTAAGCCAGAAGAAGCCCACGGCTCACTAAGGCTTACACTCGGAAAGGAGAATACGGAAGAGGATGTGAGCTATACTATAAAGGCCGTCTCAGAATCAGTAGAAGAACTTAGGAAGATGTCTCCATTTAAAAAAACTTTTGAGAAGGTTGAGTAGGTCTTTTTATGTATTCAGAAAAAGTCATGAAATTGTTCAGGCATCCACACAACATGGGCAAGATAGAAAATCCGGATGGTCTCGGAAAGGTTGGCAACCCTGTCTGCGGGGACGTCATGTATATTTATATTAAAGTTGGAAAAAACAAAGAAGGAAAGGATATAATAGAAGATATAAAGTTTGAGACATTTGGTTGTGTTGCAGCTATTGCCACGTCTTCCATGATAACAGATCTTGCAAAAGGCAAAACACTTGAGGAGGCAGAAAAGATAACAAGGGATGATGTGGCCGACTGTCTTGAAGGGTTGCCTCCTATAAAGATGCATTGCTCCAATCTTGCTGCAGATGGTCTTAAAGCAGCCATAGCTGATTATCGAAAAAAACGACAGGCGAAGTGATACAATGAAGTTGTTGTTTATTCATTCTGAATGGGTAAAATACAAGGTCAAAAAAAAGACAAAGATTGCTCAGCATCTTGATGAAAAAGATAGAGAAAAGAAGTTTGGCCAGTCCTTGGTTGTAAAGATATGTGCTGAGACAAAGGATGAAACCAGGGATGACGTGTTGGAAAAGACAGAGCGAAACATAAAAGACGTGGCTAAAAAGGTCGGTGAAGACAATATTGTTCTGTTTCCTTTTGCTCATCTCTCTGATGATTTGAGCAATCCTGTGTTCGCATTAGAACTGATAAAGAAGCTTAAGAAGCGTTTGGAGAAATCTGGTTACACAGTAGGCACAATACCGTTCGGCTGGATCAAGAAGTGGTCTTTAGAGACAAAGGGACATCCGCTCGCTGTTCTGTCACGAAGGTTATAAATCGCAGTAGTGCCGATTTCTAAATTCTCTCAACTCTCAAAAATGATTTAAACAGGGACAAGATAATAATAAATTAGTGAATCTTATGATACCACACCCCGGCACTGTTTTGGTTATTGGCAGACAAGATGAAGACAGAGAAGAGCTTGTCCAGCATTTCATAGCTGATGCTCTGAAAAAAAACAGGGAAACAGTTTATATGGCTGTTGACAAACACCCGGATGAGATTGTCGAAAAATTAAGAAATTTTGTAGACATAGACAATCATATACAAAGTAAAAAAATACACTTTATAGATTGTTATTCAGCGGCAAAAAACCTTGAAAGCAGCAAAGATTTTACCATTAGAGTAGATCCAAGAAATCTTAAAAAAGTGCACAGAATAGTGACAGGTATGACGTCCAAAAAAGAAAAGCCAGAGCGTGTCGTTGTCGATTCTCTTTCTGGACTGCTCAAGTTTAATAACCCAATGTTTATAGAGTCGTTTATAGATGTGACAATAAGAAAGCTTAAAAAGAAGGGAGCTACTATTTTACTTTTGTTGGACGACGATGCTCATCCAACACATAAAGCAGACTTAGAGGTTTTGACAGATATGACACTGCGTCTGCACGAACATGAAGAGAAAAAACTGATATCGTTGTATGGTCTGGTCGATGGAAAACGGGTCCAACATCAGATAGAAAAGGGCGAGTTCTTTGAACAGAATTTTTATAACTAAAGAAAAACTTAGTTAGCATTTTTTTCTAAGTTTTTTTCAGGTCCTTCTTGAGCGCCATAACAACAGCCTTTATCAAATCCCTATCTTCCAATATTTCTCCCTTTATAGGATTCAGTAAAAATTTCTTTGCTTTTTGTTCGATAATTTTTCTCTTCTTTAGCTGTTTAAGTGCTCTATCAATTTTAACTCTTTCTTTTTTGTCGAAAAGTTTTTCTTCTATAAGTTCAAGTCTCCTGTCAAGTACATCATTCTGCACCTCAAGGGATTCTAGAAGTTTGTTTATTCTTTCCTCATTTTCTTCTATCTTTTGAAGCTTTTTGATCATCATATCACAATAGTATTTTGTTTCAAACCTTTTTTAACTTTTTATTAGAACTAATGGTCATGGTAAAATTACTTGTCCTGATCTCCGGAGGAATTGACAGCCCGGTTGCAGCTTATTTGATGTTCAAAAATACGAAACACGCGAGTGTGGATTTCATATTCTTTTTTATCGGCGCAGACAAAGCAATAGTCAAAAACTGCATAAAACAGGTTAAAAAACAACTCGATATTAAAAGAAAAATAAAAGTTTTTATTGTCCCGTACAAAAAGAACCTTTCTGTTTTCGCTTCTATCTACCAAAAAAACCTACAGTGCGTTCTTTGCAAGCGGATGATGCTGAGGATTGCGAGCAAAGTCGCCGAGAAATATGGATACGACGTCCTTGTAACAGGCGACTCGCTTGGTCAGGTCGCTTCACAAACGCTTGAAAATTTGTTTGTCGAAGACAGGGCAAGCAACAAGCCCGTCATGCGCCCGCTCATAGGCTGGGACAAACAGGACATAGTAAATCTCGCAGAAAAGATAGGAACATTTGAATACTCGCGCAAACACGCAGGATGTCGAGTCGCGCCAAAAAACCCGCGAACCAAGGCGCGGATGGAAGAGGTCGAAAGGGTGGAGGGCGATATTAATATTGAGGACTTGGTTAAAAAATCGATGAAAATGCTCAAGACGGTTGAGATATAACTGGTTGCTTCCAAATTTATCCAACAAAACTGCCTTTTCCCGCAGGAATCGAGTTCTGTATCAAATCAAGCGGTATTTTTTTGATTGTTTCTTTCTCGGCTTCTGATATGGCTTTAAATATCAGGGCGTCTTTGACTTTTTTGGCAAGCTCTGTTGCAGGCTCGTCACCAGGTTTTAATGTTAAGAAATATTTACATTTCTCGTTCACAGCCTGCACGGGTGCTATCATCAGCAGCTTTTTCTCAGGGGCAACACCGACTGCAAGCCTTAGTTGTGTTTTTTTGAGATAGTTCCTGTCGCCTTGTATCTGGAAAGAGCCCTTCGGAAGTCCTGGAACTTTTTTGACCTGTTCAGGCCTTATCCAGTAGACATCTATATTTCCCAAGCCAATCTGCCACGCTTTTGAATATGCTGCTGCAAATTCTGCTGCTTCCCTGACAGCAACCGGGGTTATTTTTCTGGCCTGTTTCGAGCGTGGGTCATTTTTGGCCTTGACAACGGTAAAAGGCGCACCCTGGATATCGGCGTGCAGCACAATATCTTCAGGCTGTGTATTTCTTTTTATCAGTTGTTCGTTTGTCTCAGCATCCTTTCCGGCAACGACAAGAAAATCATCAGATGTCCAGAAGTATCTATATTTTTCATACCATTTCTTTCGCGTGCGCTTTTCCGGGATTTTAGGTATTAATGGCTTCTCTGCCACTATAATTTTTTCCTTTGTTTTTTCCATTATCTTTTTGGCTTTCTCTCTTTTGGATTTCATCTTCTTGGCTTTTTCATAGAGTTCTGCTGCATTTTCGTCCACGGTTTTCGTTATGTCGAGCTCCACATCTTTTCCGCCAAGCTCAACAACTACTATACCTTCATGCTCCCGAAGTTCTTTGATTGCGTTCGCTTCAGGAGAATCTTCGTTTTCTATATTTCTTTTAATTTCATCCCAGGAGCGGGTTTCTCTGGTTCTCATTATTGTTTTTAATATGTTTTCCACAAGCCCGTAGTTCTTATATATCAGGTCAGCTTTTTCCTTTACTGCTTTTGACTCTTCACCCCATTTTTCTATTGATTTTTCTTGTTGCTCCAACATTCTTTGTTTTTTCATATCGACGGCAACAGCCGTCTTTTCTTCCACGGCTTTTATTTTATTTATGTCTTTTTCACTGAAGAAAAGATCAACAGCCTCATTAAAGCTTTTCATCTCTTTTTTTTCAAAATTTTCATACATCTTGATATCAAAAGGGACAGCATCTATTATTTGTTCGTTCTCCAGAATAATTTTTGGTTTTATCTCCCTTTGCAGCAATTTTTCAATATTCTCAAAGATTTTTTCAGCTTCTTCCATGGCCAGTGATTGCGCTGCCTTATTTTTATCTATGCCACTTAATAAGAGGATTTCTTCAGCATACTTTCCGCCAAACCCTATCTGTGCAAGCAGGCCAACTATTTCTCTTGGTGACGCATATACAGTTCTTTTGAACTCCTTGAAATCCTCCCTGAAAGAATTTGTTACAGGAAAAACATACTTCTCCCTCGGAGCTATTGTTCTGTCAGACCATCGCTGAATTTCATAGGGCATTATTATATTATAATTTAAATCGGTCAGTATGAAATTGCCTTTGTGAAAGAGTTCCAATATCAGCTTATATTCATCCGTTGCTATCTCAACAATTCTGTCAAAAGAGCGCTGTGAAATACTTTTTATTCTCTTATTTCTCAGTCTTTTTCTCAGAAACATTGCAAAATTTGTCGGGTTTTCCGTTACTCTCCTATAGCTCGTCAGGTGAAACCTTCCCGTAGATGCGTAAAGCTCAAATTCGCCAAAACCACGGGCATACAACCTTATCCTAAGGTTTCTACCATCCTGATATATCTTATCAATTCTGCTATCAACAAGAAATTTCAATTCTTCAATCAGAAACTTTAGGTCGAGGCTCGATATCTCCTTTTGGCTTTTCATTTTTTTCACATAACAATTTTTTAAGGGCGCTCTTTTTAACACCGAAGTATTCTTCAAATTCCTTGGTAGTCTGTATTATTTTTGTGCGTGAATGTTTTTCTGTTTTTATAAGGCCCCTCTTTTCGAGTTCAGCAACATAGTGATAAGCCCTGTTGCCAATTACTTTAGCAATTTCAGACTGTTTTATAGGCTCGTAAAACGCTATGATTGAGAGCACACGCAAGATTCCTCTTGGGAGGTCTGTATGGCTTGTGAGACTTGAGACTTTTTCGAGGTATTTTGATTTTACAACAAGTTGATATCCACCAACAACCGAAAGCATTATACCATGTTCATCTTTTGAGTAGATTTCTTCCAGGTCTTTCAGCAGCCACTTGACCTCGTTTTTGTCTGTTTTTAGGAGTTTGACCAGCTCCTCTATACTTAATGGCTTATCTGCTGTGAACAGGCAAGCTTCTAAAAGAGCAAGCTTTTCATTCATATATATCACGATATTACCATTATAAGTATTATCAATTATCAGCACTATTTTAGACGTATGAATATTTCCTTAAACATCTCGGGTTGTTCGCATCTTATTTTATCTCTGGTGGACAAATAAAGCAGAGGCAGAAAGGTCTTAACAATCGCGGTTCTTTTCCATTCTGGAACAAGCTCAGAGAATTTAATCTCATCATTCACCATTTTTCTTCTTATTTTTTCATAGAGCCTTTCTATTGTCTCTTCTATGTCTTCTTCTATTTCTATCAGGGTTTCTACCGCTTTTTTCATCCTGAATTTTTTTCTCTGCTTCTTTTCCTTGAATTCGAGCGCCTTTTCAAGCGCCGAGACCAGCTCAGTGAGTATTATTTTTCTTTTTGGCTTCCGCTTGACAGGCAGATCTAGTAGCTTTATATTATTTATATCAAGAAGTTCTAGTTTTTTCTCCTGATTTTCTTTTACGTTTTCCTCTTCAAACAAGAGTTCACATTTCATTCGCAGCAAGATCGCTGATATCAAGATAAATCTGGCGGGTATGCGAAAATCAAAATATTTCATGGTGTTTAGATATTTTACGAATGCGTCCGTCAGTTTTATGATGTCCACATCCCACGGATCCATACCTTCTTCTATAACTATATTGTTGATGACATCTTCCCAATCATGACTGATTACTATATTCTTGATAAGATATTGTTCTCGCATGGTCTTCCCTCATAATTCTTAGAATAAGGAACATAAAAAGATTTTGACTATTTTTGACTATTCTTTTGGATTATTCCTTTGGCATCTTTATTCCAAAGATTTTTGAAACACCATTTTCCATTGAGACCCCGAAAACCTTATCAGCCTCCCCAATGGTTATATCACTGTGCGTTATAACAATAAATTGAATATTTTTCGAGTATTTTTTAATCAGATGGATAATTCTTTTTGTGTTAACCTTATCCAGAGCAGCATCTGCCTCGTCCAAAATACAGAATGGTGAGGCCTTGTACTGTTGTATTGCAAACAGAAATGTCAAAGCAGTTACTGCTTTTTCCCCGCCAGACATAGAGTCTATATTCAACATCTTTTTTCCTTTTGGTTGGGCTTCTATAATAAGACCAGAATCTATATCTTCTGTCTCCACCAGTCTCAGATTAGCATCTCCACTGGTCAGGTCACTGTATATTCTGGAAAAATTTTTAGATATCTCTATTAGTGTTTCCATGAATTTTTTATATCTCTTTTTCTCTATTTCTTCTGCAGTTTTTGTTATTGCATGCTTTTCCTCAAGGAGCTTGTCAAGTTTTTGTTTTAGTTCTCCAAACTCCGTATCTATTGTTTTATATTCGTCTATAGCACGGAGGTTTACCGGCCCGAGCGCATTTATTTCTATTATGACCTTTCTTATACCTTCTTTCAGTTCGTCAACAGAAATATTATAAAAGTTCTTTATATCCTTAAACTCCTCTTTTTCCATTCTAAGGTTGCTTAGCTTGGCTTCTAGTCCGGCGCGTTTGATTTTCAACCCGCTTATCTTATTTTCTAGTACCGATTTCTCATCATATAATTTTTTTCTCTTGTTCCTAAGTGAGAAAATGTTCTTTTCCGTTTTAGCTATTTCTTTTTCAAGCGAGGAGGTTCCCCTAATTTCTTTTTTTTCCTTGATTTCCAGCTCTTTTATTTTTTTCTTAAGAGTCCTTATTTCTTTCCAAAGTTTTTTGTTCTCCAGTTCTATAGTTTTTATTTCGTTGAGGTATTTTTTAGTATCAACAACAGGGGCCTTTTTCTTATACCAGCCGCCAAGCATTGCCCCGCTTGATTCTATAAGGTCTCCGTCGGTTGTCACAATTCTCATTCTTTCCTTTTTTATTATGTCTTTTGCAATGGCTATGTTTTCAACAACAACCGTGTTTCCGAGCACGTACTCAAGAACCTTTTGATATTTTTCATTAAACTCTATCAGGTCTATGGCATATCCTATGATTTTTTTATCTTCTTTTTTGTTTATAGGCCTGCCCGCTATCCTGTCGAGTGGGATGAACCTGGCCCTTCCAATCTGCTCTTTTTTCAGAAACTTTATCAGCTCGACGGAATTTTCAACAGAGTCGACAATTATGTCATTGATATGGCTTCCTATAGCAACCCGAAGCGCAACAGAATATTTTTCAGGGACACGGATTACATCCATAACAGTTCCGTGAACATAAGGTTTGCCCAACTTCAATATCTCCTTTACTGCTTTGTTTTTTGTCTGCTCGCTTTTTTCTATTATAGAATTTAGTCGGGCAACATCTCTTTCATTGAATTCTATCTTATCCTTCTTTCTCAGCAACTCGGTTTTTATTTTGTCTATCTCTTTTGTCAATGAGAAGTCTTTTGATTTTTCTATTACTTCCCTCCGCGTTTTGCTGATTAGTGATTCATTTTCAGATAGTTCTTTATCAATGAGAGACAATGCCTTACTAGTCTCTTTTAATTTCTTTTCGTTTTTTTCTATACTCATACTCATTTCTTTCCATTTGTATTTCAGGTCGTCAAACTTTCTCTTGACTAGGCTTGCTTTGAGTTTTTTAAGTTTCTTCTGCATGGTCAGATATCTTTCAGCATTCTTTTTTTCCTCTTCAAGGCGTGCTCTTAGTTTCAGTTTTTCGTTGACTACTATGTACATCTCCCTTACCCTGGTTTCCACCTTTTCCAACTCTTTCTGGGCTTTTTGTTTTTTTTCTTCAAACTCTGATATTCCTGAGATATCATCTATTATTTGTCTTCTCTCCTCCGGATTCATCTCTATGATTTTAGTGACATCCCCCTGCATTATTATGTTATATCCTTCTGGCGACAGACCAAGAGCTGTTAAAATTTCCAGAAATCGCCGTCGTGTTACAGTTCTTTCATTTATTTTATATATTGACAGGCCCCTTCTGTTGACTTTTCTGGTTATTTTTATTTCTTCATCCAATGCGACCTTCTTGTCCTTGTTGTCGATATATAAAGAAACTTCGGCATGGTCAGACGGCTTCCGGCTTTTTCCACCATTAAATATCAGATTTATCAGTCGGTTTGCCCTTATCGCCTTTGCAGACGATACGCCAAGAACAAATGTTATAGCATCTACAATATTGCTTTTTCCTGAACCGTTTGGACCAGCAATAGTAGTAAATCCACTAGGGAAAGGTATGGTAGTTCTGTCTGAGAAGGACTTAAACCCTCTCATTGTTATTCTGTCGACCCTTACCATAGTAACCACAATACACACAACAGACTATTGGCTGTGCTATATATAATAATCAAATATAATTGGATATAATATATAAAGAATTACACGTTTAGTCATCTAACCAAAAATCTTTTTCTGCAAGTTCTTGGCACCAAACTTTAGCAAAGTTTTAGTCAAAATAGCCACATTCCCGTCTACTATTTTCATGAGGTCGTCTTTGGTTATGGAAGCAGCTAACATGTTAAGCTGCTCATCACTCATCTTTTCGATTGTTTCTCTGACCTTTTCTGACTTTGCCAGGGCGTTGCCTCTTTTATCCCACCAGAGTTTGTTGTAATCCCCCAGCCTTTCCTCAGACCAGTCGCCCTTTTCTATGCAATGCCAAATAACCTTACCTGCCATGTTTCCGGCAGTTATTGCCTCGCCAATTCCACCGCCATGAATTGGATATACTTGATGAGCTGCATCGCCGACAAGTATGAGCCCGTTCATCACCATGTTCTTCATAAGCCCGCCAACAGGTATTGCACCAGCATTGACCTCTAAGACGCTGCCCCTGCTGAATCTGTCATGCTTCGTTATGAAATCATCAAGGTATTTTTTTGCTGTTTCTGGGCTGTTGCCTATGATGCCTATACCAACATTTGCCTTGTTTTCACCCTTTGGAAAAACCCAGAGATATCCGCGCGGTGCTACCTTGGTGCCAAGATAAAACTCAAGTTTGTGCGGGTCTTTTAGTTCTATACCAGCCATTTCATACTGAAAACCAGAGTCCATCAGGACAGGGTTGTTTATTAGTGGAAACCCTGCTTTTCTTCCCACCAAGGATTCAACACCATCAGCAGCTACAACCACCTTTGATTTTACCTCGTAGTCCTCACCAAGAAAATTTGCCTTAACACCTTTAATAAACCCCTTGTCTTTGATTACATCATAAACATTAACATCAGCAATCAGGCGTGCGCCAGCCTTGACAGCCTCTTCTGCGAGCCATTTGTCAAATACACGCCTCTCAAGAACATATCCACTCGTTTTACCCATGTCGATTAGAAATTCTTTCATGTTTGGTGCGTAGATATATGAACCGTCAATCTCCTGTGTCCAGCATTTTCTCGGCAGTTTTAACTCCAATGATTCTATCAGTCCCCAGGCAAACCCTTCTGCACATCTTTTGAACATGCCTACCTGCTGCTGCTTCTCCAAGACCAGCACGTTCAGTCCAAGCCTGGCTGCTGTTATTGCAGTGCTTGTCCCACTTGGTCCGGCACCGACAACAATTACATCATATTCTGGTTCTATAAACACGTCAATCCCTCTTCAGTTTCAAGGCGCCCACAGGGCAAAACTTTACACAGACTTCACAACTAATACACTTATCCTTGTCCCATTCTGGGTATTTTTTCAGTTCCAGCGCCTGTTTTGGGCAGACACTTACACACCCGCCGCACGAGAGGCACTTATTTTTGTCTACAATCAATTTCACTAAATCACCGACTTTGAAAAACGGCATCTAATTTGATCTAATTTGAAATGGTATTTAAAAATATTTATCTAGAATTTTAAATATGGCGCAAAATCTTAAAAAGGTTCAGCAGGCTGCTGAGGCTATAATATATCTAGACAAAAAAAACAAGAAAATCATAAAGGAGCGTATAAAGAAAGGATACCGAATAAAAGAGATAGACGATAAGCTCAGAAAAAACAGAACGCGCCTCGAGGCACGCCTCATTCAGAAGGCAGCCCGAATTGGTGTCAAAACACCAAAAATTGTTGGCACAACTGATTACACCATAGAGATGGAATATATTGACGGCAAAAGGGTAAAGGACATTTTGTCTTCTTCTAAATACACAAAGAATCGCAAAGAGATTTGCTCTGCGGTTGGCAAAGCAGTTGCATCACTCCACGAGCATGATATCATACACGGAGACTTGACAACATCAAACATGATTATGAAAGGAAAACAAATTTATTTTATAGATTTTGGGCTCGGTTTTCACAGCGCACGTATTGAGGACAAGGCAACTGATTTGCATCTTCTCCAGCAGGCCTTTGAATCAACACACTTTGATATTATCCGAAAGGTGTGGCCCGCTGTTGTCAGGGCCTACAAAAAGAATTATTCTGGCGCAACTGCCACACTAAAACGCCTTGAGAAAATACAAAAGCGGGGGAGATACCAGAAAAGATAACCTTTAAAAACCTTTTTTATCTAATAATTCTACTAGCTTAGTGGCTTAACTAAGCTCTGATAGCTTACCAATGCCGGGATGCAGGGTTGGTGGTTTGCATATAGTTCTGTGTCTTGGTTTTGTTGGTGTTTTGCTGTTAATGCCTGCTGTTGATGTTTGGTGATATTAGATGGCAAGAATGTATTCGCGAAAGCGTGGAAAATCTGGCTCAAAAAAGCCGAGAAAGAAAAAGCATGAGTGGATCATGTACAACAAAGAAGAAGTAGAAAAACTTATAGTCAAACTTGCCAAAGAAGGATATTTATCAAGCCAGATAGGTATGGTTTTACGGGATCAATATGGTGTGCCAGATGTCAGAGAGTTTGAGCTGAGAATAACAAAAGTCTTGGAGAAGCATGGATTTAGCAAGGCCGTGCCTGAGGATATGTTCAACCTGATGAAAAAGGCTATAGCTCTCAGGAGACATCTTGAAAAAAACAAAAAAGACGGCATATCCAAGAGGGGTCTGATATTGACAGAATCTAAAATCAGAAGGCTAGGAAAGTATTATATCAAGACAGGCAAGCTGCCAGCAGACTGGAAATACAGCCCAGAAAAAGCAAAGCTATTGGTCAAGTAATGTTGTTAACTAATGTTTAATGAGGTATTTACATGGCTATAAAAAAAGAGTGGTATGAAATCGTTGCACCAAAATTTCTAGGCGAAGCTGTTGTTGGCGAAACGTTAACAGCAAATCCAAAAATACTTAAGGGCAGGACTGTAGAAGTGAGTCTGATGGATATTACTAATGACTTTTCTAAGTTTTATATCAAGCTTAAGTTGCAGGTTACAGACATAGACGGCAAGCGCCTGTACACAAAATTTGTCGGGCATGACATTCTCAAGGAGAAAATATACAGAATGGTTCTAAGAAGAAGAAGGCGTGTTGACAGTATAGATTTGGTTCACACAAAGGACGGCAAAACTGTGCGAATTAAAACCATAGCAATTGTTTTGAGAAGAACCAAAACCGCCATCAAAGACGCGGTCAGGGCAAAAATAAGCCAGATGGTAAAAGAAGCCGCGGAGAAGCACACAATCGAAGAGCTTATAAAATCTGTGCTGGACAGTGAACTTCAAAGACATTTGAGGGACGAACTCAAGAAAATATACCCTGTTGGACAGGTGGAGATAAGAAAATCTGAAATCATTGAAAAGGCAAAAAAGAAGCATTTATACGAGCCAAAAGTGCTTGAAATAAAAGAAGCGGAAGAACGCACCAATGAAGAGGGCAGCGAGGAAAAAGGCGAGATATCTGAATCAGGCCAGGAAGAACAGAAAGAAGAAACCGGACAAGAAATTACAGAAGAAAAAGAGAAAAAGACAGAAGACACTGGACAGTAATTTTGTTCTATTTTCGTTGTGTTATCGGCAACCAACTATCGGCAGCCAATATTGAGTGTGATTTGCTAATGTGCATAATTAAGGTTAAGAACCTGAGTAGGCATTTTGACGGGTTTGTGGCAGTTGATAATATTTCATTTACTGTTAAAAAAGGCGAGATTTTCGGTCTCCTCGGGCCAAACGGTGCCGGCAAGACAACGACAATTAACATGCTCTCTACTTTGCTCAAGATAACTTCAGGTCATGCTGAGGTGGCGGGTTTTGACATCTCGAAAAACAAAGACAACGTCAGAAGAAATATCGGTATGGTTTTTCAGGAACCGGCTCTTGACAACAAACTCACGGGCAGGGAAAATCTCGATTTTCATGCTATGATGTACGGGATAGACACGGTCACGAGAAAAGCGAGAATCAGGGAAATTTTTGACCTTGTTGAGCTAACAGACAAGGCAGACGTTCTGGTTGAGAATTATTCGGGTGGAATGAAAAGAAGACTTGAGATAGGAAGAGGGCTCATTCACAGGCCTAGGCTTTTGTTTCTGGACGAACCAACACTTGGTTTGGATGCCCAAACAAGACGACATATATGGGAATATATTAAAAAGCTGAACAAAGAGAACGGGATTAGTATCATTCTGACCACACATTATATGGAAGAAGCTGACTATCTTTGTGATAGGGTTGCCATTATCGACCACGGAAAGATAGTTGTCATGGACAGTCCGAAAAAACTGAAAGACATACTGGGTGGAGATGTTGTATCATTGGAAACAGACGAAAACCCAGAAAAATTTATAAGTTTGTTGAAAGAACTTGAATGGATAAAAACAATAAAAAAGCATGATGGGTTTCTCGACTTGACTATGGATAACGGCGAAAAAAAGATACCCGAACTGTTCAATATTGCTCAGAGCGTCCGAACTAAAATAAGTTCTATTAGCCTGCACAAACCCAGCCTTGAAGATGTTTTTCTACATTTCACGGGAAAAACCATTCTGGAGCAGGAAGCCAGCCAAGGCGAGAAGAACAAAAAACTTATGATGAGGAGAATGGGAAGATGATTAATATAAAAGTGGTCTATATCCTTTGGTTGAGGGAGATGAAAAGGTTTTTCAGAGCAAAGTCAAGAGTTATCGGAACTCTGGGGATGCCCCTGTTCTTCTTAGCCTTCCTCGGATTCGGGTTCAGAGGCATGCCAATACCGGGTCTGGCTGAAGGCGTGGGATATATAGAATTTCTGGTACCCGGGATTATAGGAATGAGCATGCTTTTCTCATCAATGTTCGCGGGAATATCCGTCTTATGGGACAGAGAGTTCGGTTTTTTGAAGGAAATTATGGTTGCTCCGGTTAGCAGGGTTTCCATAGTAATTGGACGAATTGCGGGCGGAATTATGACTTCATTGTTTCAGGCCATTCTGATACTTTCTATTTCGATTCTGATGGGATTCAAAATTACTGGAATTTCCTCTCTTTTATGGGCGGTTGTTTTTTTGATTCTCATCTCGGCAACCTTTATCGGGCTGGGTCTTATATTTGCCTCAAGAATGAGAGACATACACGGTTTCAGTCTTATAATGAACTTTATAATATTTCCGCTTTTCTTCCTGTCTGGAGCAGTTTTTCCGTTCGATAATCTACCTGGCTGGGTAAGAGGCCTTTCTTACATAGATCCTTTAACTTACGGCGTTGACGGTCTAAGAGGAGCGCTGATTGGAATCTCTTCATTTCCACTTATCTATAATTTTACTATTTTAGTCATTTCATCAGTTGCAATGGTTTTGTTAGGCACCTATTTCTTTGAGAAAAGCGAGTATGTTTAAGTCGTAAATCTGGAGCTTAGAAGACTAAAAGAAAAAACCCATGGGTCTAACCCATTTCTTGTTTTGCGTTTACAGCTGAGGATATCCAACAAAGACCTGCTGCCCAGATGAGTATGAATGCTATGAGCAATGCAAGGGTGTAACTTGCTGGTGTCGTTGCTTCTACCCATGCAGCATTTCCAGCTATCATAGAGCCAAGCAGCATACATACACTTCCAATAAACCATAAGCCATGGACATGAAAACTGAATTTCATTCAATCACCAGTTATAATTAATCGTGAAAAGTTTTAAAGCTTTGATTGACAAACGTCCGGGAAGTTATTTATATCGAGGGAAGTAAAAATTATTTGTGATTAAAATGGATGAGCTAATAGCTAAATATTATTTTGAGCCCTGTGGGGTTTCTGCCACGAAGGCGACGAGACAGATAATGGCAGAATCTTCTATAGGCACATGGACAGACATACAAACCTTAACCGCAAAAATGAGAAAGCACCTTGGCCCAAGGACTGTTCAATACTCCAAAAAAACAAAAACTCTCCAGATAGCATATCCTTTGAATCTTTTTGAGCTGGGTAATGTGCCGCAACTGCTTTCTGCGCTAGCCGGAAACATCTTCGGAATGAAAATAATAAATAATCTCAGGCTTGTTGACATCAAGCTTCCAAAGAATTATGTTAAAAGCTTCCGCGGCCCCAGGTTTGGTTTCAAAGGCGTACGAAAGATTTTGGGCATTAAGAAAAGACCTCTTTTGGGAACCATAATAAAGCCAAAGGTCGGTCTTCGGCCGAAAGAGTTCGCCGCTGTTGCCTACGAGGCTTATTCTGGCGGTCTGGACTTTGTCAAGGATGATGAAAACTTAACCTCTCTTAAGTTCTGCAAGTTTGAAGATCGTGTCGTCAAAACGCTAGAGACTGTTGACAGAATAAAGGAAGAGCAGGGTCGAACTGTTCTTTATGCGGCAAATGTCACGGCCCCGTCCAGACTGATGATTAAAAGGGCAGATTTTGTCCGTGCGCACGGCGGAAAGTGTATAATGCTGGATATACTCACGGCAGGCTTTTCTGCTCTTCAGGAATTGCGCGCGCAGAATTACAAAATGGTCATACATGCGCACCGTGCCGGCCATGCAGCAGTG
Organism: Candidatus Aenigmatarchaeota archaeon; assembly: GCA_029932645.1. Taxonomy (GTDB): domain Archaea; phylum Aenigmatarchaeota; class Aenigmatarchaeia; order GW2011-AR5; family JAGGXF01; genus JAGGXF01. The sequence goes on along the minus strand of JAOZPR010000006.1, from coordinate 9,363 downwards.
ACGCGCAGCCGCAGACACGGTATATCCATGTATATGATTGCCAAGCTTGCTAGGCTTATAGGCGCGGACCAGCTACATATAGGCACTGCTGTCGGAAAGATGGAGGGCTCGAAACAGGATGTTATGTTGATAAAAGACGTTATACAAAGGCAGCACGTAGCCGCAGGTGTGTATCTATCTCAGGACTGGTATGGCCTAAGACCTGTTTTTGCTGTTGCTTCTGGTGGACTCTATCCAAGCCTGGTTCCAGAGGTTGTGAAAATCATGGGCAATGATATCGTTATTCAGGCAGGTGGTGGTGTTCATGGCCATCCTGATGGAACAGGGGCTGGTGCCAGGGCCATGAGACAGGCGCTGGACGCGACACTCAGCGGTACGCCTCTAAATAAGTATGCTAGGACGCACAATGAGCTAAAGGAGGCCCTGAAGAAATGGAGATGAAAACAAGTGCAACAACCGAGATGAAACTTAAAGTCAAAAACACCGGGCTCGATGCCGGAGAGAAGGCAGTAGTTATACTCAACGAAAAGGATGTTGAGAAGCTTGGAATATTTTCTATGAACAGGGTTATCGTCAAGAAAGGAAAATATGATATCACATGTATTGTAAACAGCAGCAAGAGGTTTGTTAGAGAAGGGGAAATTGTTCTTTACAGGGAATCTGCAGAAGAACTCAGGGCAAGACCAGGAGACACTATACTGGTAAGACCGCGGCCAGAGCTCGAGTCAAAAAGGTTTATTCATGAAAAAATTGCTGGTAAAGAATTGACTTGCCGAAAGATAAGAGCTATTGTGGACGACCTTCTTGAAAGAAATCTCAATGATTTGGAATTGGCAGCACTGATAACAACTCTTCAAATTCGTGGTATGACTGAGAAAGAAGTTTACTATTTCACAAAGGCAATGATAGACACGAGCAAGAAAATAACTTTCGGTGGAAAGGTTTTGGATAAGCATTCAATTGGTGGTGTGCCTGGCGACAAGACAACGCTGCTTGTGGTTCCTATAGTGGCAGCAGCCGGTCTTAAGATACCTAAGACCTCTTCTAGGTCTATAACAAGCCCTGCTGGAACAGCTGACCGCATGGAAGTCTTGACCAACGTGGAGTTCTCTGCAGATGATATCAAAAAAATTGTGAGAAAAACAAATGCTTGTATAGTCTGGGGAGGTGCTCTCGACCTGGCACCCGCAGACGACCTTTTCATAGAGATAGAACATCCTCTTTCAATGGACCCCTTGCTCATACCAAGTGTTCTGGCAAAGAAAAAGGTGATGGGTTCGAACACTGTTGTTATAGACATCCCGCTGGGCAGTCATACAAAGGTCAACTGCATGAGAGATGCAAGAGAGCTGGCAAAGAAGTTCATCACTGTTGGAAAAAGGATCGATATCAAACTAAAGGTCCTTGTTACGTATGGTGAACAACCCATTGGCCATTCAATAGGGCCGAATGCAGAGGCAAGGGATGTTTTGGAGACGTTCGCATACCACAAATCCCCGGACTTGATAGACAAAGCGGCATCTGTTGCTGGCGTGCTTCTTGAAATGGCTGGCAAGCGCAACGGAAAAGCTCTTGCCCTTAACATCTTCAACTCTGGCAAGGCAGAAAAGAAGCTCCGGGAAATAATAGAAGCGCAAGGCGGCGATCGCAGGATCAAACCAGAAGACATATCGCTTGGCCCGAAGCACATTACATTCAAGGCGAAGAAAAGCGGTTTTGTTACATCCATAAACAACACAATGCTTGTGGATGCCTGTAAAACAGCAGGCGCGCCAAAAGAGAAGGGCGCGTGTATAGAGCTGTATAAGAAGCTCGGAGACAGTGTACGAATAAATGAGCCGTTATTCACATTATATTCTAATAAGACCCGCAAGCTCAACGAAGCGCTGAAGTTTATCAACCACAGCAGCGCATTTGAAATCTCAAAAAGAAAAGAAGTGCCAGCCAGAAGAATGCTTCTTACGGTTTTCAGCTAGTCGGCCAGGTCACACAAGCTCATCTAGAAGTTTTTTGTCTATTTTTTTGGATTTTCTCAGTCTGTTGAGACTGCTTTCTATAACAGTTCTCTCATCAAAAAGCTCTTTGATTTTTTCCAGCCGCCTGTCCATGAGCTCGAAAAGCATATCAACCTTTTTTTCTATCAGCCCTAGTCGGTTCTCAGTCTTTTTAACTTTCTGGTTTAGCTCTCTGCTGTTAATAGCATAAGCAGTAGAATTACTTTTTGTTTCATTGGCAAGCTTTTCGATAGCTTGTTCATTGTGCTCAAATCTTTCTACTATAGGGTCTATGAAGTACATGCTGAAGAGTCTTCTGCTCCTTCCGAGCTCAGACTCGATTTCCTTGAGACTATCTTCTATTATTCCCAGTTTCATCTCTTGTTTCTCTAGGATTATTCTCAGCTCATCCATTTTTTCTTCTACATCACTGTCAGTCGAACCACTATCAGACTTACCACTACTAGTATCCATTTCACTGTACATCTTGCTCACTTTACTCCAAAGATTCCAGAACATCGGAGCTTATAATCTCTTTCTTTTTCTCAGAAAGTTCATCAACCTTTTCCTGAAGCAATTCCAGTTTCCGCTCAAGCTGTGTTATAGTTATTTTAAGGTCTCTAACATCGCTTTCAATGTCTTCCACAGCCAGCTTTTGCTTATCAAACTTCTTAGCGATTAGTTCTGTCATCTTTTTCAAGAATTCGTTTACTTCCATTTTCTCTTCATCTATCATGAGAATAACTGTTGGCTAAACTTTTAATTTTTGTTTCTATTTTTTATCGTAATTGATGCGTAATTGTTTTTGATATATTGCCTTGGACTAATATATTATCTTAGACTTTTTATTATCTTAAACTTTTGGCAGCAGCCTCTGGAGAAACCGTATTTATATATGCCCCTGTGCATTTTTCAAACCCTGCCCAGACCGAGAGGGCAGGCAGAATCTCGATGTGCAGGTGATAAACTTTTTTGCTGTTCAAGGGAGCCTGGTGAATATAATAATTATACGGAATGTCTGGTATCTTTTTATTCATTCTCACGAGAACAGTCTTCAAGGCAGTGGCCAGCGATGACTTTTCTTTTTCTGTCAGCCCAGCGACGTTTTTCACGTGCCTTTTACTTATTATCCATGTCTCATATGGAACTATGGACGCAAACGGGCATATGGCGACAAAGGAGTTGTTCTTATAAACAAGCCGCCTGCTTTTGAGTTCCTTTTTCACAATGTCGCAGAACACACAGCGCCGTTTTTTACGCTTGTATGCTTCAGCAGCCTTCAACTCTTTTTTGATCAGCGGCGGAACAAACGGTGTTGCTATGATTTGTGAGTGCGGATGAGTTAGGGACGTTCCGGCCGCCTTTCCATAATTCCTGAATATTGAGACAAAACCGGTCTTCTTATCTTTCGAGAGAGCAACAAAACGTTGCTGGTAGACATCTATTATTTGTTTAATCTTTTTGACGCTGAACTGTTCCAGCCTTTTCTTATGCTTGGGAGACTCTATTATAACTTCATGATGCCCAGCACCTGTAAAGCCCGGTGTAAGACCGCCTACCATTTTTTTATACTTGGCCTTTTTTGAAAGCGCCGGAAACTTGTTCTCAATCACACGCAGTTCCCATCTGCGCGGGCCAGCTATCTTGAAAATGGTTGGTGGTGTCATGTGTTCGTGGCCAGGGCAGAACGGGCAGGTAATCTTTTTTTCTTTTGTTCTGACCAGCTTAAAGTCTTTGGGCCTTTTAAGTCGGTTGAGAGCAATTATAGAATATCTATCAAGCAAATAATCCTTCCTAATTTCGTTTATCATAATCTTTATTTAATTAACTAGGTAAATAAAGTTTATGTCAATATTCCAGCCTTATGATATACGAGGAAAATATCCTGACGAAATCAACGAAAACACAGTAAAAGACATTGCACAACGTTTTGTCGAGATGACCAAGAGCAAGAGTATTATTGTAGCCAGAGACAACCGGATTAGTGGTCCTTCACTCACGAAGTCTGTCACCCAGGCCCTAACTTCTTTTGGTTCCAATGTAATTGACATAGGTATGGTTCCCATATCCTTGTTCTACTTTTCCATGAGGAAGCTCAAAGCGCCAGGTATTATGCTAACAGCGTCTCACAACCCGCCAGATTACAACGGAATAAAACCATGCTGGGCAGACACAATGACCTTCTCGCAATCAGAGATTCAAGAACTTAGTAAAAAGCCCAGTGCGCCAACGGGAAAAAAGGGAACTGTGAGCAAGGTAGATGTTTTACAAGACTATATTAGTTATCTCAAAGGCATGTTTTCGTTCGGAAGGCAGCTCAAGATAATCTTTGACACAGGCAATGGCGCTGTTGGCCCAACGCTCAACGCGGTTATGAAAAACTTTGATCACGATTATGAGATACTTTTCGAGGAGCCTGACGGGAATTATCCGAACCACATGCCAGACCCGACAAGACCTGAAAACATAAAAAAACTGAGGCAGGCCGTTCTCGACAAAGAGGCTGACATGGGCATAGGCTTTGACGGCGATGGCGACCGTTCTGTATTTATAGACGATAAAGGCAGCACTATTCTGGGCGACAGAGCTCTTATAATATTCGCTAAACAAGCATTAGAGAAAAACCCAGGCGAAAAAATAATATACGACATAAGAAGCAGTATGGTCTTGGAAGAAGAAATAAAAAAAGCAGGCGGTATTCCAATAGTAAGCAAGGCAGGGAGGATATTTTTAAGAGAAAAGCTCAACAAAGAAAACGGCATACTTGCTGGTGAAACAACAAGCCACTTCTTTTTCCGCGAAAACGGCGGCTATGACGAGGGTATATTCGCTGCCCTGAGGATGATGGAAATTATCAGCAACAGCAATAACAAGCTCTCAAAGATTGACGCAGAAGCGCCAAGATACTTTTCCAGTCCGGACATGCGGCTGCGGTGCAAAAATAAAGATGAGGTCGTGGAAAAGGTTACGAAGCATTTCAGGACAAGCCCGCTGGCCAAGAAAATGATTACAATAGATGGCGCCAAGATTATCTTCGACGACGGCTGGGCCATGATACGGCGTTCGAACACAGAAGAGATGATAAACCTAAGGTTCGAAGCAAAAACAGAAGACAAACTCAATGAAATACAGTCGATGGTCATGGAACAGGTCAACAAAACAATGACAAAATAAGTATCATAAATCTATTATCTCGGTTTTCACTTCTCCACCATGCCTGAATGCTGCGATTTTGAACCATTTGTTTTTAACCCTTTTCTTACGCACGATTTTGCTTATGCCAAGCGGCAGCCTAGGCTTTACTTTTATTGCCGGCTTCCTGAAGGCGTTTATATCAATACCAAGCATATATTCGTCTATCGCTCTTATGAATAATGCATAGTTCCAAGTCTGCGATGAACAACCAAGTGCTTTACCACTATCAGCAGACCAGTTCTCTGTCATCTCTTTTAATCCATAGATAGACAAGTCCTTTGAAATCATCTTAAGATATTCCAGTCCCTTGTTCGGGTTTCCATACTTAAACTCTGCGCACGCTGCCCACAGCGTTGTGAGTTCCCAGACGCTGCCTTTATGATACGATTCTGGATTATACGCAGTCTCATCATTTGCCAGTGTTCGCACGCCCCAAGGTGTTGTGAACAGCGGAGATTCTATGACGTTGAGAACATCTTTAGCACGTTTTGATAAATCAAAGAGCAGGGGAACAAGCGCATTAGCTGTTTTCCTGTCTCGCACGGGCTCGACAGAATCATAATAGAAAGAGCCGCTCCAGAATTTTCGGTCAAAATTTTTTCTCAGCTTTTGAACGTTTTTTTCCAGACCCGAATCCCTACCAAGGCAATGCATCATTTCGTTGTAGCACTCGAGACTCCTTATCCACATGGCCTGTATATCCAAGGCTTCACTGCTACGGTTAAGCGTGTCCATCCAGGTCTCACCGCGCTTTTCTTCTTCATATTCTACATCACTTATAATGAACCCGTGTTTGTCTGTTCTTTTCTGATATGTTGACAAAATCTTTTCCATCACCGGCCTTTGTTTTATAAGAAATCTCATATCATCGCTCTGCGAGATGTAATGGTGTAGTGATATTATCCAGAGCAGCGATGCGTCAACAGAATAGTAATCTATATTCTTCGAATCCGTTGTTATGAAGTTGGGTATTCGTCCATTCTCCATATGCTTGCCCAGCGTAGCCAACGCTTCCTTGGCCTTGCGAAACTCTCCCAGGTCCACGATTGCTGGTATGACCCAGCCAGAGTCCCTTCCCCATATCTGCTGGAACCACGGATAGCCCGCATAATACCCATAGCCGGCAGGTGTTTTTTTTAGCAGCGTCTCCAGATTTATTATGGACCATTTAAACGCCTGCTCTATCTCTTTGTCGTTGCAGGACACAGAATTCCTGACAAGATCATTATAATATTCTATTTTCTTTTTCATCTCGCGCGCCAAATCAAAATTATGATTTTGCATAGCCTCCTGCTTGTCGTCACCGAGGCTGAATATTATTTCAGCATTCTTGGCTTTCAATGCATATTTCACAACCAGGCAGCGTTGCCGGTCTCCTGGCATAGGATTGTGCTCCTTGTAATAAGTTTCTACGATTTGGCCTGTCGGTTTTGATTTTATAGACAGCGCGCCAATCGAGCTCACAAAGATTTTCTCTTTTGTCTTGTTTTCTATTTCGTATGCTCTTTCATGCCAGTTCTCGCTTATATTTCTAATGTTCACAGCGAATTCTATTTCATAATCATGCGCCTTTTCCGCTTCCAAAACAAGCACAAGGGCTTTTTTGTTTTCCGGCACAAACAGCAATTCGCTTATTTCCTCACCATTAATATTATAGTTGTGCACAGCTCTTGAGCCATAGTAGTTCATATCGTCTATGGTGTAAGGCGAAAGCCATTTGTCTTTGTTCTGCACAAAGACAGAAAAGTAATCGAAAAACTTTTTACCAAGCGACCAAAGGCCGGACCATTTTGTCCTGAACGACCCGTCTGTGAATCGCTGAAAAAAGGTCTTTTTGCCAGATAGGATATAAGTCATGTCTCGTGGTATGGGCATAAATAGTTATATTTAAAGTTAAATATAAAAGATATCTTCGGTGTGGTAATGAAAAAAATTTCCTTAATATTCGAGGTCCACCAGCCAATCCGACTGAAGAAGTTCGGTCTGGACTATTATAAGAATAATTTTAATGAGCGTTATTTTGCAACAGAGTTCAACAAGTTTGTTTTTGACCGCGTCTCATCAAAGTGTTATTGGCCAGCGACGCAGATGCTTCTCGACCTTGTCTGGAAAATGAAAGACGAGGGAAAGCCGTTCAAGGTGGCCTTCTCTATAACAGGCACATGGCTTGAACAGGCTGAAAAGTATCAGCCAGGACTCATAGATCTTTTCACAAAATTTCCAAAAGGTTATGTAGAATTCTTGGCAGAAACATATTACCACTCACTCGCAAGCCTGTATGAAGATGGCACAGAATTCAAAGAGCAAGTACAAGAGCAGGCCGCTGCTATTAAGTCTCTTTTTGGCCAGAAGCCAAAGGTAATGACGAACACCGAGATGATTTATAATAATATCATAGCAAAGCGCGCACAGGAGATGGGCTTCGAAGCGGTCTTCACAGAAGGCGTGCCGCACATTCTCGGGTGGCGCTCGCCGCATTATGTTTACAAGCCGCCGTACTACGCTGCTGATAAAATCAAGGTTATGTTGCGCAGCAGAAGGCTGACAGATGATGTTGGCTACAAGTTCTCTGCTAGGTGGTGGGACCAGTGGCCGCTCACAGCTGAGAAATATTCAGCATGGCTCGCTGCGGCAGACGGTGACTGCATCAACTTGTTCATGGACTACGAGACGATAGGCGAGCACCAGTGGGCCGAAACCGGTATCTTTTGGTTTTTCCAGGCATTGCCATATCAAGTTCTGAAATACGATAACCTAGAATTCGCATTGCCCAGTGAGGTAGCAAAGCTAGAACCGAAGGGCGAGTTCGACGTGTTCGAGCTTTCCACGGTTTCGTGGGCAGACCTTGAAATGGACGTCTCGGCCTGGCTCGGCAACAAGATGCAGCAGATATGTTTTAAGGAACTGAAAGAGATGGAACATGACGTAAAAAAGACGAAAGACAAAGAGCTCATAAAGACGTGGCGCCTGTTGCAGACGTCAGACCACCTGCACAACATTTGTACCAAGTGGTGGGGAGACGGCGATGTCCACCAATACTTCTCATATTTTGACACGCCGCATCAGGGCTTCATCACGCTGATGGAAATCCTCCACGACTTCAAGACACGAGTGCATCAGAAGCTGATGGAGAAAGGGTGAAAACAACAGGATTCTATCTTATTATTTTTAGAATTATTTTTAGAATTCAATTTCCACGACACCAGACCCTACCACAACCCCAGCGCCTCGCCGTAGACGCCAGTCGTCCAGCGGGCCATTTTATCCCATTTATAGTTCTTCTCAACGCGCTGTCTGCCCTTTCGTCCGAGGTGGTCGGCCCAGCCCCGGTCAGAAAGTATTCGATTGACTTGGTCGGCAATCGATTTGCTGTGGCCAGGATACGTGTGCAGGCCTGTCTGCTCATGTAGAATCGTTTCTTTAAGTCCGCCGACAAAGGAACCGACAGATGGCCGCTTGCCAGCAGCGGCTTCCAAAGCAACGATGCCAAACGGTTCATAAACAGAAGGAATGACTGTTGCTGCAGATTGCTTAAATAATGAGAGCACAGTGCCCTCTTCAAGATATCCCGTGAAAAATATTTTTTGCTCGACACCTGCTTTTGATGCAGTAAACTTGTAAAAGTTTATATCTCCTTTTCCAACAATAACAAACTTTGCTTCTCCATGCTCTTTCAATATATCAGGCATGGCATAAATTAGATATTCGAGTCCTTTCTGTGTGGTCAGTCTGCCAACAAACAATATGATATCTTCCCAGTCCGCCGCAAAATCATTTTTATTTATGGGTGTTGCTTCTGTGTCAAATCTTTTAATGTCAATACCGTTTGGTATATAATGTATTTTATTCTCAGGCGGATTGAACAATGCCCTGACCTCGTTGTAGAAATCCTTTCCAACGGTTATTATGTGCTCTGCCTCATAAGTCCCGTACCATTCCAGATCATTTATCATTTTGGCTACTCTATTACCAATGCCAAATCTCCCACGCTCTGTTGAATGTATTGTGAATACCATAGGTATATTTAGCGTTTTCTTGATTCCCAAACCAGCTGGAACCATCATCCAGTCATGGGCATGAACAAGTTCGAACTTTTCTTCTTTATTTAGTTCTATTGCCTTTTTTTCCATTCTGTGTCCAAGAAACATGGCCCAGCTCACTATATCTGGTGATG
>JAOZPR010000005.1:13336-36701 GCA_029932645.1 Candidatus Aenigmatarchaeota archaeon | reverse complement strand
TTTTTTTCCATTCTGTGTCCAAGAAACATGGCCCAGCTCACTATATCTGGTGATGAGCCTGTGCTTGGTACAGTATGGACATGAACGCCGCTTATCTCATAGTCCTTTTCTTCTGGCCCGTAAGTCAGGATGTGAATATCATGGCCTTGGCTAACCAAAGTCTTGGACAAGTCCAAGCAATGGCTGGCTATTCCGCCAACTTTGTTTGGCGGAAATTCCCATGTTGTCATAAGGATTTTCATTTTACCCCCTCGACTAGCTCGTAAATATCAAGTATCTTCCTTTCCCAGTCCTCCACTGGGCGTATCAGTGCCAGTTTCCTGTCCGGTATTTTTAAATCATTTCGCAAAGAATTAAAGGTTTTTTCATCGCACGAGATTATGTAATCTGCCTCAAAGCTAGACCACCATTCCAAATCAGATATTATGCCGCCGTGTGGCCCGCCAAAGCCACGTACATGCTCTGTAGAATGTATGGTCATGACAAGCGGCTTCTCTGTCAATTTCTTCAGCGTCATAGCAGCCGGAGCCGTGATCCAATCATTCCCGTGAATTATATCAAACTCAAGTTTGTTAGACAACTCGCGGCCTTTTCTCTTGATTTCATTGTTCATAAGCATGGCCCAGTTGAATATATTATCCGCATTCAGGATAAGTGTTATTGAGTGCGCATTAAAGTTCACCTCTATCTGCTCAGTCTTTTCAGAAGAATCAAAATAAATCAGGTCGACGCGCTTTCCCTGCTTTGCCAAGAAGCTCCCAAGACGCCTGACATATTCGTTCCCGTTAAAATCCTTCGCTAGTAACAGAATTCTTTCAACCATTTTTACACCCTCTTGTAAACACTCCCTAACTGCACCTTCTTCTCATTTTTTCCAGAGCGAGATTGTGGGCTTCTATATAAAGTTTTGCCAGATTTTCCCAGTCCGCCTCTGATGCAAGCCTTTTTGCGTCCATTTTCATCTCAACGATCTCTTTTACACTCATTTTTGCTACCCAGCAAATATAATCACACAACTCTTGGACAACATCTTTTTTGTCTCTGCCTCTTGCTTTCAGAACCATTATGCCGTGTTTTTTTCCGTCTGATTTTTTCATGGTTTCCATTATAAACTGGCCAAAACCGCCAAAGTCTGTTGTCAGTGACAAAGCGCCGTTGGCAGCTGTCTCCAGTGGCGTATAGCCCCAAGGTTCGTAATATGATGGAAACACGCCAAAGCTTGAGCCAATCACGGTTTGATAATAGTCCATGGAAAGGAGCTTGTCTGTTATAGACAAATAAACAGGATAAAAGATTACCTTTATGGGGTCATCTTCCTTGTTTAGTAAGTTGTTTGCCCGCAAAGCTTTTATTATAAGGTCGTCGTCTTCATTGTAGTTCAGGTCATATGTGCACAATGGCGGATGCCCCGCCCTTTTTGATTTGAGCGCATCAGATAATTTTTCTGAATCAGCCAGAAATTTTTTAAGAACCTTGCTCAGTTTTTTAACGTTTTCCGTGTTCATGAGAATGTTCAACATCTCATCTTTTATCTCTGGTAGCATCTCTTCTACGTGATCCTCCAGTTCGTTATAAAGTGATATGTTTTCGAGAACTTCAAATTTTTCCCCTCTGACATTGGACGGAATAAAAAAGAACACGAAAGTATCCCTCTTCACACCGGTTTCTTTCAGCTTTTGGTTGGCCTTTCCGAGAGCTTCTATTAAGACATCCAGTCCCTTGTTTTTGAATTCATATCTTCCTGAGATAAATATTATCCGTGGGTCATTGGTATTTATTCTATAATAAGGCGTGAAATATGCCTGCAAGAATTCCACGAGTTTCTTTTTATATTTTTTATGAAGATAGGATAATTCTTCCATGGCAGGAAACTTTTCCATGTCAAGACCGTTTAATAAAAGTTTGTCAGGAGCCTTGCCGAGTATGAACTGTGTTTCTCTGGCCATGGTCTTGCTCACAGTCGTGAATACATCAGCCTCTTCTGCTGATTTTTTTTCAAGAAGATGTTTTGCGTTCACTTTATAGTTGTATGCCTTCTTTTCATCAACGGTTTTTCCATTCTTAATACCATCATCTATCTGTTCTATAAGATTTTCTCCATGACCAGCCATGGTCCTTCCTAGAACAGTTGCATGCGTTGTAAAGACAAGACCTGCTTTTGTATTTTTTTGTTTCAGGTAAAGAAGCGCTGCTCCTGACAGCCATTCATGGAACTGACAGACAATATCATCATCTTTGAAGTGTCCAATGAGCATCTCCAGAAGTCTTCCTACGGCCCATGCCCAAACAACAGGCTCATCAAAATCGCAACCAGCTTTAATAGAGTCTATACCAAAATCTTCCCAAAGCTTTGTCTTGATTTCATTTTTTCTGTGCATGCAATTTTTCACATCTAGGAGAATTACACGTGGTTTTCCTTCTATCCTCCACTGGCCATAGTAGCATTTTATGCCCTCTTTGTTCAGTTCTTCGAAGATTTCCCTGAGCTCTCCGGGATCTCTCAGCTCTATCTCAAACTTAGATTTTTCAGGGTCGTAAAAGCCAACGGCTGTGTATTTGTCGTTGTACATCTTGATCATCTGGGCTGCTTTGGAGGCCAGCACTGTGTAAATACCGCCAACTTTGTTGCAGACCTCGAAAGAAACCTCAAAAACCCTCGCATTACCCACGCATTACACCTCTAATATGTTATTATGAAAGGATTATAAATAAATTTAATCCTTTCTAGACATATCCAGAAGACGAGTGCAGGCCACATCGTATTCTATATTTATCTACACATTGCTCAAGTCCAGCAGCGCTGCCTCTGGGTCTTTTGCCTTGACAACGCCAGATGCCACAAGAATGCCCTCAGCCCCGAGTTCCAATGCTTTTTTAACGTCTTTGCCGTTTTTGACGCCGGCGCCGCACAAAACTCTGATATTAGGATTTGCTTTATGGACCTTTTCAACAGTATCTTCTATCAGTTCGGGCTTGGCAGTTGATATAGAAATGTCACCGCCGATAAGCTCTGGCGGCTCGACTGCTATGTAATCTGGTGAGAGCTTTGCTATTTCTTCCGCATCGACTGCAGTCGGTGCGCAGACAACAGTCACCAGTCCCAGAGATTTTGCCCTTTCAATGCCTTTCTTTATGTCATCAATAGGAACAACATCCTCAGAATGGTTTATAATAACTCCAGTTGCTCCGGCATCTTTCAACGATTCCCCGAGAACGTGGCCAGTGTGCGCGCCCGGCTCTATCGGGTCGATATGCTGGCCGTAAGAAGAAATAATTTTGGAAACCTCTTTCAAATCCGCAAGCTGTGGACACAATATTATTTCTGCGCCTGTCTTTTCAGCAACCTTTGCCGCAATCTTCGCAAGCTCTATTGCTTTTTGTCCCACAGATTGCGAGTAAGTTTTCATATTTACTATTATTATCGGTTTTGTCACCTAATCACCCCTTTAATATCTTAAAAATATTTTGAAAATAAAACGAAAGAAGGTTGCTACTCAACCTTCTCAAACCTGTCTTTTAGCTTTTCCATAATCTTTGGCAATGTTGTGTACTCCATCTCCTCTAATGGTAGTCTGTGCGGTTCAAATGGTCCATGTCTTCTCATATAATCAGCCACATCGAGTGCCCTTTTTCTTGCGTTGTCAAACCCGACATCAGCAAACAGGTCAACAGGTCCGATGAGCTTGCCCTCAGCCAACTGAAATCCTAAGGCCACCGCTCTTGGAGGACCGTCAAATCGTGTGCACATCGCATCTTTCTGTGCCACAGGCATAATTGGTCCGTTGTGCGAGCCCCGCATCCAGCCTGACACGAGATGTGGAAATGCGAACGGCTCCAGAACCTCTCCCAGTGCAGGCAATCCTGATTGTGCTCTTACAACAGCGACAGGGTCGTCTTTTCCTATGTATTTTTTAGCGATTTGAAAAAGTTTCTCAGTGCTTACAGCAGCAACTGCCTCATCTTCAGGCAATTTCTCTCCAGACTTTGGGTAAACCCGCTTAATCACGTATCTTGACTTTGCTCCAAGCAAAGCCAGCATTTCATACATTTCTTCAGGCGCGTTCATGATTACCTTTTTGTGTTCCTTGATATCCCATATTTCAAACCTGAACCCCGCATGGAAGTTTGGGTCTATTACCAGACCTATCGTGTTGAACGGGTCAGCAAACATCCTGTATATTGGCAGGTTAAATGCCCCTGGTTCTGTTTTATCCATCATAAAGGTTATGACAGGTTCTCCCTTTCTCTCGGTAAACTCCAGTTCAGCAATACCAGGTCCCATACCCTTTATATTTCCTGAGAACGCATCCTTGAGCATATCTTGTCCTGCGCCATAAAGTTTTAGTTTCTTAGCAATTTCAGTAGTCTTCTTGAATATGTCCCATGCCAAGCCATGAACGTCTTTTGAATCGACGCCATTCCGGTGTGTCATTATCAGTTGCAGGTCATCGCCGCACGCTGTTACATAGTAATCTATCAGTAGGTTGCCTTTCTTTTTTGCCAGTTCTTCATTCGCTTTCTTGATGAGGTCTGGATGAACTTTTGAATGCCCTGGCCACCCACCGACATCCGCCTTAATCAAAGAAAAAGTTATTTTTTCCATTTTCAACCCCCCCGTCTCAATCCTTTTTTTATAATTATCTGACTAACTATTATTTCGATGCATATAAAAAGATGACCTCTTACTTTTGTTTTATTTTTGGATAGTAAGTAATAGAATTAGGGCATTTAGGTGTTTTTGTGCGCATTGCTATGATAGGTTGGGAATTTCCCCCGAACATTACTGGAGGGCTCGGGACACATTTAAAAGAGCTGTCAACGGCGCTCGGAAAAAGATGCGATTTACATGTATTTATTCCTGGCGCAGAAGATTTCACAGAGAGATATAGCGACTTCACAATACACCAGGTCAAGACAAAGAGAATTAAAAATATCTATGAAGAAATGGGCACAGTCAAGGATTATAATAAAGAAGTTGTCAAACGTGTCATAAAGCTGGACGTCAAAAAGCCAATAGATGTTATCCATTCTCATGATTGGCTGACTGCCGCAGCTGGTATCGAACTCAAGGCATTTCTGAAAAAGCCGCTTGTTTTTTCTCTTCACAGCCTTGAAAAGCAGCGCACGCTCAAGTATACGGACAATTATCCGTCACAAATGGAGCGTGCCGGCATAGAGCAGGCAGATGCAGTCATCACTGTTAGCAATATGATGAAGAAAATCCTGCTATCTGACTTTGCAGCGGAAGAAAAAAAGATTAAGGTCATATATAACACCTACGAAGAGCGAGCTTTCGAGCGCGTAGATGTCACAAAAAAGTATGCGCTGAAAAAGCCGCTCATTGTTTTTGTCGGCCGTCTGACAGCACAAAAGGGCCCTGAAAATCTTCTTTATGCTGCTAAAAAAGTTCTCGACGCCCGCCCTGCATATTTCGTTTTTGTTGGCACAGGTCACCTGTTGGAATCGCTGAAAAAATTCTCCAAGGTTCTGGGTATTGAGAATCACGTTCTTTTCACAGGCTTCATTGACGAGGACGAGAAGAAATCTTCCCTCAAGGCTGCCGATATAATTGTCCTCCCGTCAAAACACGAGCCTTTTGGTATAGTCGCTTTAGAAGCCCTTTCATTCAAAAAGCCGGTAATACTATCGAAAAACTTCGGCGCGCTTGAACTCGTCAGAGACGCCGTTGTCGTCTCCGGCACGAGCTCGGATGCGCTGGCAGCAGCCATTCTTGACTTGCTCTGTGACGATGCAAAGCGAAAACAGCTCGCAAAGAAAGCCGGCGAGGCCATGAAAAAGCTGCCGACGTGGGTTGATATTGCTGCCGAGACGATTGGGGTTTACAGGGAAGTTATATAATTTTATACCCGCACTCGACCACAAACATACTAAAGTAATTTTGGCCGAAAATTTATATAAACTTACAGCAACTAACTTAAAATATGAAAAAATGGAAAATTGGTGCTGCAATAGGAGCAGTTTGGGGCCTAATTAGTCTACCTGTCTTTTCTTGGTTAGGAAAGAATTTTTGGGTTGAGATGACTATAATAGAAAAATTACTAATTTTACCATTTACTACAGCAACTTATATTTTTCATTTATTCGGATTGGCACAAGGTGCTGATTTACAAATTCATCCAATTGGCTGGGGCGTAGAAATAATCATAGGGATTTTAATCGGAG
This sequence comes from Candidatus Aenigmatarchaeota archaeon, assembly GCA_029932645.1. Lineage (GTDB taxonomy): Archaea > Aenigmatarchaeota > Aenigmatarchaeia > GW2011-AR5 > JAGGXF01 > JAGGXF01. The sequence continues at coordinate 30,518 of JAOZPR010000005.1, read as the reverse complement.
CAGGAGTTGGACATTTAATTGATAAATACAAATCAAAAAAATAGTTCGTCATCCTATAATAATATATCTCGAAAAAATATGATTCCAACAACCTGATTCCGTCCTAGACCTTACCTATACCCGCACTCAATCACAAACATGGATCCAGAGATTATGTCGCCAAGACCAACCGTGGACTTTGGGTGGCTCACGACCTTAGTCGGCAGAAAAACGAGCGTGTAATCGTTCATTTTGGTGATGCCGTTTTTCATGTTTATGTTTTGTTCTAGTTTTTCCTGTTCCTTCAGGCCGATGTCTGATACTGAGACACTGTCAGACATTCTTAGGTCTTCCGCCTTCTCGATTGCGTCGCCGAAGGCTTTCGCAGCGGCGAGGTCCGAAGCGAACGCCATGGCCTTCTTTATGTTTTCTGGCGAGACCCACTCGCCAGTCTTGTAAAGGTTAATATAATAACCGAGCGTGTGCACATGGATGCGCTTCAATCCGAACCTGTCTGCGATTTCCTTCATATGTTTTATTATGGCCAAAGAGTCCTTTACTGTTGCCTTCCTGTCCGTTAACTTTACTAATTGCTTTAGTTCAGACTCGTTCATGCCGACGCTGTCGACATGGTAGAAAAGCTCTGTAATGCTTTCTCGGAGCGATTCGTCTTCTGTGCATGTTAATTCGAGGTGTATTGGTATATTTCTTTTAGCAGCCCCGTCAACCCATTCTATGGTTTTCTTTATGATTTGCTTGGCAGTGCTACCGTCTTTGTATTTCTTCTTGAGAAGATGGAAACCGGACAAAATAATCGCATCCGCGTCGATATTATTAATATCAGGCCAAGCCGGTCTGTATTCTTCCATCTGCGATCCAGCGATAAATCGTCCATCTTGTTTTGACCGGATGTTAAACAGTTTATCAGTCCGGTCAAATTCAAACACCCAGTTTATCTTGCTTTTTTCTGTGCTGATGCATTCTGCAACAGGCCTTCTGCCGGGGCAGACCGAAAAAACATTTTTCCGGAAGAGCGCAGCCTGTTCTCTTGAGAGCACAGGCGAATATATTGTGGGAGACCCGCCAAGCACAGCAAGCAGGTTCGATATTATGCCGACTTGTCCACCTATCTTGGTTTCCTTTTCCAGACCTTCTTTGTAAAGCCCTTTCAGCCATCCCACCACTTCAGGGTTTTCTATAACCCATTCTTGACCGCCATATTTCATTGAGTCTATGATGCCGACAAAAACATCCTCAACAGAGTCTATTTTTTTTCTGGGTTTTATCAAATCCTGGAGAATTCTTTTTCTTGTTGCTCTGTCAACAAGCTTTTCTAGCCGCTTGTCAACATAGATTATTTTGTCTATATTGACATTAAACCCGAGCAGCACATTCATTGTTCTTATTATGTCTAATGGCTCTTTTTCTTCTTTTGTTTGGCCGCGTTCAAACAATAAAACCTTCTTTATTGTTTTGCCTTTGGTTCTGGCGAATATCGTAACCTTGAATTTCTTGAACAGGCTTTTAAATATAAGCGTGTAAACGCCGGAAAGATTTTCTACTACATTTTCTTTACTCGTGTACACGGAAAAGTCAGTTGTGCTGGTGCGTGGGAGAAATATCCTTTCTTCCACGTCCTCTATGATAACAGCCACATCAGCGTCTGTCACGAGCCGTGGGCCTTCATATACCTTGGTAAAAATAACGACATATTCACCTATCTTTTTCACTTCAGGGACTATTTCCACCATTCTATCATCACAGTGCCAAATCAGGGTGAGTTATAATTAAGATATTTAAAAACCCCCAATAAAAAGGTTTCTATGGGTGCAGTGCTTTTTGTTGGAAGGTTCCAGCCCTTTCATAATGGTCACAAACACGCAATAGAAAAGCTCCAGGAAAAGTACGAAAAAGTCAATATAGTTATAGGCGGGCCAAAGCAAGCAGACAGGAAAAACCCGTTTTCTTTCGCCGCCCGAAGAAAGATGATAAAATCCTCACTAAAAAAGAAGAATTACAGAATTTTTATCATGCCTGACGTAAACTCCGACGCGAAATGGGCAAAAACCATAATGAAAAAAATGAAATTCGATGTGGTTGTTACAGGTTCTGCATGGGTTAGGCGCTGTTTTGCCGATATAAAACCGGTCAAGAGGCCGGATTTTCTTGAGCGTCAAAAGTATAACGCAACGCGCATAAGAAGACTCATGCGCCGCGGCGAACCGTGGCAATACTTGGTTCCAAGAAGCGTAGCAACTATAATTAAAAGCAAAAGCAAAAAGAGGTGATTAGAGCATGCATGAGTTTGCAATAGCTAACGACATAATCCAGACAGCAAAAAAGAGCGCCAACGGCAAAATAAAATCAATAGCAGTGGAAGTCGGCGACCTAGCGCATCTGCCTGCTGACGAACTTGAACATGCTTTGAGCGGACTTGTCAAATGGGATATAAAGATTATTAAAAAGCGGGGCCTTGTAAAATGCGAGTGCGGTTTTGAGGGCGAACCTGAGATAGTTGAGAAGGCACATGCATACACCAGGTTCAGGTGTCCGGAATGCAAAAAAGAGCTGGGAGAAAACAATATTATAGACGGCGACAAGATTATTTTAAAGGAAGTTGTTATTGACTGAGGTGTGAAAATGTGTCTGGCAATACCAGCCAAGGTTGTTAAGATTGAGAAAGAAGAAGTCTTGGCAGAAGTAAAAGGCCAGAAAATAAAGGCCAGCACAGAGCTTCTCAAGCCAAAGCTGGGCGACTATGTTCTCGTTTACGGTGGTTTTGTGATGGATATTGTGGATAAGAAGCAGGCAAAGAAGATTCTTGAAGAGGCTTAGGTGCTGAAAACGACTGTGGTGTTCGATTCTGAAGAAACCAAGAGGCTTTTTCTTAGATATGCCATACCTTGCAGCATGGTGTTAATCAGGCGGGGCAAGGTAAGTGAAAAAACCATTGATGAGCTCAAATCAAAGCTGATGAAAAATGAAAAAATCAGAGATGACTTGGAAAAGATTTTTACAATAGCCGTCAGGATGCTGATAATCTTGGCGAAAAAAAGTGGTAAGGAAAAAATAGATGTCCAGATTCTTCACGAATACTTCTGGTTCAAGCACGTAGAGGCCATAGAGCAGCGTAACACGGTGTTCAAAGACATACCTGTCCAGCGTTGCATTGTCTGGCCTGGTGTTGTTGTAACAGATGACGGGATGGTTAGGACGCCTATTGGTATTAAAAAATACCAAAAGGACTTTCTGCCTGATGCAAAGCAAGGAGACCATGTTGTCGTGCACTATGGTTATATGGTTGAAAAAATAACAAAGAAGCAGTATGACAAGCTGATAAGTTACTATGAAGATGGCAACGCATTGAAAAAATTTAAATGCCTTGTAGGATAAATTATCATATAGGTAATGATTATGGATAACGAGATGAAAGGAACGTTGTTTGCTCTTACAACAGCGCTGATAAGCGGCTTCTCAATAATAGTCAACAAGGTTTTCATCGCTTCTATAGACCCAACTGTTTTCACAGCAGTCCGCGCCTTTATAATAGGCATAGTATTTTTTGTAATAGCCTTGCACAGAAAAGATTTTCAAAAAAGAGCTGGAAAGATTAACTGGTTTGCCATGCTAATGATAGGTCTCATAGGCGGGGCTGTGGCGTTCTTGCTGTTTTTCACAGGTCTTGGGCTGACCACAGGCGGGCGTGCCGCTTTTCTCCACAAGACGCTACCACTTTACATAACATTACTTGCATTTCTGTTTTTGAAGGAAAAGATTACGAGAAAACAGCTCGGAGCGCTTGCCCTGATGTTTTTGGGAACTGTTATTATTTTTTCGACAAAAATAAACCCAGCAGAGCTGTGGGCAAATCCATCTCTTGGTGATTTACTTGTCATATCTGCAACATTCCTGTGGGCTATTGAGAATATTATTGCGAGAGGTGTCATGCTAAAGAAAGAGTCCAATTACATCGTAACCTTTTCCCGTATGTTCTTTGGTTCAATATTCCTTTTCTTGGCCGTGTTTTACTTTGGCAAGGCAAACGTTTTGTTCATGCTGACACAGGAACAGATAATCAAAATCATTGTTTCCACGCTATTCCTCTTTGGTTACGTGTTTTGCTGGTATAACAGCATAAAGTTCATCAACGCATCAAAAGCGTCAACTTTGTTGCTTCTGGCACCTGTTGTATCGTTGATACTGGGTATCACATTCTTGGGCGAGCCAGCACCAGCAATGCAGCTCTTTGGCTCGGCAATGGTTTTGGTCGGTGCATATCTGGTTTCTCATGTAAAAAGCGAGCTTGTTAGTGGCGTTTGATTATGAACGCAAAAACGAAAAGGAAAATTTTTGTTTTCGGCTCTTCTAATGACCCACACGCATGGTTTATTGCTGACAAGCTAGCAGAGGATTTTCCTTCTATGGAGTTTGTAAAGACAGAGGATCCGTTTGTTATACATGGTGAAAAAGACGTTGTCATAGTAGATGTCGTGAAAGGCATAAAGGAGCCTTGTACGTTGTCAGAAGATGATATTAAAAAAAGGCGGATTTCAACTCTCCATGACTTGGACCTGGGTTTTGTCATCAACCTACTAAAAACTATGAAAGAAATAAAAAATCTAAAAATATTAGGCATACCTTTTGATGCGGATGTTGAGGAGGTCAAAAAATTTCTGGCCAAAGTTTTGCGATAAATTTTCAAAAACTTTATTAATACGCCAAAACATAGATAATATAATCTGATTAATAAAAAAATTAATAACAAAACAAGGGTGATAGATGATGAAAAAAATCTTTGCGGTGCTCGCTGTTCTGCTTTTTGTGATGCCTGTTTTTGCGCAGGGGCAGCTTAGTGCGCAGACAACAGCACCAAGGCCAGTTATAAAAAAACTGGCAGTTCTCGGTAAGGGTATAGCAACAAACCCAGCAGATCTTATGGACTTTAAGATTGTCAAGATAGGTATTGGTAATATCAAAGTGAGTCTGCTTGGCGAAGAAACAGAGCTGATGGTTGGTGTGCTTTTCTTGGACGATGACAAATACAAGGTGAAGGACATAGTACTTGGTAATGGTTCTATTGAAGCCAATCTGTATTCTGGCGATGAAAAAGTGGGCAGCATCAGCGCTGAATCAGTAGAAAAGGGAGACACAGAGGTCTGGGTCGGAACAATAGATGTAAGTGGTGCGACATACAACACATATATTTTAGGAGCCATCAGAAAAGTTAGAGCAGTAGAACTGGCAGAAAACATACATAGTTTCTGCGAGTTATATCCGGCAAAATGCGTTGCTGTTGCGAAAGGTATAGGAAACAGATACTGTGAGAAAAATCCTAAAGACCCGTCGTGCAGGGAAAAGATAAAGACATTCTGCAAGAACAATCCGGATGACCAGAGATGTAAAGCCATATTCAAGGAGTATTGTATCGACAATCTGGATGATGCCAGATGCAGATATGCACTAAGAGTATATTGTAAGAACCATCCAGATGAAGAAAGATGCAAGATTTTCTTGGTACAGACAACAGAACAGTACTGTCTAAAAAATCCACAAGCCACAGTATGCAGGAAAGCTATCCAAGCTAGGAAACTGGTCAAAGAAAAAATCCGGGCGCGCCAGCTAGAGAGACTTCAAAAAATAAGATCAGGCCAAGTTGTCAATCCACCAATAACAAACGAGACTGTTGAAAGCGAACAAGAAATCACTGATGGACAAGGAATTACAACAGATGAGACAGGTGACTGAATATGATAAAAGAAATATTGCTGATAACACTGTTGTTATCGGTTGTTTTTATCAGTGGTTGTGTTCAGCAGCCAACAGTCACAGGTGAGGCAACAGCAGAGGGCCAGGCTATGAAAGCAATAGAGCAAGAGATGGAAGAAGCCATAGAAAACATGACAATGGAAGATATAGAAAACGCCATAATTGAACAATGATGTATGCCTTAGGGCTGATAAACTCGGCCACTGTTTTTATTATTTTTATTTGTTTTTTGTCCACTTTACTACCTTATTTTTTATTATATTTTTAATATCTTATTTTATTATATCAGGTATCTTTTCTATGACGTCTGTCGCCAGCAGCCCAGGACCCTTTTCTTTTGACACAGCATCGCCTGCCAAGCCAGATATATAGGCGCCGAGGCATGCAGCCCTGAATGGTTTTAATCCCTGTGCAAGCAAAGAGCCGACTATGCCTGTCAGCACGTCGCCTGTTCCGCCCTTTGTCATGTAAGGGTTGCCTGTTTTATTCAGCTTTGTGTTGGTGCCGTCTGAGATTATGTCTGTTGGGCCTTTGAGCAAAATCACAACGCCGAGGTTTTTTGCTGCTTTTTCCACGGCTTTTTTGTTTTGTTCTATGTTTTCGATCAATTTACCGAATATTTCAAACTCCTTCCTGTGAGGTGTCAATACAAACGGTTTACCTTTTAGATTCTTTTTATCAACAACCCCGAGAGCATCTGCGTCTATGGCGCATGGCTTTTTCGTTTTGGATATAATCTTTTTGACGATGCCCAGAACTTTTTTATCTTTCCCTAATCCGGATCCGACGCAGAACGCGTCTGCCCGTTGCAGCTCTTTTTCTATGTTCTCGAGAGAAAAAACAACAGGCCGTACAATGAGATTCGGAGAGAATGAAGCTATTGTACTCGCTTTTTCTTTTGGCGCGATGATTTCAACAATATCTACACCGGAGCGCAGCGCTGCCATGGCAACAAGCGCAGGAGCGCCAGTGTATTCATATGCTATCACAGCCAATCGGCCAAAGTCTCCTTTATGGCTGTTCTTCGGTCTTTCCTTATAGAAATCTTTCATATCCATTTCACCTCAAGAAAATGTGTAGAGCATGAAATACACGGGTCATATGCCCTTATCAGTTTTTCCAGCTCCAGAACAATGGTCTTCTTTTTCTTTTTGAGCAGAAGAGGGAGAAAAACTTTGACATCATCTTCAACGCTTTTCAGGTTTTGCGCAGTGGGCGTTATTATATTTGCCTTGTTCACACGTCCATGCCTGTTAAATCTATAATGGTGAAAAAGCACACCTCTTGGCGCTTCTACAGTTCCAAATCCTTCGTTAACTTTTTTCAGTTGCTTCTTTTCTTGCGGCTTCTCTTTTTTTATCTTCATAGCACCCAATATTTCTATACTTTTATCTATACAATGTAAAACCTCGAGTGCCCTGATAAAGTTTCCGGAGAAAGGCGAATCAAGCGATATCTGAATGCTACATTTTTTTACTGGGCACCCGTTGATTTTAAACCTGGCAAGAGGGCCCACCCTATAAGACTTGCCTCCTAGTGTTGTGGTCTTTTTTGGTTCGCCACGGTATTCTTTAATATATCTCCGGTAGTCTTCTTCCACATCTTTTTCTGTTGTTGCTATAACACCATCAATGAATGAATAGTCTTTGCTTCTGAGTGCGATGACCTGTGTTTTTCTTTCGAATTCTTTTCTCAGAAAACCTTTCATGAGCTCAATTGTTTTCAAAGCTAGCCTGCGCTTTTCTTTCAGGCTTTTAACCAGCTTGTTTATATCATCCTCTTTTGGCAGTCTGTCAAACCCGCCAATCCTGCAGCTTATCGGATGAACAGAACGGCCGCCTATTATGTTCATAATTTCATTACCAGCCCGGCGCAGTGAAAGTGCGTTTTTTATTTTTTCTTTATGCTTCTTGCTCATTTGAATGGCACTGTCATATCCAAGATAATCAGGCAATGCCAAGAAATATGTGTGAAACACGTGACTTTGAATAATCCCGCCCATGTGTAGAACTTCTCTCAGCTTCTTGGTCTGCGGGCTTGGTGTTATGCCGAGTGCATGCTCCATCGCTTTCAGTGAGGCCATCTGATGAGCAGTAGAACAGATGCCGCATATTCTGCTTGTGAGCTCAGGCGCTTCCTTATAAGAACGGCCTTTTACAATGGATTCAAAATATCTTGAGGACTCGAAGATATTCAGGTCAACCTTCTGGACATCTTTACCACTGACCTTAATAGTCAGGTTGGCATGACCATATATCTTGCAGATGTGGTCTATTGTTATTTTTTTCATCTTATTCACCAAAGGCTTTTCCGGCGAATTTTCTGAATTTTTTTCTTATGTCTCTGGGTTTCATGCCGAATTTTTCAAACAATTCGAATAAAGATGATATGTTCGCATTTGGTATCGGGCCTCTGCATCCCTCACAGGCCTGACCGTTTTTCATACATATTGCTTCGCAGCCCGCTGCCGTAATAGGGCCCATACATGGGATGCCCTTTTTCAAAAAACAGTCGCTGCCCTTCAGAGGACACTCTGTGCAGACCGGTGATGTGTTTTCCCTATACGGAAGACCTCTTGTCAGGTGTCTGACAAGATCTATAAACTCTTTCCTGTTTATCGGACATCCGCGCAATCTGTAGTCAACCTTTACGAATTTATGTAGCGGTTTTGCAACGCCAAAAGGCCGGCCGCGTATAAAATTCTTGAGGCCAGGTATACAACCAAAACACGCGCAGCTACCAAGCGCAACAAGTATTTTGCTTTCTTTTCTTATCTTGCGCAGCTCTTCTTCCTCTTTTTTGTTTGTTATCGCACCTTCAACAAAGGCGATGTCAAGCGGACCTGCTATATTCTTCTCTTGAATTAAATCAAAGTTTATTATATCAAGATAGTCCGCAAAGTCTATGGTGCCGTCTTGTACATTAAATAACTCAAGCTGACACCCTATGCAACCAGCCATCCAGAAATTACCAATACGGAGCCTTTTTCTTTTCGTCATACAAATCCCTACTATGACACTGCGCGCGCAATTAAATAATTTTTTCTTCAAATCCTTTTATTTTATCAAGCCTGAAAACCGGACCATCCTTACACACGTAATATGAACCAATATTGCAGTGACCGCATATACCAGTCCCGCAGTGCATGGTTTTCTCAAGCGAAGCGTATATTTGCCTATCCCTGAACCCTTTTTTCTCCAGAGCCTGTGCGACAAACTTGAGCATTATTGGTGGGCCGCATATTATTACGGTAGCAACAGGGCTTAACTTTGCCTTGTCTATTAAGTCAGTTACAAGACCGGTTGCCAGACGGCATCCGCGGGTCCTTTTCTCTGCTATCATCTCTGCGAACTGCCAGTTTTTGAGCTCATCCTTAAATATCATGTCTCTGTACGTGCACGCGCCGTAAAAGAGTTTTTTTATGTTCTTCGGTCTTTCTTCTATGAGCGCTTTTAGCGGTGCCAGGCCGAAACCGCCAGCCACAAGTATGTACTGTTTTGCTTTCGGAAAAGCGTTTCCGTAAGGTCCGCGTACGTAGACCGAGTCGCCAACCTTTTTCTGGAAAAGCGCGGTTGTGACCAGCCCGAGTTTTTTCACGGTAAGCTCGATATATTTCTTTTGTATCGACGACACGGATATCGGCGCCTCGCCAACCGTGTTGATAGACACGAAGACAAATTGTCCTGGCTCGATTTTACCAAGTTTGTTCTGAACCCTGAATGTAAAAGTATCAGGCGCCTCTTTCTTGGTTTTGGTTATCTTCACGCGCTTGAGTTTTTCCATTTTACCACTCATAGTTTATTCATTTTTTATTATCATTTTTTTCATTTCTTTTTCAGTATCTTCCTTATATCTATTCCGACAGGACATGCCTTGATGCAACGACCGCAGCCGACGCAGCCCATGTGGCCGTAATGATGCTCAAAATAAACGAATTTATCCAGGACCCATTGCCGCAGCCGGTCTGTTCTTTTGCTTCGGAGGATGGCATCGCCGGCAACCCTTGAGAAGTCCCTTTCCATGCAGGATGCCCACACACGTTTTCTCACGCCACTTCTGAGGTCTTGTTCAGCAACGTCCACGACATCAAAACAGTGGCATGTTGGACAAACCGTTGTGCATGCTCCACAGGCCAAGCATTCTTTCCAGTTATCAAAATCAAGTTGCTTGAGTTTTTTGAGTTCCTTCTTATTGAAAAGAACCCTTTTCTTGAACTTCAGTCTTCTTTTCTTCGGCTTTTTTCGTGTGTTCGTCAGGCCTTTCACCAGTTTTTTTCCTTCGTCGGTTTTTTCCCGCAGAAAAAATTTATCAGCTTCCTTGGTTACCCACAAATCAGCATCACCGTCCCTTGGGTTTATACCAAAGGACGCGCAAAAGCAATATTCATCTGTCTTGTTGCACGCCATACCAATAAGAATCGAGTTGATCCTTCTGGTCGTGTACCAGACGTCATTCTCAAATATTTTGTCCATGATTTCTATTGCCGCTAGGTCGCAGGAGCGCAACCCAAAGATTATGGTCTTTTTTTTCATCCGTGGTTTGATGATTTTTATTCGCTCGTCAGAGAATTTCATTAGCACTTCTTCGCGAGGGAAAAAAATATTTTTGGCTGGTACATCTGTTCTAATATAATCAAAACAGATGTCTTCTGGTCGCTTGATCAGGTCAAACTCCTTCTGCGATATGGGTGCATAAAATTCATATTTTTTAATCAATTGGCCTAAGAAATCAAAAAAGGCTTTCTGATTGAGCAGCTTCATAACTTTATTTATGCTTAACTGTAAATAAATAATTTAATCGAAAAGGGTTAATCAAAGGGGTGATTGGTTTGGTTGTAAAAGTTGGTATTAATGGCTTTGGGCGGATAGGAAGACTTGTTCTCAAGGCTGGTTTTGAGAGAAGCGACATAGATTTTGTGGCTATTAATGATCTTGCAGATGCTAAGACTCTGGCACATCTGCTGAAATATGATTCTGTCCACGGAATCTGGGACGCCGATGTAAAAGCAGGTGACGACTCGATAACCATTAACGGCAAGAAGATAATGGTCACGGCTGAGAAAGAGCCTGAAAACCTACCTTGGGCAAAGTTGGGCGTGGATGTTGTTGTAGAGTCAACAGGCGTTTTTAGAACAAGAGAAGGCGCAGAAAAACACATCAAGGCAGGCGCGAAAAAAGTACTGATATCAGCGCCCGGGAAAGGAGACAAGCCTTTGGATGCAAATATAGTAATGGGTGTCAATGACGAGGTCTATGACAAGTCCAAACATAATATAATTTCTAACGCATCCTGTACGACAAATTGTCTGGCTCCTGTTGCAAAGGTTTTGCATGAAAACTTTGGCATTGAAAAAGGATTCATGACAACTGTGCATGCGTACACAAGCGACCAGAAGCTGTTGGATGGGCCGCATAAAGATTTGCGCAGGGGAAGAGCAGCAGCAGTGTCAATCATACCGACAACCACTGGCGCTGCCAAGGCGCTTGGTCTGGTGATGCCGGACTTGGCTGGCAAGCTGGATGGCATGGCCATACGTGTTCCCGTGCCCAACGCTTCGTTGGTCGACCTGGTGTGCAAGCTGAAAAAAGAGGTGACCAAGGAAGAGGTAAACAGCGCATTCAAGAAGGCGGCCGCAGGAGAGCTGAGAGGCATACTTCAGTACACAGAAGACCCCATAGTTTCTGTGGATGTGATACATAATCCATACTCTGCCATATTCGACGCGCAGACAACAAACATTGTAGGCAAAGACCTTGTAAAGGTTCTCGCCTGGTATGACAATGAGTGGGGATATTCCTGCAGAATGATAGATCTCATAATACACATGATGAAATAATAAAAAATAAAACAATGAGATAAAATAATAAAATAAATATGGTTGAATGGCATCGACGGAATGATAATGTCTGTGGTTTGGCTGGAGGTAAAGAGGTGATTTTGTGTTTAGTACGTTTAGTACTCTAGATGATGTAGATGTTTCTGGCAAGACCGTTCTTGTTAGGGCTGACATTAATTCTCCTGTTGTTGATGGGAAGGTGCAGGACAACCCGAGAGTCAGGGCAGCTGCTGAGACATTGAAAGAGCTGTCTGACAAGGGAGCAAAGGTGGTTGTGCTTGCTCACCAGGGTAGGCCCGGAGACAAAGATTTTGTTAACCTCGAGCAGCACGCTGAACTGCTTTCTAAGCACACAAGCAAGGACGTAATGTTTGTCGATGACATATATGGAGAAAAGGCGATAAAAAAAATAAGAGCGTTGAAGAACGGTAATATTCTCATTTTGGATAATGTTCGCAGTTTGAAAGAGGAGATGGAAAAGGTCACGCCAGAAGAGCACTCAAAAACCGATTTCGTTCAAACCTTGGCAAAAGAAGCTGACTTTTTTGTTATAGATGCATTCTCAGCTGCCCACCGTGGCCAGGCATCCCTTGTTGGCTTTATGCCTTTGTTGCCAACAGTACTGGGGAGAGAGATGCAACACGAGCTAGATGCATTAGAAAAGATAAAATCAGAAAAAGCCGTGCTTGTTTTGGGCGGGGCAAAACCGGAAGATGCACTGAAAATCATAGAGCACTTTTCTGAACAGGGAATCTTACAAAGCGTGCTCACCACAGGTGTTATTGCACAGATTTTTATCGCGGCAAAAGGCATTGTTATGGGAGAGCCTGAAAAATTCTTGAAGGATAATGACTACTGGGGTTTTGTGCCAAAGGCAAAAGAACTGTTGGAGAGCACGGCAAATAAAATAGAAATACCTATTGATATGATTACCGAGACCAAGAAGACCATCATAATTGATGATATGCCCATTCGGGAAAAAATTTATGATATGGGAGCAAAAACATGTGACAAGTATGCAGAAACCATAAAGAGCGCGAAGTTTATAGTCTTGAACGGAACAGCCGGGGTTGTTGAGAAGGGGTTTGACATGGGAACGAGAAAAATATTCACAGCTGTTGCTGATTCTAATGCATTTTCTCTTGTCGGTGGCGGTCACAGCACTTCTGCTATAGAAGAGCTTGGCATACCAAAAGACAAGTTCTCATTCATAAGCCTTGCTGGCGGAGCCCTTATAAGTTACCTGTCTGGAGAGAATATGCCTGTTTTGAAAACCCTAGAAACAGCCAAGAGGCCAAAGGCTTAAAAAGTTTGGCTGGATATGTTTTACTACTTAGTTTTATTTTTTAGTATCTTGCTGATTTACTAACCTGATATAATTTACTAACTTGACAATGAAGCAGCCCAAGGCTGCAACTAGGAGACTATAATTGAGAATAAGAGAATTGGGAACAAGAGGGTATGTATATGAAAGCCGTGATATTAGCAGGCGGTTATGCCAAGAGATTGTGGCCAATAACACATCAAAGACCAAAGCCTTTGCTCACTGTTGCTGGCAAGCCGATTATAAATTATATAATTGAAAAGCTAGAAGACATAGACGAAATAACCCACGTAATCGTTTCTACGAATCAGGCCTTTGAAGGGGATTTCAAGTCCTGGCTAAAAACGATAAAATCTGATAAAAAAATAGAATTGTTTATAGAGCCTTCTACAAAAGAGCACGATAAGCTTGGCACGGTAGGTGCTCTTAATCTTGTGTTTCAGGAAAAAGCAGTAGATGAAGATGTCATGATAATAGCAGGCGACAATATTTTCGATTTCAGTCTTGAAGAGTTTTTGATATTCTACAAGAAAATAGGATATCCTGTGGTAGCTTTACATAATGCGCAGGACAAGAAAAAAATAGCAGGAATATACGGTATTGCGGTGATAGATGACACCAACAGAATCAAGGAGTTTCAAGAAAAGCCAATGAATCCGAAATCAACACTTGTGAGCACAGCTTGTTACATATTTCCGAGAGAGATTCTGCCATTATTCTCGAAATATCTGGAAGGCGGAAACAATCCGGACGCGCCGGGATATTTTCTTGAGTGGCTTTATCAGCTAGTTGACATCTATGGATTTGTCTTTAATGAGGCATGGTATGATATAGGGGATCATAGTTCGTACCTGAAGAGCAATTTTGAGCACATGCAAGAAGCGCAACATATCGGGAAAAATGTTGTTCTCCAGGGGAGCGAAATTAAGGGTAATGTCTTTATCGGAGAGAACTGCAAAGTGATAGACTCTGTGATAGAAAATTCGATATTGTTTGAAAATGCTGTCATAGAGAATTGTAAGATAAAGAGCACAATTATCGATGAGGCTGCGAGATTGTCCAACCTTTCACTGATAAATTCTACTGTTGGTAGGCACGCGAGGATGAATGGTCTGATAGAAGGCGACTAGAGCAGCTGGCCATCCAACAACAAAAACTTTTATATGTCGTTAATAAGAGAATAGTTATGAGCAGACGCATTGCACTTATAATTCTTGATGGCTGGGGTCTGAGAAGAAGTAGCCACGCCAATCCTGTTGCGCACGCCAAATTCTTCTGGTCTTTATGGAAACAATATCCACACACGACATTAGGAGCGCACGGGAACTATGTTGGCCTGCCTGTGCATAGTCTGGGCGGTTCTGAGGTTGGTCATCTTCATATGGGAGCAGGACGATTGGTTAAACAAGAAATGCTCTTAATAAATGAAGAAATCAAGAATAGGTCATTTTTCAGAAACAAGGAACTCTCGAGGGCTATCAGACATGCTAAAAAGAACAATTCAAGCCTGCATATCATGGGCCTTTTTAGCGACGGAGGCATACACACGCACATAAATCATTTGATAGCTCTATTGCAATTATGTCATAACAAGAAAATAGAACCGGTTCTTCATCTGTTTGGCGACGGCAGGGACACCCCGCCAAAGGCGTTCAAGAAATATCTCCGAGCAATTCTCAGGGAAACAAAAAAGTATGGAGGACATATTCAGTCCATAACTGGAAGATACTATGCCATGGACCGCGACAACCGATGGGACAGGATCAAAAAGGCCTATGACATGCTTGTTAACGGCAAGGGCAAGCACTTCAAAACTTGCTTCCGTGCCATAGATTATGAATATAAAAAAGGCATAACAGATGAGTTCTTGGAGCCGCTTGTTTTCGGAGACCGCACAGTCAAGGACAACGATGCGATAATCTTCTTTAATTTCAGGGCTGACCGTGCGAAGCAGTTGACACGCGCGTTCATAGAAAAAAACTTCACCAAGTTCAAAAGGAAAAAACTCAAGAACCTGTATTTTGTTTCTTTCACTGATTATGAAGTTGGAGCCAACGTGGCATTCCGCAGGCAGGAAATAAGAGAAACGCTTGGTGATGTCCTTGCAAAGCACGGCCTGAGACAGCTCAGAATCGCAGAGACAGAAAAGTTTGCGCATATAACATATTTTTTTGACGGCGGCAAATACAAAAAAATGAGAGGGAAGAAAGAGATAATAATACCATCACCAAGGATTTCAACATATGATAAAAAACCAGAGATGAGCGCATTTAAGATAACAAACAAACTTTTGCCAATCATACGAAAAAAGACATACGATGTTATTATGCTGAACTTTGCGAACGGGGATATGGTCGGTCATACAGGCTCTTTGTCAGCGGCTACGAAGGCTGTGAAAGCTGTTGAGAAATGTCTGCAGAGATTAATACCTGCATTGAAAGAAAATAGTTATGATATAATCGTCACAGCAGACCACGGAAATGTGGAGAAGATGAAAGACCGCGGCAAGCCGCACACTGCTCATACGTTTAACCGGGTGCCGTTTATTTTAATAACGAAAGAAAGGTACACGCTATCCAAGTCCAAGGCAAATTCATTATACAATATAGCCCCGACCATTCTACAGCTTCTGAAAATTAAAAAACCCAAGATTATGTCGAGAAGCCTGATAATTAAATGATAGTTTGTAAATCATGCTAATGGAGTTGTGCGAAAACATGTACGTAATAAAAGCGGACGGCCGGCGGGAAGAGCTGATGCCAAGAAAGATAGAGGCAACATGCCTGCGCGCTGGTGTTTCAAGAGGCAGGGCAAGAAAAATAGCAGCAGAGATAGAGCAGTCAGCATACGACGGAATAACAACACGTGAAATATACAAGATGGTTTTGAAAAAGCTGGATAAGCAGGAAGAAGAGCTAAGACCATCATATCACTATAGACTAAGAAAAGCCCTGGCTGAGATTGACTCGGAAAGTTTTGAAAAGTTTGTAAAAGAGCTGATGGCATCTCATGGATTTGAGTGTGACTGGAACAAGATTATACGCGGAGCCTCTGTTGAGCACCAAGTCGATGTTATAGCAAAGAAGAATTCTGACTTGTTTTTAATAGAATGTAAGAGACATATAAACCCACACCGGTATTGTGGCCTTGGTGTTGTTCTCCAGGTCGAGGCAAGGTTGGAGGATATAAAGGATGGCTACAACAAATCCAAGAACAACTATAACTTCACAAGGGCCTGGGTCATCACCAATACAAAATTTTCAGAGCACGCAATAAGATATGCCAAAGCCAAGGGTATGTTACTCACGGGCTGGTTCTATCCGAAACGAATGAAAAAAAGCCTTGAAGCCATGATAGAGGAGAAGAATTTCTTTCCAGTTACAATTTTGAAAACCACTTTGGCTGTGAAGAGAACACTACTCAGGAACGGTTTTATTAGCCTGCATGATCTTATAATTACCTCAGAAAGAACGCTGAAGAAGAAAACAGGTCTGAGCGAAAAGAAAACCAATAATCTGATATCTCAGGCGAGACAACTGCTAGTTCAGAACAATAAATAATCAAATAAGCAATTATAAAATCTTAAAATTTTTCCGGGAGAGTAATAAAAAATCACAAATCACAACTTTTTAAAGATTTTTCGTTATATTTTATTTGGTAGTGGGAAGAGTGTGGTCTTCAGAAGACTATTTCCTCCAAGAAATTCTTCTATCTTCCCATTACTTTTTTGTTTTTTACTACCCATGATTTATCTGTGGTTGGGATGAAAAAATCTAACGACCAGAGAGTTGTTTTACTTTTTATTTCATTGATATTGACCCTTTCTGTTATTTTTGCATTCGGGTTCTTTGTCGGTTACAACATCAAAGAAAAACAGGTCATAATAATAGAAAAAGACTTTGGAAAGATAGACATAGAGCTTCTTGGTGACTGTTTGAATGAAAAAGGCTGTATTATTGTTCTTAAAAACACAGGTTCTGATACCATAAATACAACAGACATCAAGATTTACAAGGATGATACATTGTATGCCACAGCAGACATGTTCACAAACGATCACAACACGAGTTTTGATCACATATCAGCCAATAAGTCAATAGCTGTGCGAGTGGGTAACATATGCGACGATACAGATATTGTTTCAGCTGTATCAAAAGTGAGAACAGTTAGCAACAGCCGTGTTCTATCCTGGTATAGGTCAACAATTCTTTGTCCAGAGAACCTGTCCTCTTACGAACAGCCAAAATAAGCCAGGTTCCTTTTAATTGATTAAAGAA
>JAOZPR010000005.1:1924-13236 GCA_029932645.1 Candidatus Aenigmatarchaeota archaeon | reverse complement strand
AATTGATTAAAGAACGAATTTCAGAAAACACGCGATTTTGGGCCTTATAGGGCATTTTTAGTGGGTTAGAAAAAACGTATTATATTTTAATAGTCCAAATATATGTTTGGAATATCCAAATATTAAGAGAAACCACAAACTTTATATATCACTTTCTGAGAAAAAATAGATAGAACTCATGATACCTTGGAGGGAATAGTTATGGACAAGTTATTAAGGGATATCATCCTTATTATATCGGGAATTTTGTTTTTATCTGTTTCTGTATTTGCTATACCTACAGCCAATTCAACAGAAGAGGTCAATATAACTGTTACTGTTGGAACTGTCACACAACTGGACTTCACGCCCAACGCATTGAACTGGACTGGACTAAACCCAGGCGATGTTGGTAGCAGCCAGGATGTTTTTGTTGAAAATATCGGTTCTACAAACATTACATATTTGTGGCTGAACACCACATATCCATCAACCCGGCCGTTCGGTACTGGTTTGTTGAGCAACTATGATGCTGGTAATTTTGTTGTCACAAAAAGAGAAGCGAATGCGTCTTGGGCATATTTCTATGTGAACAGGCACGAGTGGAACGAAACTTCTACCCTACCTTTTGCCTCATTTGACGCTGGCTGGAAATATGGAAGGTTCAGAACAGCCAACTTTTCAACAGATGCCTATCATGAATTCATATGGACAGTGAATCCAGGAGCAAACGGACAATGTAACGATACAGATGCAAATGCCAACAAAGGTGATGTGAGAATAGCAAAGAGCCCGCACAATTCTTCATCAACAGGTACGACAGATTTCACATCCACAGGCACAGATTATTCATATTATAACATGTCCAATGCTGGTGGTAATTATACGAACTGGGGATTGGCAGAGGTTACAATAGAAGGATATCAGTATTGTATGGCTATTGAGTATACGTGCAACCACACAATATTTTACAAATATAATATGGATGTTCCAGGAGAAGAAGGGGGGTGTTCGTACCAGGACCTGCTTGCAGATGGTACGACAAAGTTCAATCCTGGAGACACTATGGTATTAAATGTGAGGGTTGTAGTGCCGTATGGTACGCCACACGGTAGCATAACTGGTAAATTAACGCTCGTTGCAGCAGGCGTAGAATAAGCTACGATTTTATTTTTTGTTTCAATACTTGTAGTTCTAGATATCTCAATCAGATGAAGAAAATTTTTTAAACCAGTTTGTAAACCAAGCCAAAACTAAAATTTATATAGTCCTTATGATAATAAATAAAAGAGGGAAATGAAGAGGGATTTGCGTTCATTGGCTTTACCACCACTATTATTATCATTGTTGGTATTGTTGCTATGTTCTAATATTTGTCTAGCCCTTTCTGTCGGTACTGCTCCTGGTCTGTTGGATCTTGGTGATGTCAAACCTGGTGAGCGGGCTGTTGGCATGTTTTATATCTTGACCAATGCAGAAAACGATATGCTTGTTGGTTTGTCTACAACCAACCCACATCTTACTATATTCATGAAAGAAGGGGCAACAGGTTTTGTGCCGAAGAACGCATCAGAAGAGTCTGTCAATGGTTGGGTCAAGTTTCCAGAGAATCCTGTTTTTATATCTCCAAAAGCTCCAGAAATCGTTGTGCGCTTACCGTCTGGAAAAACAGTCAGTGCTAATGCCGACGTCGAATTCATACTCGATGTCCCGAGAAACGCTGAACCAGGATATCATGTGGGCGCCATAAATCTGGATCCTAAGATGGCAGCAACACCCAGCGGTGGAACAGCTGTTTCCACAATAGGTATAACGAGATTCTATTTTGTTTTTCATGTTGTTCCAGACCCGGCTATACGAAAGGGAAAGGTTGTCAACGTTTTTGCAGAGAGGGAGATGAAAAACATAGTCAGGTTTGACACTGTTTTTCAGAATACAGGAACAGTCACAATGGTGGCAAGATTAAATGAGTTAAAATTATTTGATAAAGAAAACAATATAGTCACGGTTCTCAAAGGGGGAGATGCAAAAGTTACACCAAAAACAACCGGAATACTTTCTGTTTTCTGGCGGGGAGAAGACATAGAGCCAGGCCTGTACACAGCAAAGGTAGTGGTTGATTATTCGACAGGAACCATATCTGAAAGATATGACCTTGAGATACCAGAAGCAATAAAAGCCGCACTGCCGCCAAAGCCGAGTGAATTTCCTTGGTGGCTTGTCATCTTGGTAGTGCTCTTTATATTATTTTTGGTCTATTGGAAATGGTGAGCTAGATGGTAAAAAGAAAAATGGCAAAAAGAAAAAAAGCAAATAAATCAAGAAAATCAAAGCTGATAAGAGCAACCAGATCAAAGAAATCTAAGAAATCTAAAAAATCAAAAAATATTAAAGTGCTGGTAATAGTATTGGCTATATTGATATTTCTGTTGTTTTTTATCTCGGAATTGTTTAGCATTGAGCAGGAACCAGTTGTGCTTGCTACTAACATGTCCATAGAACAAAAAGACGGGATATTTTTTGAAAGTATTTTATACAGATATCCAACAGAGGTTCTGGTGATAGAACGTACAAACCAGACCAAGTTAGACCTTGGCGTCTCTTCTGAAACAGACAGACTTAATTTCGGCAGGCTTGTGTT
Organism: Candidatus Aenigmatarchaeota archaeon; assembly: GCA_029932645.1. Lineage (GTDB taxonomy): Archaea > Aenigmatarchaeota > Aenigmatarchaeia > GW2011-AR5 > JAGGXF01 > JAGGXF01. The sequence goes on along the minus strand of JAOZPR010000005.1, from coordinate 10,616 downwards.
TAATGTGACACCCGTGGTTACCAAATTCTTGTCCATACCAAACAATGGAGAAAGACCTGCAAAAATTAAGATAATAAACTATGGGAACATCTCTCAGTTCATAACCCCAGACCAAAATAACATAATAGTACAGCCAGGCAAAGAACTGACAGTCAAAATCGTATTGAATATAACAGAGCTTGGTTATTACACAGGAGAGATGGAGGTCAAAATAAAGATACCGAAATATGATTTTTTAATCCCGGCGCTATATTTTTCATAAACATTTTCATAAACATGTTTAATCAGTAAGAGGTGAAAAGAGTGGATGTAAAATATTTGTTCATGTGCGCTATCATATCTGTTATTGTGTTATCCACACCTGTTTCAGCACCAGATGTTAGTATCGATATCTCTGGCGAGATTCAAGGCTATGTAGAATATTTTTCGTTCGAAAATATTACCAATTCTACATACCAGCATTTCTATTTAGAATGGCTGAACAGTGGGTCGGTCGCCTGCAAGGTTAAGATAAGGGCAGACATATCAAAGGACAACAAAACCATATACACAGACTGGAGCCAGGAAAAATTGCTGAAGCCCGGCGCATACGACTCTTTTGATATCTATTGGTTGGCTCCAGAGGACGGCGATTACAGAGGTATTTTAACAGCCTATTATTGCTATGAGTCAGAAAAAATAAAAGAAGTCAGATTCTCAGCTGTCAACACAAATATAAGCAAAAAAATATCACTAGAGGACCTGGCTGATATATCCATAACAAACACACAAAACACTATCAAGCTAAACATAAGAAAAAAGAAGGGTGCTGAAGTTTTGCCACCCTTGGTGATTATTCCGTCAGAATATCCAATGGGCTGGTATCTTGAGTCGAAAAAGCTCGAGCCCACGAAGGGCAAAATATCCGGGACAATATCTTATGATACAGATTACTGGAGAGAAGAGCCGATAACCTTAGAGATAATGTCAGAAGATGGTAAATACTATGCTAAAAAGGTCATAACACTCAAAAAACCGCAAAGCATCTACCCGGCATATGCTTTGGCAGGCTTTTTAGTACTCTTGTTTGTACTCAGGCACGTAAAGAAGCCAAGAAAAAGGGCTACAAAGCTTTATATTAAGAAAAAATAATTATATATATAATTTGGTCTAAATTATATTTTGAAGGTGGGAGAGTTGTCTAGGATAATTGGTATTGCTTCTGGTAAGGGTGGGGTAGGCAAAACCCTTACTGCTATTAATCTTGGAATAGCGCTGCAGGAACTTGGCGAACAGGTAACTGTTGTTGATGCTGACCTGACTGTGTCTAATCTCGGTGTGCAGCTTGGAACGTTTTCTTTTGACGTTTCCCTGCAAGATGTTTTGAGCGGTAAAGAACACATATTAAATGCTGTTCATCAACACCCGATAGGACTAATGGTGGTACCGTCCTCGCTTTCCGTGGATGATGTTTACACTGGGCTGAAACCGAACGCCAAGAAGCTAAGGAGGGACCTAAAAAAGCTCAAGGGCTTTGTTATCTTGGATTGTCCGCCCGGGCTTACTGATGATGCTTTGACTGTTTTAGAGGTCGTAGACGATATCGTGGTTGTGACCAACCCTGATGTGCCATCGGTCACAGACGCCATAAAGGTCATAAAAATAACAAGAGACCTGAAGAAAAATGTTTTGGGTGTTGTTGTCAACCGCATACAGGGAACAAACTATGAGCTGAGACCTGCTGAGATAGAAATCATGTGCGAAGCGCCAATAATATCGAAAATCCCAGAGGATAAAATAATTAAAAAAAGCATTTTTGAAGAGACGCCTGTTATCAAATACAGCCCGTATTCCAAACCGTCCATAGAATTCAGGCGGCTCGCCTACTACATGACCAACCGTACATTTAAGGAGCCGAAGAACCTGTTTTTCAAGCGCTTCATGGAGAAGCTTAGGGGATTTTGATTTAGGATGCCAAGGGATTGTAATGGTTAAGAAGCTCTATATTATTATCGGGGCAATTCTTTTATTGGTAAGTCTTGTTGGAGCAGTTCAGGTTAGCAATGTACAGGTCACTGCAAACCCGTGGATAGAGCAGACAGGAGAAAATACATATTCTCCTGCCAACATCGTGATAACTGCCAAATGCACAGAGACAAATGTTAGTTCTTCCAACCTGCTTGTTCGCGGAGTGGTTACACACAAATCTGTAACATATCAGCCAATAGATTTTATATACGATTCTGAAAATGATATATTTTCTCTTACTTATCAGACCGCAGACCCTGGTTCATACCTAATGGATATAACATGTAGCTATGCCGGGTCAACAGATACTGACCAGACAACATTCAGTGTTAAGAGGCTGACTGGTGATGTGATTTTGCCAGAGGCCAGCCCACCCTATTCTGTTTATGTTGGCCAGGAGTTTGACGAACCTGTAGAAACAGAGCTCTTCGTGGAGTCGAACATAAAAGAGCCTGCCCAAAACCCCTCTTTCAAGATTTATCTGGAACAGTTTGGTCAGAAGCACCAACTCAGTCTTGGACCAGTTGGCTTTAACCAGAACACAAAGCGCTTCCTTCTGGAACCTTTCGTGAACTATGATTACTCAAGCCTGGACACAGATATACTATACAATCTTATTGTAGAGGTGGAATACTTTGATGCCGGTGTTCAACACAACTATAAAATAATAGAAAGAAATGTTGTGAGGATTCAATCACCGCTTGATTTGGAGATTTTGGACGTAAACGATGGGGGTTCGCTGGAATACTCGACAGCAGGCACGTTGAGTATACACTATTCAGCGTTCTATAACAAAAACGCGATAGATGATATCTCGCAGTCCGATTTTTATGTTTATCTCATGAACGAAGATGGAGAAAAGACAAGCAATCTGGAGATAACAGATTTTTCATACAGCATGCAGTCAGGAACAGGCGATATAACAGTCAAGTTGCCTCAGTATGAATCAGGCACATACAGGCTTTTCTTGGCCATGGACTACAACGTGCTATCGCCCATCATGGTCGAGGCAAAAAGCCCAATAAAGTTCATACTTCCGTTTTCGGGCAAGGTTTCGGATGCTGACAACCACGCTGTAAAAGGCACAATAAAACTCACAAAGGGCGGCGAGACAAAGCAGATAAATATTAATGAGCTTGGTGAGTATTCTGCATCGATTCTTCCAGGCAACTACACAGTGGTTTTGCAGTTCGACACCCTGTTGGCAACACTCAAAGGGGTTGATATCAAAACCGGCATCAAGGATGCGATAAGGTTTGACAGCTTTTCTGGTGAAGCAGATATACCAGGCATATCTGTTGCCAGCTTGGTTGTTCTTGAGCTTTCACCGCAGCTTAGTTTCGAGTCTGCTGACTTGGAGATATATTACGACGCATCAAAAGTTGTTGATGAACAACGAATAGAGGTTTATACCTGCCACAACTGGAATTTTGACAGGCGCTCATGTTCAGACACATGGGAGAGAGTAGAAAACCCCGTGATAGATACAACCACAAATATAGTTAAATTCAATGTTTCTTCCTTTTCATCATTTATTATAGGAGAAAGAAAAGCATTGTATTTTGATGTGACCATACCAAAGAAGAATTATTACATGGGCGAGATGGTTTCCATCTCAGGCAAGGTGCTCGATTCGAATGGCAATCCCATAGAGGGCGCTGTTGTCGAATACTCGCTCGGATCAACCAACGAAACAGTAAAAACAGATATAGGCGGATTTTTCATGATTAATGCAAAGGCGCCAATGCACGAAGGCTCGGCAAAGCTCACGATGAGGTCTGAGAAAGAGCCTTTCCTGCCTGCCGAATCTTCTGTTTTTCTCGAGCTTTCAAGAAAGACAGACATGGCGCTGTTGGCGCCAGAGACAGTCGATATCGCGGAAGGAACAATAGTCTCTGTCAATATAACAGTCAAAAATACAGGCCAGACAAACCTTACTGATATAACCATTGGTGTGGAAGGTGTGGCACCGGAATGGTATCAGATAATTCCGACGAGCATATCACAGATGAGCCCTGATGATGAGGTGGACGTGGAGCTGAGGTTTTTCGTTCCAAAAGGATATTGTGCATCGCGCGAATGCAAGAAGTTTTACCTTGCAAATATGGCTGCCCAGTCTGCTGAGACTCAGGCCCAGGCAACCCTTACTGTTCAGTTCCTAGAGGAATTGCCCACAGGCCCGAGCCAGGAACAAGAGACACCGACAGGTCTCTTCACAGCCATTGCTGGAGTGCCGGCAGCATTGGTAGCCCTGGTAACATCACCCATAGCCTTCCTGAACGCGAACTGGTGGCTTGTCTTAATAATCATTATAGTTGCATTCGGATTTTTAATCAAGTACAAGAAAGGAAGCGAAAGAGGCGGCTTGCCGAATCTCACGCGCTTAACAGGTGCACTGCCCAGCCGCACGCCCGCGCGACAGGATACTATGCATAAGATGCATAATCTGAAAGCAAAAATATCTCATGAATTCAAATACAAGTACAGGCCAGACAGGAAGAAATAGAAAGCATGTGACAAGAAGCAGAACGAGTAAGCAAATCATAATCTTTGATTTTATTTTCGAGATGGGTGGGGAACGTTTTTCTTTTATTTTCCCCTTTTTCTTTTTTGTGCTTTCCTATAAGAAATCTTTTATTCCTTTCTGGATATTATATATCATGAAGAAGGCAACCTGGCCATTGATTTTAATTCTGTTGCTAATTCTTATAATTTTTGTTATTCAGCAGCAAACTACGACTAACATCTCAAGTTCTATGAATAGCGCTGCTGACTGGTTGGTTGACCAACAGAACAAAGACGGTTCCATATCATTGTCAGGCAATTCTATGTTCAAGATTTGGGATACGGCCAATGCTGTTGTTGCTTTATCATTTTTGAACAAGCTTAATTACAATGAAACGATCAATAAGGCAGCGCGTTTCCTTAATACGGTCAAGCGGAGCGACGGCGGTTTTTATATGACAACGACATCCAAAGAAGAATATTGTATTGAAACAACAGCTGTCGCAATGCTGGCTCTTTATCTTGCAGATGAAAACATCAGCGACACGAGAGAATTTCTCGTCGGCAAGCAGGATGCGCAAGGATACTGGAAAATAGGCACACCATTTATTATAGAAGACAAAAGATTCCCATCTGTCACTGGCTATGCTCTTGTTGCGCTCACGCTAACTGATGAAGACAATGAGCACGCTAAATATAATATAACCCGCAATATAACCAAAGCACTTGACTTTCTTGCATCCACGCAACTGGAAGACGGTTCATGGAACAGCTCATGGATGTATTATGACACGCCGTACTATGCAACTTATATTAATGTCTGGGCTGCTGAGATTTATGGCAAGGCCGATATAATAGAAAAAGCTATTGACTTTGTTCTGACCACGCAAAACTCAGATGGCTCTTGGGGGCTTGCAGCCGAAGGCAGACCATCAAAAGAGTTGAGAACGACTCTGGCCTTGAACACATTACTTGTTTCAGGTGCATGCAAAAAAAATGAGAAATGCAAAAAGAGAGTCGAGAAGGGAATTCAATGGCTAATAAAAAAACAACGGCCAGACGGAAGCTGGAATGGGGGTTATTTTATGGGCACCGAGAAAAAAGAGGATATTTATGCCACAAGCATGGCAATGTTGGCGCTCATCAGATATAAAAGCATATACAAAAATCCGATAGGCTAAAAATAAAAATCGAGGCAAAAATTATTTATACTGGTTCTTTCCAATAAATAAACAATTAGATGGGTGGGGGACTGTTCTTCGTGACCGCGTGCACGAGAATTATTAGTTCTCCGAGGGTTTAAACTAGAAATTTGGATTTTCCAAATTTCTAACATCTGTGAATAATGGGAATTTGGTGAACAGATGAAGAAAGCGTTAGCTAAAATAGTTTTAGCTTTGATAGTCATATCGTCAACTCTATTACTAGTTGGTTTATCTCTCGCAGCAGGTCAGTTGTCTGTCGAAACAAACAATCCGCAATACGAGCCGGGCGAAAACATTTTTATTACGGTCTCAAGTGCGCCGAAAACGTTCTTTAATCTTACTGTCATTGGGCCAAACAACACAAAGGTCTATGAAAAACTAGCCAGAACAGATTTTACTGGAAAATATTTTGCTCTACTGAAAGGATTCTCTATCGAAGGCCTTTATGATATAGTTCTGACCAGCAACAACCAGACTGTGCGCAACCAGTTTACTATAAGCACAGAGCCAGCGCCAGAAGAGCCCGCCAGTATAGATGATCTTTCTCAAGAGGCTGTTCCATCCCCGCCCATCTCGGAAGAACAGCCTCGTTTTTCTCCTTCCAATAAAAAAGCCCACTGGGTTAAATACGTGGATAGCCTGGAGCAGTGGCGTGGTCTTGCTCCTGAAGGCGCAGAAAACGTCAGGACAGGGCTCGCGAACATCAGGGCTAACCGATTCAGAAAGATAGAATATGATGCTCCTCTGCCATTGAAACCAAAGCTGACTGGAAAGTTTGGGGCAAAGCCTGTCAGGGAAACCATGATGACAGACCTGTTCAACCTATCATCATACGGCACAGAGTTCGAGCTGGTCGACTATCATACATCACCAGTGAGCCAGAGAATCACATATAGGATATTCAACAGCAAATCTGATGATGTGTCTTACATAACCATAACAGGCAATATCCAGTCATTCAAGGCGTGGCATCTGGTGAGCAGGACAAGGCAAATCTACATAGAAAATGTAACATACTATGAGGGCAATGTCACAGAGCAATACAAGGATGCCCCAATTCTAGAATACATTCCGTTGCAGCTAGACATAGAGGCAAATGCGACATATGGTAACGTTACGAAGGTTGGTTACCCATACTACAAAAATCAAACATATGTAATCAAAAAATACGACGAGCCAGAACTGTTGTTCTCAACAAGAGGCTTTATGGAAAAATGGTATAGTGATGACCCAGCAGTCGCTGGAATAAAAGATTTGCTGAGAGCACACAACATCAACACTGACCTGGAAAGCGTTCTTGACAATTCTGTGCTGCCTGAGCCAGAACAATTAGTTTATGTTTACAAGATTCCGCATCTATCTGGCACATGGGAATACTTTGAATACGAAACAGACAACACGCCATCAAAGTTCCTTGCGTTCGACCCTGCTGGCGGAAGCTGGTGGAACGAAACATGGGATTATAGACAGGCGATAAATATATCAAATAATGTGAATGAGAATCTAACGAATTACCAAATCCAGATTAACCTTAACTCGTCAAATGTCGGCTCAAACTTCAACTGGTCACAACAAAACTCAACAAGGTTCACATACTACAATGCAACAAGTGGTAATGAAACGTCAATACCTTATTGGGTAGAATCTTGGAATTCTAGCGAGCAGAAGGCAAAAATCTGGGTAAAGGTGATTTTGATTCCTGGAAATACAACAGACATCGGATTGGGAAACGGGACTGCAAGGATTTACATGTACTACGGCAATCCTTCTGCCAATAGCGAGAGTAACGGCTCTTCGACATTTCTCCTTTTTGATGACTTTGAAGACGGAAACATAGATGGCTGGACAGATTACGGAAGCGGTTACTGCGTCTACGATACTGATACGACGCAAGGCGGTGTAATCAAGAAAACAGGCAACAACGATCCGAACGGATGTTATATTGCATTGTCAGAAACTGTCACAAGTTTCAGGGCGATATTTCTTACCAACAGGATTAATAACAACGGCGGCGCCTTAGATAGGTATAGCTTGGGGGCAACAACCAGCTGTAGCGGATACGGTCCAAGAAAGCAAACCAACGGAAACTCTGATGATTTTTACATAGAGGAGAGAAGTAATACGTGCGGAGCAACCACAGTAACATCTAGCACACATGTATCAAATCAAAACCAATGGTACAAGCAGAGTTTTACCTATTACAATCAGAACATGAACTATACGCTTTATGATATGAATGATATTATCGTGAAGTCCATAACAGGTTCAGATTCAACCTACTCAAGCTTTAGTTATTTTTTCATACACGGTGGATACGAATTTCTGACAGATGACATCAGGGTTATGAAGTATGTCTCCCCAGAGCCATCTTATAGTATAGAGTCAGAAGAAGCTGCCACAGATGTGGAAAAACCAAAAACATATGATTCGACACTAACAGAAAAAACATCCTTTATGATAGGAGAGAATGTTACCATAAGGGTTAATGTGAGCCATCCTGATGGAGCAAGTTACATAGACACGGTTTTGATAACAATAGAACATCCTAATGGAACAGCCATGGTCAATAATGAGACCATGAGTAATATTAGTTCGATAACCAATGGTTACACATATGAGTATAATTATACAATACCAAATGAATTAAGCTCAATAGGAATATGGGATATCGAGATTTACGCTAATAGCACATCTGGTCAATGGGATAGCAATTCTACTGATTTCACAGCTTGCGAAGTGGAGAAGCCACAATGGTACGATTTAAGAGATAATAATTCAAATCCAGCAATAAACGATTATGTTAATTTTAGTGCTAACTGGACAGATAATTATAATTTGTCTGCTTGGACTTTTTCTTGGAATGCTACTACAGATGATTCGTGGAAGAATGTTTCATCAGGTAATTTTTCTGGCACACACAACATTTCCTCAGTTGCAATGCAAATACCTTCTTATGCAGCAGGAAAAACAATTGG
>JAOZPR010000005.1:0-1824 GCA_029932645.1 Candidatus Aenigmatarchaeota archaeon | reverse complement strand
TGGGCTAACGACACATCTGGAAATTCTAACGACACGTCATCATCTCCGAAAAAATTTTATCTCAGAGCAAACGCTTCGATGGTTTTGAAAACAGAAGAAGATATTTATGGCGCAAATGAAGACGTTCTCTTAACATCTGAAAATTGGTGGGATATTTCTTGGGGATATAAAAAGCCAATAACATTGACCGAGACTTCTGGTGCTGATTTAACAGACTACCAAGTTAATCTGACAATAGACACACAATCTATAATCAATCAATCTAAAATGAATTCTGATTGCTCAGATATAAGGTTTATTGATAGCGATAATGTAACAGAGCTGAGTTACTGGATTCAAAGTGGGTGCAACACAACTCAGACAAAAATCTGGATTAAAGTTAATTTGAGCGATTCACAAGTTAAAACAATCTATATGTACTATGGAAATCCAGATGCACAAAGCAAAAGCAACAAAACTAAAACTTTGTTCATAGTGGGTGAAGCCAACATCTCGGAGGTGGGAGGAACAGACACGACAGTCATATTATCAAGAAATTACACGAACCCTGTGGTTTTCGCTGTTCCTCGTCTTGGTCCGGGTGAATCAAGAACCGGAACAAGTGATACACAGCATCACTTAATCACAAATGTGAATTCGGAAAACTTCACGATAAGACAAGTTGAAAGTCCGGGTTCAGGAAACGGATACATAAATACAACAAATGTTTCGTACATTATACTCGAGAAAGGTAAATATCGTTTGGGTGCAAAAGAGCTGGGCATCGTCGTGAACACAACAACATCTACGGGAAGCTACACAACAGCAAATTTTGGACAAACGTTTACAAACCCAGTCGTATTGGCAGATACGCAAACAAACGCGAATGGTGCCGACCAAATTTATGCGAGGGGGGATAATCTAGCCACGACAAGTATTCAATTACAGGTTGAGGAGGATGATGTCACGACACCGTCACTATCAAGCGCGGAAACAATCGCTTATGCAACAATTGAGACGGGAACCGATTCTTTAAACAACTTAGAGGCAAAGACCGTCAGTGGCATAACTCATACATTTGTAACACAGACGTTTTCAAATTCGTACTCTTCTGCACCCGTTGTTGTTTCTCAGCTTAATGATGAGGCAGGGTCAAACTCATTCTATGCTTTAACTAGAGATGTAACAACAAGTGATTTCGAGCTTGCTGGTGAAGAGCCAGCATCCTGGGACGGGAGCCACATAGCAGAAGTTTTTAGCTGGCTAGTTATGCCTTCGGGATTGATTTATGGAACAAAATATGCGTCTTCAGAGCCTACCATAAATATGGGTTCAGAGGTAAAACCAAGCCTGATTAATAACACCGGTGCAACCAATATTTCTGGCTATCTGTTGATGCAAGTGCAAAAAAATGACACAGGAGAAATTATAGCAACACAAATAAACGATACAAATACAGGGACAAAAAGGGTAATAAATTCCGGAGATTACCTCAACATTGGCTCTATTTATAATCAGAATCCATGGAACACAGACTCTCAAGTCACGGGGTATTACAAGGTTTATACTGCATTGACAGACCCGTATGGAAATGTTCTTACCAGCGATGATGGCTCAAACATCACAAATTATTATGTTTTTTATGTTGATATAACCCCTCCAACATGGAATAGCCTTGGAGCCAATGATACAAATCCGAAACCCAACGATAATGTTAAGTTCTATTGTAACTGGTCTGATAATGGTCAACTAGATTCATGGGAGTTCTACTGGAACGCTTCTGGCTCATGGGTGTTGAATGATACAGGTTCTTTCAGTTCGACCCCCGGCTGGAGCAATATAACA
>JAOZPR010000022.1 GCA_029932645.1 Candidatus Aenigmatarchaeota archaeon | reverse complement strand
CCCCACATATTTATTAACTACTTATTAGTAACTAATTATACTTACTAGTATATAAAGATTTCGATTTCGCTTTTTGTCGAATTTTTTGATGGATACTTGGTTCTATCAAAATGAAAAGAAGAAGGTAGCAACGTCTTTTACTCATATCGCCATTTGATCAGCGAGGCGCCAAGCGAGCCTTCACAGATTTCACGTGCGCTGCCCGTGTAGCTGGCCGTGACCTCTTTGAATAGCATCTCTATTTCCTTATTCATTTCTTTGTTGCCGTAATTATTTGCCCTGGCTTTTTCACAGGCGCATATGATGACATCAACAAGCGCGTTGTGCTGTTCTATGGCCGGGTCTGTTTCGCACGTCTCATTACCGCACTCTCGCGGAACAGGCACCCAGCTCCAGCAGGCCTTGCAGTCATCGATTTGCTTACAGCCCGTCATCGGCGTCATAACGATTGTGATGAGCATGAGCAGAACGAATAATCCAACCGCGAGCAAAATAATGTTTCGCCACTTGACTTTCATTTTCTCACTATATAAAAACTTGAAGGCGTGAGAATAAAAAGATTTTGAATAGAGTAAAGAGGTGAGATTTTTTTCGCACACGTCTTTATTTTTATGGGATTTGTTTTATGATATTATTTTATGAGATTTTAGAAGTTAAAGTTGATTAACTATCTTGGCTAATATCTCAGAAAACAGCTTCTCATATTTTTTGTCATAAATGACTATTGGTATCAGGTTGACGAGTGCATCTACGAATGTTCTGTCATATGGTATTTTTCCGAGGATTGGTAGTTCATGCTCGTTGGCGAACTTTTCTATCGTTTCTGTGAGTTTTGTGTTTATGTCGTATCTGTTAATTATGATGCCGTATTTTATGCCAAAGTGATTTAGAACAGACAGAGCCCTTTTCATGTCGCTGAATGCTGAGGGCGTCGGTTCTGTCACAACAACGCCGTAATCAGCATCGCGCACAGATGCTATCACAGGACAGCCTATTCCAGCGGCAGAGTCTATTAAGATGATTTCTGCTTCCTCTTTTTTTGCCAGTTCATAAGCCCGGTCCTTGACAACAGACACTACTTTTCCGCTTCCAGCCTCGCCCATTTTCAGTTGGCCAGACACGATATAAAAACCATATTTTGTCCTACCAAAGCCGACCTTGGCATTATCGACCTTTTTCAGTTCTATTGCCCCGGCATCGCAAACAAGCTGGCAAGCGCCACAGCCTTCACAGAGAAGCTCATTAAATATTGGTTCGCCTTTTTTTTCATCCCAAGATATAGCATTAAAGTTGCAGACTGATTTGCATTTTTCACAATGCGTGCATTTTTCTGGCACGAGCAGCGCTTTCTCACTGGTCTGCACAGGATGCCATGACTCGAACGCATCGGTTCTCAGGCCAAGAACCAGTGCAAGGTTGGAGGCGTCCACATCACAGTCTACTGCTATGATTTTTCTGTTGCGCGCAAGCAACACAGCCAGCGAAGCCACAACACTGCTCTTTCCAACGCCGCCTTTTCCAGAGAGTATGACTATTTTTTTCATTTTTTCACCATTTTGCAGATTTCATCAATTAATTTATCAACGGATTTGTTTGCGACGGGCTCACCTTTGGAATAAGCTTCGATGATGCGCTTATCATAAGCAAGTTCTGTGATAATGGTCGTGCCATATTTCTTGGCAATGTCTTGTATCAGTGATATATTGCCGATATCAGCCCTGTTCAGTATAACCTTGGTCGGAACCTTCAGAATTTTTGTCAGTTTGAGTATAAGTTCTAAATCATGCGCACCAAGAGGAGTAGGTTCTGTCACTGCTATTGCCAGGTCCACGCCAGTTAGAGCCGTGATTACATCACAATGTGTGCCTGCGGCAGTGTCTATTAGAATAAAATCATAATTTTTTTCTTTGTTTTCTTCTTTGACATAATCCATTAATGCATCGACGACAAATTCAGATGCAATCTCGCCCGGTCGGAGTTCACCGCCAAGAAAAGTTAGCTTGTTATATTTGCCTGAAAATATCGTTCCTATTTCTTTGCTCGATTTGGATATAGCTTTTGTCGGACATGCTATAATACAGGCACCGCACCCACTGCATTGCTCAGGAACAAATATAGGATTCTTGCCCTGAACAAACACGATTGCATTGGCTTTACAAACTTCAGAACATTTGCCACACTTAATGCACTTGTCAAAGTCCCACTTTGGAATCATTTGTGTTACTGTTTTAACCTTTTTTCTTTCCATTTTCAGAATAAGATGATCATTCGGACAGTCAACATCTGCGTCTACAAGCAGAACATTTTTACTTTTGCTAAGGGAGTGTGCCAGAGCTGTAGCTATGGTTGACTTGCCTGTTCCGCCTTTTCCTCCAGTTATCGCAATCTTCATGGTTTTCATAAACAATCCCTTACATATAACCTACTTACAGACAATCCCTAATAAGTTTAAAATCCTCGAGCAAAAGACCTTTCATTTCTGGATTATACGTAGCAGCAGCCGGGTGGTATAAGGGTATTATCTTTTTAGCCCCGATAAGATTACTCACAGTAAAAATCCTCCCATGCACACTGCTTATTTTCTCTTGCTTCAACCCAAATTTATCAAAGATATACGACAATGCAAAATTTCCAAGTGTAGATATAACATTTGGCTGGATTATTTTAATCTGTCTGTCAAGATAAGGCAGACAGGCTTTTATCTGCTCTGGAGATGGATTTGCATTACCAGGTGGTCGACACTTCAATATGTTTGTAATGTAAATATCTTTTCTTTTCAGTTCTATCGAGCTCAGTAATTCATCAAATATCTTTCCTGCCCTGCCTACAAATGGTTTGCCTTGTTGGTCTTCATTATAGCCTGGTGCCTCACCTATAAACATCACACCAGCAGTTAATGAACCTTCCCCAACAACAGGATTATTTCTGGTTTTCCACAAGTCGCACAGCCTGCACTCATGAATGTCTTGCCGTAGCTTTTTCATTTCTTCTCCATTCATGCAATCATCCTTTACTAACTTTGTTACTAAATTTCTGCTGCTAAATTTTAATTGTTTTTCCAACTCCGTTTTCAATGAAATCATCTGCGTATTCCTCATGAAAAAGTGCTCGTGTTCTGTTGCCAGAGCAGTGACATGGTGCTGCTTTTTCAACACCGAGTTCTCTGAAGCTTTTTATGATGCCCTCTAGTTCTTGGTCGCTGGATGCTGACAAATGAAATCCGCCTATGACAAGATATACTATTTCGTTGGTTAACTCTTTTGCCCTTTTGATTATATTAACAATTCCGGGATGCGAGCATCCAGTAACAATGACTAGGCCTTTCCCTGTTCTGATTATCAGGGATTGCTCCTTAATCCATGTTCCTAATTCTCCTGTTGTGTACACACCGTCAGATATTTTTGTTGCGCTGCTGACTTCTACAACATTGGCACCGTAGGATTTTATTTTTTCCTTGAAGTCTCGAGGGAACGATTTGGGCAGGTACACGGTAATATTGTTGTTGGCGTTCTCTACGCCCCCAGCATTCTTAGCATTCTCTTCGAGCAGGCCAAATAATCCGCCAACATGGTCAGAGTGAATATGAGACAGCACAATCATATTAATTTCTTTCGTTTCTATGCCTAATTTTTTCATATTATGCAACAGTGTTTCGCTGTCGCCGCCAGTGTCAAACAATATGTTGTTGCCATCAGCTCTTACAAGGCAAGAAAATCCCCAGCCCGTTCTTAATTCTGGAGCGTGTTCATAGTTATCATATATCGTAGTTAAGGTCACGCTTGTTAGGGGCACGCCTTTCCCAATCATGTTTTTTTCACCCATCATATGAGTTTTCATATCAGTCCCTTCTTTTTCACTTCTGGAAGATAAAATTAACAAAAACATTACGAGTGCGGCTAAGCCAATTGGTATGAGTTTTGTTATTTTTTTCATAGTTATTTTCATGATTATATCGCATATATTTATTTCATATACACGGTTATACTTTCAACATCCTGTCTAGGGCCTTCTTTGCATAGATGCGTATATTTTCCGGAACAGCAATTTTATATTTCATCTCTTCCAGCGACCTGAGCACACTCTCCAGACTCGTGCGCTTCATGTCCTCGCAGACAGTGTTGCACGGATAAAATTTTTTATCAGGGTTTTCTTTTTGTAGCTCATAAAGCAGGCCGTTTTCAGTACCAACAATAAATTCTTTCGCTTTCGATTCCTTGGCGTACATTAGCATTCCTGAAGTGCTCCCAACATAGTCTGTTAAGCCAATCACATCAGGATTGCATTCAGGATGTGCCATAACTTCTGCATCAGGGTGCAAGCTCTTCAGGCTTTTAATTTTGGCTGGGTCGATATTTTTTTCATGAACATAACAAAAGCCGTTCCACAAAATAATCTCCTTTTCTGGCAGTTTTGATGCTACGTAACTTCCTAAGTTTTTGTCAGGGAGAAATAAAATTTGTTTTTGAGGCAGCGATTTCACAACATCAACCGCATTAGCCGATGTGCAACAAGCATCGCTTTCTGCCTTAATCTCAGCAGAGGAATTGACATAACTCACAACAGCAGCATCAGGATACAAGGCTCTTTTTTCATCCAACTGTTTTTTTGTTGTCATGTCCGCTAACGGGCAGCCAGCATCTTGCTCGGTCAAGAGAACTGTTTTATCAGGGTTAAGAATTGCTGCGGTTTCGGCCATGAATTTCACACCGCAGAAGACTATCACATCAGCACTGGTGTGAACAGCCCTTTTGCTTAGGCCTAAAGAATCTCCTGTGAAATCCGCTATCTTTTGCACCTCATCCCTTTGATAGACATGAGCCAGAATAATGGCATTTCTATCTCTTTTTAGTTTTTCTATCTTTTCGATAAGGTTGGTCATCTTAGACCAGTCCTAAGATTATACCCATCCCATAAGCATTGCTATGCCGAGGCAGATTATAATCAAGCCGGCAACCAAATGCAAGTAGCGTATGTTTCTGTCTTTCCAGCCAGATACGTCTTCAACCTTCTTAATGCCTGCGTACACAACCAGTGTTATGGCGAGCATAGGCAGAACAAAAATCGCATTGTAGAGCAATAGCCACGGTATGGTTTTCATCAGCTCAAGAGCAGACAATATACCGCCTGCTATAACATAAGGACCGATGGTACATGGTAGCAAGAATACTGTTACGAACAACCCGACTACGAATGCACCTTTTGGTGATGTTATGCCTGATATTATTTTTTTGACCTTTGGTCGCAATGCTATTGGCATCTCTGTTCCGAGCCTGCCTGGTTTGTAGTGAAAGAAGTCTCTCAAATTCAGTAGACCAAGCAAGATGGCCACAACACCGAGTATTTTATACAACCACAGCCTGATAGCAGTGAGGGTCTGTATCACTTGGAAGAACCTTATGATAACCAGGCCATAGAAAAGATACATGATGAAAACCGACAGCGTGAAAGCCAAACCAGCCAGCAAGACATTTTTTTTCTTCTTCGGATTATACGTAAGTATTGCTATAAGCATGAGTGTAAGCACGGCCAGGGCGCAAGGATTTACCGCATCAACAGCTGCCAGTGATACTATTTTAGCAAGTGCAAATTCTGTTTTTTTATGGCATCCGCTTGGAGTTGCTGTCCAGTTTATTCCTCCTTCACTATAATTCAGGCCAGGTCCATTCCACTGAAACACCCACCCAGCAACTTTAATAGCATTATCGAATTTCAAGTTTCTCCCAGAAAGCGGAACAGGTTGCGCATCAATTGTTTCATACCTTTTATTCTCAAGTAGATGACATGAGACACCCTCTTTGACCAAGCTTTTCAGCAGTTCATTATCCCCGCCTTCGTCTGTCTTTATCAAAACACGACTGTTTGTCCAGATTTTCGGCTTTCCTGGCAACGATGTTACATCCAGCTCACCGAGTGCGGCAGAAGAGCCGTTCACCAGCGAGCAGGGATTCCAACTAAGATTATCAATTGTTTTTTCCACATTTTGCAAAATCGGGGTGTCGCCCCTTATAGAGTTGTTTCGGTCGAATATTATCAATGGGATTCCAAGACCACAGCCATATACAGAGTCATAATCATAAAAAACCTGTGCATTTTCCCTCTCCTGATAAATCTCGTATTCAATTACAACCAGGTTTTCATATTTATCAACCAGCTCTTCAAGCACGACCGGATCTGTCTTTGCGCAGTGCGGACAACCCACACCCGTGAAATAGACAGCGCATATTTTGTCGTCTTGTGCAGTCACCAGTGGAGCAAGTGCTGCCATGACTAGCAAAGCCAAAATGAAAACAGACGTTCTTTTCATCTTTTTGCCTCCTGATAAAATGATAAAATATTTTATTAGTTAGTTAAATTTAAAAATAAATATTTTAAACTTATGGCCTGATGATGTCTTGGCTATGTTTCATGTTCATCACATGAGTCATCTTTTGTCGCCTTGTTGAGCTTCCCGGACTTCCAAAGCCCGAAGATTTCTTTAACAGTTTTTGCCTGACTGGTGTATACACTGATTCCGAGCTTTTGAGAAAGTTCTATAGCTCTTGGACCCAGGCCCTGACAAAGTAGGACATCAATGTTATGTTTTTTCATCAGTTCTGGCGGAAGACCGGTTCCTCCCATATGCTCGCTTGCATTATCTAAAAGTTCTACAATTTTTCCATTTTCATCTAGGACTATAAAACTTTTACATCTTCCAAAGTGGTAGGCTACATCACTGTCCAGACCTTTGTTTTCATTAGTTGGGACTGCAATTCTCATTTTAACACCTCCTTTACAATAGTATTTACAATGTTTTTAAATTCTTCTGCGGACTTGGATTGCTCAAGAACAAACGGCTTTTTCTTTTCCGCGCATCTGGCTATTTCAGCATCCAATTTTAGTCTGCCCAAAAATCTTATTCCAACATCTGTTGCAGCTTTTTCTCCACCACCACTACCAAATATCTCTCCAGACATATTTTCTATTATACCCAAAACATGTATGTCAAGTTCTTTTGCCATGTTTGCTGATTTTTTAGCATCGACAACAGCCACATCTTGTGGGGTAGTTACTATGATTATACCATCGGGCACCAGCTCCTGCATAATGGTCAAAGAAGCATCGCTTGTTCCCGGAGGCAGGTCGATAATTAGATAATCCAGCTCACCCCATTCAACCTGTTCCAAAAGTTCCATTATAGCTTTAGAAAGCATTGGACCACGCCAGATAATAGGTTGGTCCTCTCTTTCCTGAAGCGAAGCAAAAGAAACCACACTTATGCCGTATTTTTCAATGGGAATAATTTTTTCATTCTTTATAGACAGCTTCTTTTCTATTCCCATGAATTTGTTTACATTTGGACAATCTATGTCTGCATCGAGAATAGCGACTTTATTGTCTTTGCCTGCATTTATTTTACTTTTTGCCAAGGATATTGCAAGGTTTATCGCAACTGTTGTTTTGCCCACGCCGCCCTTGCCACTCATTACGGCTATTTTATACTTTATTTTTTTCATATTTGATTTTATTATTTCTCTTCTTTTTTGCATCTTTCTATGCAATTCTCCGATATCCATATCAACCCTCTTATTTTTATTAACTTTAACTATTTAGTCTTTCTTCCTTGTCGGTTTCGTAAGTTTTGTGAGATTATCTTTCAAGAAATTGTCTATAACATTTTTTGCTGTTCTGCCTTTTGTCTGGTAGATGTCAATCAGATTATCGCGCGCGCTATGAAACGAGATTTCGCCCATCTCTTTTGTTATGAGTATGTCTGCTTTTTCTTTCACGAGGAAATGTACCGTTGATAAGCCAGCTCTGACAGCACGGCTCTTGTTAGGATTCTTTTTTGAATAAAATTTACTTATGCCCCCTTTACCTGTTTCAACAAAAAGGAAATAGTCCGCGCGGCCGAAATGTTCCACGACTTCTGACTCCAGTCCTTTCGGCTTTTTTATCGGTATCGCAACCCTATGTTTTTTGGTTTCATAGGGCTCTACATGAACTGTAAACGCTTGGACCTCTTCGAACTTCTCTTTAATCTTATTTTCGATTTTATCAGCTATTTCGTGCGCCCTGTCAACATTAGCAAATTTCTTAATCTTTATACTAACCTCTCCAAAGACAAATGGCCCGGACTTTCTAAGTTTAAGGCCTTCAAACCCGTCCACGCCTTCGGTGTTTTTAATTAGCTTTTCTATCACATGTTCTTTTTTCTTGCTTGGGCTCACGTCCATCAGAGCAAAGACAGAATCTTTGAGTGTGAAAAAACCAAACCTTAAAACGATTATAGAAATTACTATGGTTATCAATCCTTCTACATAAGGAATTTTATAATAAGAAAGCAGAACTGTAACGAAAACGATGAAAGAAACAAACATGTCTTTTAGTCGGTCTTTGGCTGTTGCTTCAAGGCTTTGTGAGTTTATTTCTTTGCTAACTCGCTCCAGATATTTTGAGTTAATGAATGCCACCAAACCCGAAATTCCAGCAACCCCCAGGGTAAGGATAGGATATTGAATATTCGGTATGACAAAAATTCTTTGATATCCTTCCAAAAGCAGCCTTATAGCACCATACGTTATAATCATAGAAATGAATAAAGACGAGAGGTTTTCAGCTTTGTAATAGCCGTAAGGAAATTTTTCATTTGGTTTTCTTTGGGACAATTTAAGTCCAAAAAATGATGCTATACCCGAGATTATATCAGATGCTGATTCTAATGCGTCACTGACCAAAACAAGAGAGCCTGACAAAATACCGACAGCTGCTTTTACCAAAGTTAAAATAAATGAAACAGCTGTAGAAACAAGAGCTGCACGCTCTCCTTTCTTCAGGCTAGTTGTCTTCGTCATTCGCAACCCTCATACTCTATCAAAGCCTCTTCCTCTGCCGGCTCCCATACCAGCGCCTCTTCTGCGGCCCATACCTCTACCACGACCAAATCCAATTCCCATAGGACCTGGTGCAGAAACTTCTGTTAGCTTTCCTTCAAGAAACAAGTTTATATTTTCCTTAACAGTTTTTGGAACGCCCTGAAAGATTTTTATCCCAAGTTGTTGCAGCACACCAAATGCCCTTGGACCAGCTGCTCCTGAGATAACCGCCTCAACCTTTTCGTTTCCAACAAGCTGAGCACTCATTACTCCGGCACCACCAGCTTGCATGGCTGCTGAGTTTGGAACAGTTTTTTCATTTTTTATCTCTTTGGTTTCCATGTCCACATCTACAAAAACAAAATAGGGACATCTACCAAAAACAGGGCTCATCTGACTGTCCAATCCCTGACCAGTTGAACTTATAGCTATTCTCAATTATATCAACTCCTTTTACTCTATCTGCTCTATAATTTATTTTATTAGTTTTTGAATTATCTCGAATGAATTATTTTGAATCATTATGGTTTGTTTTAACATCTATAAGATTTTCTCCACTTTTATCTTTTTATGCTGTTCGTGTCATCATGGCGCCGCATTTTGGGCACTTTTGCTGATAACAAGGGACTCCTCGTTGATGTGGCATTTTATAACCACAGCCAGGGCAAACACATTCCCCAGACGGTCCTAGTCCAAATCCACCCATTCGGCCCCTGCCTCCTACAGGCATATAATCATCTCCTTATTTTAGTTCCATCTTTTATTTTCTCAGCTCTTCCAATCTCTTGTCGATATTCTGCAGGTCTTGTTCTAGTCTGATTTTTTCCTGCTCGAGCGATTGTATTTCTTGGTCTTTGGTCTGCTGCGATAGTGGTGCTATGGGTGCTGGTGGCACCTGAGTCGGCTGTGCTGGTAATGCTGGCGTTGCTGTACCAAACCTTACCCAGCCCGGCAAACCTGTTGCATAGAACATTCTTCTATACCCGCGTCTGCCGAAACCTCTACCAAAGCCCATGCCTCCACCCAATCCTATACCTGTACCAAATCCTCTTCTCAGTGGTGCTTGTATTTGTCCGCTTTGCAGTAAAGGTGTACAGTATCCGCCTGTTCCAAATGGTCCTGTTCCGTCTCCTCCTGGCATTTAAGTCACCTCCTTTGAGCTTTTACAAACCAATTTTTTAGCATATTTTTAATTATAGCTTATTAACAATCTTATGTTCTGATTTAATATTATCAGACCCGCATTTTGGGCACGCTCTTGGCCTTCCTTTGCCACGCCCCTGATTCCACACATGCCCACATTTAAGGCATCTGAATTTTCGTGCATTTACGATACAGGTTCCGCCTTCAATTCGCAGAGCCTTCCCATTTACCAAAAAATCGGCTATTTTTTTTCTTGCTGACTGAAGTATCCTCTGAAAAGTGGGGCGTGAAATCTTCATCTTCTTTGCGCATTGTTCCTGGCTCATCCCTTCCTGGTCCTTTAGTCGCACTGCCTCGAACTCCTCCAGATTAAGTTTAACCTCTTCTAGGTCTCTCAGGGGAATGGCTCTTGGCTTGAAATAAAGGACTTCTGGCTCCGTGCCAACGAACCTGTATTTTCTAGGTCTAACCATTATGAACATATGTTCATAATGTTTATAAACCTTTCGGTCGGGCGGCTTTGTGTAAAAAGTGGGTCGTGTGTAAAAACTCCTTATTCTGTGTAAAAAGTCGGATTTTTGTGTAAAAGCCGGGTTGACAAACTTAACCACCAACTCGTCAACAACGCGTGGCCCAGAAATCTTTTTATATGATATGCCTGAATTCTAATCATAGGTGTGGTCAATGAGATTGTGTATTGTCGGGTCATCTGATAAGAAGGCTGTAGATATAGACCTGCTCAAAACAGCCAAGAGTATTTTTGATTCTGTTTTATACGCATCTTACTCGCATATATCATTTGCACAGGGCAACGAGTTAGAGATAACATTCAAGAATTCAGATCTGTCTAGGTTCGATGCTATCCTGCCAAGAATACCAAAGGAGCGTGCGATGTTTGGTTATTTCTTGCTCAATTCTCTGGATATTTATTCGCCGATGAAACCGCAGTCATTTCTTATATGGGCAGACAGGCTGCTGATGCTGAATATTCTACAGAAAGAAGGACTGCCTGTGCCGAAAATGTATGTTGTGGACAGCCAAGAGACTGCCATGAGAATACTAAAAAGAGACGAGGTGGCGTTTCCATTGTCTCTAAAAATATCTAAAAAGGAGCGTGGAGCAATGCTTGCGAACTCAGAAAAGGAATTTGAGGCCATGCTTGATACGCTCCAGTCCTTTAAAGAGCCTGTTTGTATAGAGGAGTTCTTTGACTCGGATTACATACAAGCTTTCGTCGTCGGAAACCACGTGGTAAGCGCGGTCAGGCGGACGCCGAAAGAAAAACGCAACATATTTCGTGGGAAAGGCGGAAAAAACAGAATAAAGCTAAAGCCCCATCTGAAAGACTTGGCAGTTGGTGCAGCACATGCTGTAAAGTCGAATTTCGCACTGGTCACACTTGTTGAGAAGCCCCGCAAAGCTATTATTGATGTCAACCTTTGTCCGATGTGGTCCATGGACAATCTTGAATATGAGCTTATTAGATACATCTTTGACCGTGCAAAGACCAGAGAAAAGCCAATCAGCCGTTTGGGAGAGTTTCTAACTGACATAAAGTCAGCGGTCAGGGATTTGTTTGAGTAACGCAAGGCATAAAATCGTTTTTTAATATTTTTCTAAGAAAGGTTTTCTAAGGTGATGAAATGCCCGAATGTGTGTTTTGCAAGCTTATTGAAGGTACGATGCCTTCACATAAGATTTATGAGACAGAGTTCACGTTCGTGATACTTGATATCAATCCTGCGAATCCTGGCCATTGCTTGGTCATACCGAAAAAGCATTTTGAGAACATCTACGACGCAGACAATGCGTATCTTGAGGACGCCATAATCACGTGCAAGATTATAGCAGCGCGCCTGAAGGAAAAACTCGGCGCAGAAGGCGTCAACATAATCCAAAACAACGAGAAGGTGGCTGGCCAGCTCGTTGAACATCTTTATTTTCATGTCATACCGAGGTACAAGGATGACAAGGTGGTTATAGGCTACAACAAGAAAGAGGCAACAGAAGCAGACCTAAGGGACATGGAAGAAAAACTTTCAATCACAGCAGCACCAAAACAAGAGCCGACAAAAGAAGCAGCAGAAGAAACAACAGAGCAACCAAAAGAAGGAGAAATAGAGTTCGTTGAAGAAGTGCCTGACGAGGAAGAGTCAGAAGAGAAGCTCAGAAAGTGGGCATTTGAGGAAGATTATTGAGGCAACAATCATAGCGTCTTTTTTAAAAAATAAAAATTGAATTTTTACACCATTTTTATTACTAGGTCCTGCTCTTTTTTTGAAAGGTAGTGATACTCTTTTTCTAAAAGATCATAGAAAGTAACAGAAAGGCCGTTGGTTTCTAATGTTTCCTTCACTTCGTTGGCTCTTTTTTTATTAAGTTGGTTTACTAGGTCCAGAGACGGGAGTACCCCCTCTCTAAGTGTATGCCGGGAAAGTTCCTCCGCAGAAACTTCAAACAGAGTTTCTTTGTATGAAATATTTCCAGCGATACACCCTAATATTGTTTTAATACCATAAAAAGGATGTTCTGAGTACTCCTTAAGTGAAACCAAAACAACATCAACTTCTTTTTCTCCACCCTTTCTTACCTTATCCATAAATTCGTCTATATTTCCAGGCTTTCCAACCAATCTATATTTCCAAGTCATCATATTACCTTATTAAATATTTAAGAGTAAGCTTTTTAAAGCTTCTGTTTATTACTACTTATTAGTAATATCTATTTCTGGATGACCATTAAACCAAGAAATTTGACTAGGAATGAAACCAAAACCACGCCAACGTGCCGAAAGACTTGAAGACAATAGAAGGAGCAGATCATAACTACAAAGACACAAGACACGAAGAGTAGGTGATTAGATATATAATCAAATGGTTTGAAAAATGGTTAAAATGAGTGCATTTGATTTTTATGAGAATATAATTATAATTTAAATATTATTCCTTTCTATTATTTTTATTTATATATTTTCAAGTGATATTCATGAATAAAACAATTGTGGTTGCCCTTGGAGGAAATGCCATCAAGAAGGCGCATGAAGAGGGTACGAGTGAAGAGCAGTTCAAAAATATAGAAATAGCATGCAA
>JAOZPR010000021.1:5535-13306 GCA_029932645.1 Candidatus Aenigmatarchaeota archaeon | reverse complement strand
CAACAAAAAATAAAGAGGAAGGTGTCACGACACACACATGTACATTCCCGGATGGCCAGTCAAATTATTTTCACTTACGGTCTGTTGACAACGCGAATAACTGGGATGATACAAGTGCAGATTCTGGTCCGTATTGGATAGATACAGTAGATCCTAACACAACAGATAATTCTGACACAGCTTGTCATGGTTCTGACCAAACAATTACATTAACACCTTCTGATACACTTTCAGGTGTTGCGTTGACAACATACTGTATAGATACAGCAGGGACATGTAATCCGTCAACATCAGGAACAAGCGCGCTGGTTACATGTTCAGCAGGTTCATACTGCGAAAAATATGTAAGATACAGGTCAGAGGACAATGTCGGTAATGTTGAAGCTGTTAAAGCATCAAACTTGGTAAAGATAGACAAGGCAGGTCCAAACGCACCGACTGGATTGAATCCCCCGGATAATAATGTAACGAATGATGCTACTCCGACATTCTCTTGGGACGCTCCTAGTGATGTTGGGTGTAATGGCACGATTGGTGGGTATAACTGGACACTATACACAGACGCATCGTGTTCTAATTCTAATATTGTACAAACAAACCTTACATCTGACACGAGCATAACAGCATCCGAGTTGTCAGATGGAATATATTATTGGCGCGTGCGCGCGAAGGACGGCTTTGATAACTGGGGCGCATGGTCTGGTTGCACCAAGCTGGATGTAGATCTTCTCAACCCAGAGATATCTCAGGTATGGCCAAACACGACAAATGTAGACTATAAGAAAACAGGCGCTTTGCTAGTGGTTAACTTCACGTTTACAGAGCGCAACCCGAAGAATTATACGATAAAACTGTTTAACGCGACAGACACGGTCTGCGAGTCGTCCAAGACAAGTGGAATATCAGGCGGTTCTGATATGCAGGAGACAAAGAATTGCACGGTCGGATCGTCAAGCGGGGCCAAATGGTTTAACCTGAGTGTTACCATGTACGATATCTTTGGAAGGACTATAACAAATACGCAGACAGATGCAGTTATGATAGACAATATAGCACCATATCAGGTAAGCATGGATATAGGTGCAATAGTTGTCGGCGGAAAGAAATATGCAAAAGGGGTTGTCCAATTGAACGCATCTGCTGCAGACGCGGATTCAGGCATAGATTATATCGAGTTCTATAGAAACGAGACACTCATAGATACAGCTTACACAGCACCTTATAATGTTTCTTGGAACACGTCAGAAGTTAGCGACAACCTATATAATGTGACAGCAAAGGCATACGACAGAGCAGGGAACTATTTGCAGAGTGACTAATTCTAATAAAGATAAAGAACTGGCTTGGTGATCTTCTCTACAATTATATTTTTGTCATTTGCCCAATACGTGATGTTCGCTATTCGATGCGACAAATAGTGTGGCAAACAGTAAAAAAGAAGCGGCAAGCGAGGCCAAGAAGCGGAAGTTAGGCTAGAATGTAGCAAAAAAGTAGAGGCGCACACGGTGCGTCGAGCTGAAAGCAAAGCCTTCGGGTTTACTTCTTTTTTGACGTGTTGCTTTTCGACTTTTATGACTGTTGCGTCCCAGAATTATCGGTATTTAGAATACTGATAATTATATACTTTTCGGTATTGACAATACCGATAATCTAAACGATGCCACGGCATCGATAGAGGTTAATGATAAGCTTTATATACCATATGATATAAAAATTATACCATAAAGATTTCTGTTATTATATTAACAAAAACTTTATAAATGTCTATATTTATTAATATATTAACATGATAGAGCAGGATCTGTTACAAAATGTGAAAGAGTTTGAAAACTCTGCTGATGAGGACTTTAAGAATGTCGAGAGCAGACGCCTTAAAATTCAAAGAATTGTTAAAATATGTTAAAGAAAATATGTAAAAATCTGAAAAAGTTCCTTAAAAATGAGAATGTCTTAGATATTTTTATATTTGGCTCTTTTCTCCAAAAGAAAATATCTTATAATGATATTGACGTGGCCGTTCTTTTTATAAAAGAGGATAAAAACAATATTGATATAATAAGGAAAATACAAAAGGAGTCAAAAGACTATCACGTTTCTCACATATCTGTTAATGATTTTTTTAAGAGGATGCACCCACTTGTTATGACTATTTTAAAGGAAGGTTACAGCGTTTCTAGTGAAAAAAAATATTCTGAATTCATAGGATTTCAAAATAGAGTCTTGTTTATTTATAATTTGAAGGGGCAGAGTGCGAGTGAAAAAGTAAAGTTTTCTTATGTCTTGCACGGAAGGGGTGCTGACAGGGGGTTATTGAAAAAGTATAAAGCAAAAAAAATGGGCAAACAGGTTATATCTGTCCAGCCTGAGTATGAAAAAATTTTTACAAAATTGTTTGAAAATTTTCGTGTAGACTATGAAAAAAGGTATGTGTTAATATATTAACAAAAATCGAATAAATTTTAATTAAGGTTAATGATTTAAATGATAAGCAAAAGTCGGCTAAAAAAAATGTCGAAAAGGAAAATATCAAAAGAGGTATTAGATTTTTTAGATAAATCTGTAGAAGAAGGCCTTAAGAAAATAATAGAAGAGGCCGGAATAGAAGCTGAGATTAGTGGCAGAAAGGTAATAAAATTGAATGACATAAAAAAACAATTATCTAAAAGAAGAGAAAAATATAATGTAATTTTTCAATGAAAATGAGTAGGTGAAAAAATGAGAAATATAAGAAAATTTATTTTGTGCCTGACTGTTGTCTTATTTTCTACGCAGTGTTTTGCTTTGCCTGACTTGCAAGTCAGGGGACTTGTTTATTCTAATGCAACCGGCAGGCTTGTCGCCGAGATTTTTAATCAGGCTGATGAGCACTTGGATGATGATATTTTGGTCTATTTTTATGACGGCGGGAAAAAAATAGGCCAGCGGCTTTATACGGAAAGACTGCATAGATACAGTATTGTTTCTTTGTACATAAACTATGATATTGGCCAGTACGACCACACATTCAAGGCTGTTGTCGACCCACTCGACTCGGTAGAAGAGCGAAACGAGGCGAATAATGAAAAAACGCTTTTTGTAAAGGGTAAAATTCCTAGTAACAAAACCACTCTGGTATATCCAGAGGAGACAGAAGAAGCACGTAAAAAAGAGGAAAATACAGACAGCGGCGACCTTTTTTACAGTATTGTAATTATGTTAATCTTGGTTGCCTTGCTTTTGCTTGTTTGGATATTCTTAAGTCGTAGACATAAGAATGTTCATAAAATATATCATAGCCAGCATGCTCATAGTAGTCAAAAGAGCCCAGCAGAATTGTTGGAAGAGATATCAAAAGATTTGGAAGATATGAAAAAGAAATATAAGAAGGATGAGAAATGAAACGCTCGAAATCTTTTCGGTTTGTTTTATTGGTTGTGATGTTTGTTACTAGTTTTGCTGTTCTGTATTTTGCTGGTCTTGCGCACGCTGAAGATATTATAGTAGACAACACGCCGCCCACGGTGGTTATAAATTCACCAACAGCAGCTGACCCTGCGTATCATCAGGCCGGCGATACGTTAACAGTAAATTTTACATACACCGAAGAAAATCCAAGCAATTATTCCATAAGGGTTTACAACACAACAGATACCATATGTTATACGCTCAATGACTCCGGATTACAGGGTGGCACAGACATCACAGTGATAGACACATGCGTTTTAGACGGTTCAGCAAACGATGGCAATTTTACTTTAAAAGTTGTGTTGAACGACACAGTTGGCAACACTGCGGGCTCAAACACACAGACAGGCGCTGTTGTAATAGATTCTGTGCCGCCTGTGCGCGCCAATGAAACGCCGACCAACAATTCTGAGGTAGGTTCAAGTCCTGTTACAGTTGGTTTGGACACGGATGAGATAGCAGAATGCAGATATAGTCAGTCAGCCAATGATCCATTTTCACAAATGACAGCCTTTACAAATACCAATGCTAAAGCACACAGCTCTTCGATAGAACTTGCCTATGAAGGAACATACAACTTTTACGTAAAGTGCAGAGACAGGGCTGGCAATACAAACACAGACGACTACTGGATTCGTTTCATCTACGTGCCAGGCATTGGTGCATGGCTTGGCCACTCTGCAAAAATGCGATTCGCCTTTCATATCGGTACTGGTGATAATATACGCTATGGTGAAGATTACATATCATCATGGAATAATGGTGTTGTTCTTGGTATTGTTACGGCTGAAACACCAATAGACAGCTCAGTTAATACGAGCTATCCAGGAGACGACTACTTATTTGATATTGTTCAGAGAGAAAAAGATAACAAATTTTTGCTGGTCTTCACAAATGGCACGTACACGGATATAACAGATAATCTTGAAGAGGTTGGCCTGAAGGGCATAGTTGGAAAAACATTCGGAGAGTTCAGCTATGATGAGCCAAGTGCATACAAAACATTTTTGATTCTTTTATATCATAGCATCGACCTGAATAATTCGTTACGATGGGCAGCGGGTAGTTATGATTTATGGATAAAGAATATCGGAAAAAACACCAAGGGCCAGAGCAAAATAAACATAACAATTAAGGGATGATAATATTATGAAAATCTTTGGTAGAAAGGCGCAGTCAAGTCTGGTTGCGCACACGATTTTAGTAGCGTTCAGTATGATTCTCATAATTGTTATTTTGAATAGCTTGAGTAGTATAAAAGAGGAATATCAGGACTTTATAGGCAGCATAGAGATAAAAGAAGTTTGCCACAGGATAAGCTCGGCCATAGACAAGATATATGATGAGCCAAGTTACTGGTCTCTAACAAACGAGTCTATGTGTAGCATAGACTTGGCTCTTCCGGACAGGGTTGCCAACATAAACTATCTTGTAGATTTCAATGGTTCTGATGTCTATGTAAGGACAACAGAAAAACCTTTGTTGAACTATACATGTGCGACTGGTTATAACCTGACCTTTTCGGGCAGCACAACAGGCGGTATGACAAAGATAAGCAGGATAGACTATTCGAACGGCTCGACAGCAATACTTTTAACCAAAATATAATCATGATTTTTGGCGCGTTGATATGGCAGGAAAAAAAGGAGCACTGCAGATGGACTATATACTAGCCATCGGTATATTTTTGTTAATGTTTGCAATTTTGGTGAGCTTTTCTACAAACTATCTGCAAACAATGAAAAACACCTTGTCGGTCTCTCTCAGAAGGGGAACTGCAACGGATTTATTGGATTCTATAACGTGCTATGATAGTTCATGGAATCATTCTGACGTATCTTCCTATCCAGCAAGGCTAGGACTTAAGACAGATATGTATAGATTCTTTGTGTTGGTTAACAACAGTCAAAACTATCTGAAAAACCAGTCCGGAAACCTGACAGATCTGACAAATGAGCTCGTGGAGATAAACAAGACGGCCTTCGGCCTGGACTTTGATGAAAACTCTATACTGGTTCTGGACGAAGACGGTAACAGCATGAGTTACAATATTTCAGGTGATATGATAATCTTCAACGTTGACGCAAGCATCGATGAGGCGAAATGGTTTACTGTTTATATTGATGATGACAGCAATTTCACAGACCAGACCAGTTCGGTCAGCACAGCGCTGAACAATATAACAGAAGTTGTATATCCACTGGAAAGGATAGACGCGATACAATATAAAAAAATATATGAGCTGAACCTGTCGAACTATACAACAATGAAGCAAAAGCTAGGCCTAGATTATAACTTTCACATAAGGCTCTATGACGAGTCTGATAATATTTTTTTGGATTATGCAAGTGGCTATAACCTGAGCGAGATACCAGAAAGGGGAAATGTTATTGCCCTGCAGAGATATGTTGTTTATCAGTCAGCAAGCGCTTGGCAGATTGATGATATCAAAAAAGGTAAATTTATTGTGTATGTTTTCGGCTGATTAAACGGGTGATAGTGTTGATAATGAAAAAAGGAAGAAGGAAAGGATACCTGTATACCATGGAAGTATTGTTGACAATATCAATGATATTCATAGTTATAATTTTTGCATTCAGGTCAGCACCCAGTAAACCAGCGCTGGAGATATCCCTGATAAAGGGGGACGCTTTCAGCGCTTTGGAGTATCTGGACGACTCTGGTCAATTACGGCCTCTGGTTTACTCGGGAAAACCGCTAGACGTTGCGGAGCTGCAGATAGAAGATTTGCTGGAGGACATTCTGACGAAAAAAGTGAATTTTGAGATAGATATATGCAAAAACTCTGATGCGTGCTCCGAAGAGAATGCTCCTGAAAACAGGGAGATCATCGTGGTGGATTATTATTTGTCAGGCTATAAGAAAAGTTACGATTTTTACAGGGTAAGAATGTATATTTGGAAGATGATATAATGAAAAAAGGGCTGAGAAAAGGACAAATGTTCATGATAGCAGGGATTTTGATACTGGTGGGTTTTTTGATGCTAAAAAGTATGCTGTCTGTTTATCAGACTGTTGAGGAAAAGACAACAGAAGAATCTGAGCTGGTTGATAGACAAATAAAAAACATAATCAAGGAGTATGAGATGACTTTGGGTTTTGGCTCTTTACAGGCTGACCCGAATCAATCAACACTGGAATACCTAGTCAACTTCACAAAATACTTGGAGAGTGATATGACTATAGAGGTGCTTTTTGTGTACGCCTTCTACGATAACACAACAGGCAACTATACAGTAAATATAGGGAACTTTTTGGACGATAAAATAAATTGTACGATTAATACGACAAATCCGACAAACTCTGACACGTTCAACCTGGCAGATGAAAAAAACTATACGAAAGAGTTCAACACGACCAGTACTTCATCTGACATAACCTTAACATATGGCTTCCGTGGACAAGATAGGAAAGAGAAAATCACTGTTGAAACTGGCAATCAAAACTTCACTATAGGGTTTTTTGATGTCAACATAAGAAAAGATAATATTGTTATGCGCGCAAAGCAAACATATAATAGGACATGGGCAATAAATTAATGAATCGCATGATTAAATTGCTATGCCCAAGAGTGATGGAACATGGTTAATCCGCTGGTACAGAATGCGATATTGGTTTTCATAGTATTATTTGCGATTGTATTGATACTTACTATAGGAAAACCCATAATAGACAGGACGCAGTACACAGAAAGTTTCAAGCAGGTGGAGCTGACTTTCCAGAAGCTGGATAATTACATAACAGAGGTTGCATCAGAGCCCAAGGGCTCAAGACGAAAGCTTTCAGTATCTATTCCATTTACTCAGGAGGGCGATGAAATAAGGGCGATACCAGGGGAAGATATAATACAATACGAGTTCAGCGCGCCGCTTGATATATTAGAATATCTCTCACGCCGGAGTAAAAAAAATCTGCTATATATAGCTGGTTCAGATGTTACCTGTAATGAGACAGCGAGCAAGATATTCATGGAAAACACGCATCTAAAGATGGAACTAAAGAAGGTTGCATACAACAGTCCATTGAACTCAATAAACACGAGCGAGGCCATACTCAACATAACGCAAAAGGACCAAGACGTCACAATAGAGCCTGCTGACAGCTCAATAATACTTGACAATGATACAGCTACGGGTTGGGGAGACGGGTACTCGGAAATCCTGAAGAACGTGACAAATGCGCCACTCTGCATAGCGCACTTTTATGTTGAGCCGAGCTCTAGCATAGTCGACAGCTATGATGTTTATTACATACTTTATGCTGGCGCAGACTTTGTTGAGGTCAGCGTGAGGAATGTTAAATGGGC
>JAOZPR010000021.1:2688-5435 GCA_029932645.1 Candidatus Aenigmatarchaeota archaeon | reverse complement strand
GTATTAAAAATCAAAAAACTTTTTATGCAGGCAATGTTATAATTGATATTATGAAAGCGAGAATATTATCGTTGTTTATATTGTTATCAATTATTGTTTTTTCCACTCCTGCGAACGCGATGCCTGATATTGGTCAAGCAATAGACAATTTCTTCTATCATCTAACCAATATAATTAGTCCCACAGACAATACCATAACAGGCTACAGTACAATGAGCTGTTCTTTGCAGAGTTGTGCAGAGACATGTCCTAGTTTTTGCGCGGTGTGTGTTTGTCCAGGTGGTTGCGAGCTGACAACAACAACTGCTGGTGATAGTTGTGGCCAGCTGACATGCCCAGCTGATTACCCATACTCTTCGTGTCCTGATGAATGTACCGATGGTTGCGAGCAGCTTGGTTCTTGCTATAGATGTAAAGAGGTTATAGAAGAAACAGAAGAAGAGTGTCCATCTGATTACCCATATGATTCGTGCCCTGAGCAGTGTTCCAATGGATGCGACAAGAAGTATGTGAGCGAAATTGGCTACTGCTTTAAATGTAAAGCAGTTTCTGAAGAGCCAGATTGCAGGCTTGATGATTGCAACGCTATTTGTCCTCAAGAATGCGATATATGCAACTGTCCCGAAGGTTGTGAAAATGAAGAAGTTTCTGGTGGAGAGCTTTGTGGAGTTGCAGAATCATTAGTAACATATGCTGGTTGGAGCAACTGTGGTGGTTGTGGCGGGTTTTGTACCCGATCTAAATGTCATCGCCAAGGTTCATGTTATTGGAGGCGCGACTGGACTTACTTTACAGGGCTGTGTTTACAATGTAAAGGAGCCACCTGTTCTAGTTACAAGGATAGTACTGAATGTCGGTCAGATCCATGTAAAATAGGACATTGTGATTGGGCTAGAACTTCTGGAAGAAGATATAAATGTGTTATTAGTGGGCAAAAAGGGGCGCCCTCTTGCTCATCAAAATCAACTTATTGTAAAGATAAGTATGGTAAACATAGCAATCGTTGTATAAGTAGATTCAGACTTAAGCAATGGTCATGTGATGGAAGTGGAAGATGTAGATCTAAATATAGGACATGTTGGTTCGGATGTACTAATGGCAGATGTCGTTGGTCAGGATGATAATTTTAGATATATAACAACATGCGCCTTTCCTATAAAATCGTTTTATCACGAAATCTCTAGCCCATGACCCAGAAAATTATTTAAATAGGCCGAACTAATTTAATTCAGTGATATGATGTCGAACAAAGGTATTAGTCCTTTAATTGCTGCTGTTTTACTTATAGCGTTTACGATGACCATCGCAGGTCTTATGGCTGCATGGGCGCAATCATTTGTTTCTGGACAGACAGAAGAGTTGACAGAACAGGCAAGAGAATCACAGCAGTGCACAGGCGCCAATTTTAATATCGATAGCATAAAGGCGAACTCGACACATGTTTCAATGGTTCTTTACAATGGCGGGGGCATGGAACTGGATGACTTCAATGTGTTCTTGACCTATGAAAACTCTACTGCGGGGCCAGAACTTCAAGTTGAAAAAAATGTCTACGGTTCTAAGCTTCCTATAGGAGAGATGGCATCTTTCTCAGTCGCTTTGAATCAATCAATAGAACCACCACTGAGCAAGGTAAAAATAGCAGTTGTCGGTTGTCCGAATGTTTATAAAGAGAAGACCTTCTCTTAGTTCTTTTTAATTGCTTAATTTTTAAGTTATTCTCAATCTTCGTATGATAGATAGTAAGCAGAAGGCGAAGATCGGCGCTAATGGAAGAACAGACATCTGCACGCAGCTGAAAGCTGCGTCTTCTGACTTACTTGTTTTAATCTTGGACAAAAATGAAAGAAATAAATATGGCTCTTGCTAAATATAGAGCAGTGTTTTGATGAGTAACAAAGGAATATCTCCGCTTATCGCTGCCACATTTCTTATAGCTATGTCTGTAACGATAAGTGTAATAGTCGGCGGCTGGGCTGCTGAGTTTGTTCGGGAGCGGACAAGCCAGATATCAGAGCAGAACAAGGAGCAGCTGCGCTGCTCTTTTGCCAGCTTGTATATCAAAGACGTGATTATAGATTGCAATGGTGACTGCTCGTCAGGAACACATAATATTACAGCAGAGATAAGAAACACTGGGCAGCAAAAGATTACGATCAACAGGATAGTGATTTTGAACACCACCGGCTCTTTATTCGAATTTGATGTAACACCGACAAATCTTAGCACGGGCGACATAAAATCTGTTGTAAATACGAGCACGAGTTCGTGCATAGGGATAAATTCTTCTTCTAAGGTTGATAAGGTTTACATAGCAGATACGTCATGCCCAAATGCCAGGGACAGCTTCGACGGCGAAGATGTAACATTCAGCAATTGTGGATAGGCAATAAAACAACTAAAGCCAAAGGCTCGGCTTTCGGCTGCCATGTTTCTATTCTTTGACATTTCCTTCATTTTTACTTTTGTCATATAGAAATTGAAAGCAATCAAAGCCAGAAAAAAAAGAAAACTTTATATACCACCCAAGAGCATTAATTTTATAGTTTTCATAAGTAGGAGGTTCAAGAATGACGAATAAAGGTATTAGTCCTTTGATTGCTGCTGTCCTTCTAATAGCGTTTACAGTGGCCCTATCCACCATTATCATGGGTTGGATGTCCAGCATGACAAGAGAGACAACGACGTCAGTAAGCGGTAAGGTTGGTTCAACACTGGACTGTTCTAATGCGGCTGTTTCGATAAAG
>JAOZPR010000021.1:0-2588 GCA_029932645.1 Candidatus Aenigmatarchaeota archaeon | reverse complement strand
GATATTCTTAGCGGAGGCTAGGCCGGGTGGGTCAGCGTCACCTGTTACTGCAAACCGCTGTATGGCAGGGCCGAAGTCCAAGGGCGGCATTTGTCTGTGTGCAGAACCTCATTTCGTAGCTGAGAAGCCCAGTCTTTCAGGATGTTCTTTATAGTGAATCGGGTCAGGGTCGGAAGGCAGCAGCCCTAAGTTGTAGGGAGCATGCTTGGAAGGTCGCTGGGTGGAGCAAAGATTTGAGTCACTTCTGCGTACGGATTGTGTCCACTGCGGACATGCCTCCATGATTATTTTTATTTAGTTGCGATAAATCTGCTAACTATTTAAATTCTTTGAATCAAGGTTATTTCTTATGGACAGACAGGAAATGAAGCATTTGGCAATATCAGCTGTAGCACTGGCGTTTGTTTTTGCGTACCAGGGCATCGGAAAGCTTTCGGTCTTGCCGACAATGTTTGTAATCTCGCTTTTGTCAATATCCATAGCCTTTATTTTTCATGAGTTAACGCACAGAACGATTGCAAAACATTATGGATGTTATGCGAGGTTCCAGATGTGGTCCTTCGGCCTGAAGCTCGCGCTGCTTTTTGCTATTCTTACAAACGGAAACTTTGTTTTTGCTGCTCCTGGCGCTGTTGTCATTTATCCGCGCATAGATTTATGGGGCTCAACAAGGCCGATAACAAAGAAAGAATCTGCCATAATATCTCTCGGCGGGCCTGGAATGAATATTCTACTTGCAGTTATATCCTTTGCTCTGTTACATTTTGCGACAGTAACCGGCATTGTGCAGACAATTTTAGTTTATTCCATGCGAATAAACCTATGGCTGGCGCTGTTTAATATGATTCCTATTCCACCACTGGACGGCTCGAAGGTTTTTTGGTGGAGCAGAAAAGTATGGGCAGCTGTCTTTGTCCTGTTGCTGGCTCTTTTTGTTGTCCTCTAGGCTGCTGACTATTCTTTAACCACGGTCAGCTTACCGAATTTTCCAACATTTAGTTGCGGTTCGCCATTCCAGAAAGAGACATACCCATTCTCTATCTTTATGACTGAGCCTTCCAGAACCTTTTCTGCCTGGTCGCCCCACAGAACCAGTGTGAATGTGCCTGTGTCGTCTTCTATTTTTGCGTTGGCCACTTTTGTTTTGCCATAGCGCGTGTTCACATCCCGTGGCTCCTCTTTTTCTATGATTTTTGCTTCGATATCAACTTTTCTTGTGTTGTTCTTAAGATCAGATATCTTCATTTTTCCCACCTTATAACATTATAGCATGATTCTAGTATATAATTTTTAATAATGCTATATTTTCCGTTAATCTATATATAGGAATCAAAACATTTATATAATGGTTGGTGTATAATGCCGGGAATTGTAATAGGCCGAGATTTTGAAGACCTTAAGAAATATGGCGAGAAAGGCACAATATTCTTTGGCAAGCATATTGTTGGCACTGGTGAGGACGCGCATTTGACATCCCCTGTGCTGATAGATGTTCTCCGGCCGCATGTTATATGCGTTTCTGGTAAGCGGGGACAAGGAAAGAGCTATTCTATGATGGTGTTTCTCGAGGAACTGAGTAAGCTCCCAGAAGAAATCAGGAACAACCTTTGCGCGCTTGTTGTTGACACGCAGGGAATCTTCTGGACAATGAAATCACCAAACGAGCAGCAGATATCCCTACTGAATGAATGGGGGCTAAAACCAAAGGGGTTTGATGTACACGTGCTCATACCAGAGGGCCAGAAAGCGATATTTGACAAGGCTGATGTCAACTATGATGATGTTTTTTACATAATGCCGAATGAACTGACCACAGAAGACTGGTTGAATGTTTTTGAACTGTCTCCCATAGAGACAGAAGGCATAGTGCTGCAGCGATCGCTCAACAGGCTGATGAAAGACAAAAAAGACTACAGCATAGACGATATAATAGATTATCTCAAAGAGGAGAAAGGCTTTGAAAGAGAAAAGCTCGTGGTCGAAAACTATCTACTAGCTGCTAAACAATGGGGTGTTTTCGGTTCTAGAGAACAGACCATATCCGAGCTCATACTACAGCCGGGTAAGATGACCATATTAGATGTGTCTGTGACACCGCAGAACGTCCGCTCACTTGTCGTGGGTCTGCTGAGCAAGCAAATACTGGAAGAGCGTGTTAAGGCGCGGCGAAAAGAAGAGGCTGCCAAGATAGAGGAGACCAAGATTGAACGCACGCCCATGTGCTGGATTCTGGTTGACGAGGCGCACAACTTTGTACCTGCCGAGGGCAAGACGCCGTCTTCAGATATCTTCACAAAGATTGTGAAAGAAGGCAGACAGCCCGGCATAACCACGCTGTTCGCCACACAGCGGCCAAACAAGCTGCACCCTGATGTTCTTGCTCAGTCTGACCTAGTAATATCCTACAGGCTCACAGCCAAGTCAGATATAGATGCACTCCGTGCAATCATGCAGACTTATATTCTTTTTGACATCGCCACCTATTTCAACGAGCTTCCGCGCGTCAAGGGAGCAGGACTCATACTTGACGACAACTCAGAGCGCATATATAGAATACGCTCGAGACCGAGACAGTCATGGCACGCCGG
>JAOZPR010000020.1 GCA_029932645.1 Candidatus Aenigmatarchaeota archaeon | reverse complement strand
TTGCCACATGCTGATAATTTATCCTGCTCCAAACTTCTTCAGCAGGGCGCCAAAGCCGCCGCGCTTGGCTAGCTTTTCGAGGCGCTTTGGGCTGAGCTTCTTGGTCATCTTCTTGGTCTGTTTGTAAGATTTTAGCAGCTCACGGACATCTGCCTCGGTTGTTCCGGATCCCTTGGCAATGCGCTTTATTCGCGAGGTGGTTATTATCTCTGGTTCTGCTCTTTCTTTCTTGGTCATAGACTTGACTATGTGTGTCCATTTCTTCATCTTTTCTTCCTGCACGTTCAGCGCGCCCGCAGGAAGCTTTGCGCCTGACATGCCCATCATATCCATTATCTGGCCGAAAGAACCTACCTTTTGCACAGAGCCTATCTGAGCTATAAAATCATTCATATCGAAACGGCCTGTGGCGAGCTTTTCTGCAGATTTTTCATCTGTGACCTCTTTTGCCTTTTCCAATAGGCTTTGTAGGTCGCCAAAACCAATCAGCCGCGATACGAATCGCTTTGGGTCATATATCTGCAAATCGTCTGGCTTCTCACCGACAGTAATGAACTTAATCTTGGCATTGGTCACGTTGCATGCTGTGAGCGCTCCGCCTGCACGGCCAGTTGCATCAAGCTTTGTAACCATAACGCTTGTTATTCCCAAAGCCTTGTTAAACTCTTCTGCCTGGCGCTGGGCCTCCTGCCCAATATCAGCAGGTATCACGAGAATCGTGTCATCTGGTTGCATGGCCTTGTCGATGCTTTTAATCTCTCTTACCAGGGTATTGTCGAGCGCATCTCTGCCAGCGGAATCAATGATTATAACATCATATTTTTTCATTGTCTCCAAACCAGCCTTCACAACAGCAGCAGCGTCTTTTTCATTCTTGTCTCCATAGAACGGCACGCCAACCTTGTTTGCAAGTTGCTGAAGCTGTTCAAAAGCAGCAGGCCTGAATGTGTCCGCGCAAATAACGCATGGTTTTAGCCCGCGTTTCTGGTAGAACTTCGCGAGCTTTATCGTGCTCGTTGTCTTTCCCGAGCCGAACAATCCGACCAGAAGGATTTTTTGTGCCTTTAGCTCCACCTCTGCAGGCTCTTTGCCAAGGATGTTTGTGAGCTCTTCGTAAACGAGCTTTATTAAATATTCTTTTCTGCTAAGACCTGATGGAAGCTTTTCAAATGCCTTTTTCCGTATGCGGTCAGACAGTTCGTGAACAAGCTTCACGTTTACGTCTGCCGCAAGAAGCGACCGCTGTATATCTCTTATCAAGGATTCAACAGCACCCTTATCTACCAGGGCCAGCCGTGTTATTCGCTCCAAGCCTTTTCTAAGGCTGGCCGAAAGTTTCTCAAGCATATTAATCAAAAATAATTAAAAGGCTAAACTTTAAAAGCCCTGTAAAATTAAACAGGGAACACCTAATGCTTGTATGATGAAATAGTAACAATGAGGGAAAAACCAATGCTCAAAAGAAAAAGCATAAAGTGGGTGCGACAGAAAGCCCGGTCTTTGCTTTTAGTTATTTCAAGAGATCTTCTACAATCTTGTCTGGGTCGAATTTTACAAGATCGTCATAGCCTTGACCAGTCCCCATAAACAATATAGGCTTTCCTATTACGTATCCAACAGACAAGGCAGCGCCGGCCTTTTCTGCTACGTCGGCTTTAGCCAGAATAATTCCGTCAACACCAACAGCATCGTTGAAATTCTTTGCCTGCTCAACCGCATCATTACCTGTCAATGTGTCTATTACAAGTATTTTTAGATCCGGGTTGTTGACACGGCATATCTTTTTCAGCTCGTCCATGAGATTGACGTCAGCATGGTTTCGACCAGCAGTGTCAACAAGGACAACGTCCTTGCCCGTGGCCACAGCATGCTTCTTTGCATCAAAAACAACAGCAGCAGCATCTGCGCCATAGTCGTGCTTGATTAAGTCTATGCTGAGCTTCTCTGCATGGATTCCTATCTGTTCCAAAGCAGCTGCCCTGAATGTGTCTGCTGCAGCAAAAACAGGATTGTGTTTCTTTTTCTTCAGATAGTTGCCAAGCTTTGCAAGACTCGTGGTCTTGCCTGTGCCGTTGAAACCCAGAAACAGAATCGTACATGGCTTTTTTTCTTTTTTACATTCTTTTATGACCTTTTCTATCTCAAGCGGTTCTTGTTTCAGAACAACCATGATAGCGTTTTTAAGCGCGTTAAATATTACCTTATCAACATTCTTCCTGCTGACAGACTTGCCAACAAGATTTTTTTTCAACTCGTCTGAAATTTTGTCAACAACCTCTAATGCCACATTATTTTCGAGTAACACTGTCTGCATTTCGTCCAAAAATTTTTGCACATCATCTTCCGTGAGTGTCTTTTCTTTGACTTTTTTGAGAATGCCTGCCAAAAAG
This sequence comes from Candidatus Aenigmatarchaeota archaeon, assembly GCA_029932645.1. GTDB lineage: Archaea > Aenigmatarchaeota > Aenigmatarchaeia > GW2011-AR5 > JAGGXF01 > JAGGXF01. The sequence continues at coordinate 11,058 of JAOZPR010000020.1, read as the reverse complement.
CCCTCTTCTTTCTTTACCTCTTTCGCTATCTCTTCTATTGGTTTCTCTTCTTTGATAGCTTTGATAGGCTTTTCTGGGGCTTTTGGTTTTTTCGGTCTTTTGAAAAGCCCAACCACTTTTTCAGTAATCCCTTTTTTTTTGACTTTTTCTACCTTCTTTTCCTTGGGTTTTTCTTTTACCACCGTCTCTCTTTCTACAGGTTCCTGCGGCGTCTCGGCCTCTTTGGCCGCTTCTTTTTTCATTTGTTCTATTTTCTCTTTTTCTTCTGCTATCGCCTCTTTTTCTATCTCTTCAACAACCTCTTTTGGTTCCATTTGCTCTAGGATTTCTTTAGACTCTTGTACAAGTTCTTTTGCTTCTTCCTCTGTCTTTTCTACAACCTTTTCTGGCTCCTTTTCCAGTTCCTCTGTTATCTCTACCGTGGGCTTTTCTGGTTTTTCTGCAATCTTGGCTTCTTTGGCAGGTTCTTCTGGTATGACCTCTGCTACAGCTTTTTCTTCTTCAGCCATGCCGGCAGCTTCTTCAGGGAGTTCCTCAAGAGTTTCCTCTTCAGCCAACTCCTTCTCTTCTTCGAGCGTCTCTATCTTTTCCGGCTCTTTCTCGATTTCTTCTTTTATCTCTGCTGGTCTCACTTCTTGCTTTGGTTTTTCTGGTGGAGGTGCTGACTCTCCTTTTCTCTCCTCTGGAACGGGTTCTGCAGGTTTTGCCTCTTCTACAGCTGGGGCTGGTGGCGCTGCCTCTTTTGTAGGCAGTTCAGCCTCTTTTGATACTTCCACAACTTCTGGCGCTGGTTTTGGCACTGTTGGCTCTGCTCTTTCTGTTGCTGGTTCTTCTGGCGGTTTTGCCTCTTCTATAGTAGCTGGCGCAGGAGCTTCTGTAACAGATGCTGGCGCTGGCTCAGCAGGTGCAACCCCCTCTTCCTTCTTACCAGTCAGCTTTTCAACAGCTTGTTTTAGCTTTTTCTTAAGAAAACCGAACATGTTCTCACCCGCCACCTTTCTTGGATTTTTTAGCTGATTCTACCAGACTGGCCAGCCCCTTCTCAACATCAGAGAGTTGCTGGGAGATAGGACCAGCATTTTTTAGTAGCTCGTTGTCTGCCTTTCTTATCTCATCTGCTTGCTCCTCAAGAATCTTCACAGCCTCTTTCATGCTCTTTTCACACATGACATCAGCTCCCAAACTCACCATGATCTTTTCCTTGCTTTCTAGCGATGTTTTGATAAAGACTCCTGTCCCCAGAGAAGACCACATTGTCGTGCCCTTCTCAACCTTCTCTATTTCAGCCAGTGTTGCCTTAGTCAGCTCAATTTCCAGAAGTTTTTGTTGCAATGCCTGCCTCTCGTTTGCAATGGCATTTAATTGGTTCTTTAAAATCTCGGATTGAAAATATTTTTCCTGCAGCTCTTTTTGATCCATAAAACCACTCCCATAATATCATATTCATATCAAAATAAATTAGACCAATATTATAATAATCAAAACAAATGTTATTAAACCTTTTATTTCGGACTCAGATGAAACCAAAAACTTCGTCCATTCTGATTGCTTCTGGACCGCTGGTCTGGTCTCCGACCAGAAAACCGTTCTTATTGACGATTATGCCACTGCGAACGAATGGCGAGCCGAAATTAACTGTGCCTATGTCGGTGGTAACACCAAGAACAGACTCTATGATTTCTATCTCCTTTTCTGTCGTGTTCGGATGCACCAAGCAGCCGTTGTTGTTGCACACAGCAGCAGAACCGACAACCTTCAGGCCAGCAATATTCGAAACCGAAACAGGGAGCGAAAGAAACGCCTCTATACTACTTTTGTATCTCCTCAATAGCGGAGATATTATGCAACCGCTGTCATTGAGCAAGACTAGATTGCCGATGGCTGTGAACCTTGTATCAAGGGCAAGGGTGTCTGCAACCTTTTCAATTGCCCTGCGTTCCTGCTCTCTTATGATGTCCGGTAGTATTATCTTCTCACTGTTTCCAGCGGCAAAAATTCCAAGCAGGTATGTGTTGGCGATGGTAACACTTGTAGCAGGCACGCCCAAAACATCCAGCTGGCTTGGCTTTGTGATATTACCAACAAGCGAATAGCTGTCGCTGGCAAAGCCATAGAGCCCTATATTCGGATCGCCGTAAAAATTAATCTTTTTTATATGCGGCATGTGTTCTCACCAATGATTATAGCAACAATAACAATAAAATAAATCATAAGATTTAAAAGGATTGAAAAAGTAAAACAAAAGCTGTCGGTGTCTTGACTTTGTCTCTGTTTGCCTTTTAGTATTCTATTTGTTTTCTTGTTCTTCGCTGTTTTCGGGCTCAGGTTTTGGTTCTTCTGCTGCCTGGTCTTTTGGAGTTTCTTTTGATTTTGGCTCTTCTTTCTTTTCTGTCTTATCTGTTTCTTCTCCTGGCTTAGCTGCTGGTTCTTGCTTGGTTGTCTCTTTCTTCTTGCCCTCGACCATCTCTTCCTCTTTCTGCTTTTGTATTGCCTTGCCACCAAGCCTCTTCATAAGCTTCTCCTTCATACCTTCTGCCTTGACCTCGCGCTTGAGAGGCTTGAATTCTTTGTACTCAAAACCGACAAGCTCGCACTTGAGCTGTTTGTTCTCTTCGTCCAGCACAGCCTTTACCCGGATTCGCCTTGGTGGATACCGAATGCCCCTGCTCCATATAGTTTCATTAAGATGTTGGCCTATCTTTATCTCTACATCAGAATCCTTGAGCTTCATGTGTCTCTCTAAATATGACTTTATCAGGCGCATGGCTACTGGCGTACGCCTTGTACGTGGTTTACGATAAGCCTTTCGTAAAGGTATTGTATATATTCTCTCTACCATGATAAGCACCTTGGCAATCAAACCTTATTTCTTCCGCGCCTCCATGTTTTTCTTTTGGTCTGTATCCTTCTTGCCCTGGCCCTCTTAAGACCGAACTTCTTTATGTCTGCCCATCTTGGAGCGCGCTTTGTCTTGGCTGCAATAAGTTTAATCTTTTCGCCATGTTCTTTCTTGCTCGACATTCGGTTTCACCTTAATTTAATTTCACCTAGTTTCAGTTTTTTTGTGTTTGAGCTTTTTTATTTTTTTAATTTTATGTTGCAATGCTGCAATGCTTACTATTTTTATTTTCTTATTATCTTAAAATCTTTTTTCTTTTGCATCATTGACAATATTTGGACAAGTTCTTTTTCTGTTATTCTGGTTTTAAGCTGTCCTGTCTGATAGAGCTGAACCAGATATAACTCAAGATTGTTCGCCAGCTCAGGCTTTATGAGTTTCAGATTGGTCAGCCTTTCTCTGGCTGCCTTGTCCAAAATCTTAAGCATAACAACCTTTTTAAGAGCTTCCAATTCTTCCATGGCCTGCTGCTGAGCACTGGACTGTTGCATCATCTGCTGCTCTAGTATACGCTGCCGACGAAGGAGCTCCTTTTTCTTGATTTCTTCCTCATTCATTTTAATCGCCAATTATAGTTGGTCATAATTATAATCAATATCAATCATAATTCGTTATAGCCACTCTTATGCATCAGCTGGAAACATCTTTTGCAATCTTATCCAAAAATTTTTGACCTTTTGGTGTTATTGTCCTACCTTTCTTTCCTTTTTTCTGCGTCTTGACCAAACCCAGCTTTTCCAAATCCTGTAAAATCGTTCGTATGATTTTTCCACCAGCCTTGCGAAAATGTGACGGCTGATGGCCCAAGTTTTTACGACCGCCGTAAAATGTCCTCAGTCTTGATATACCAATCGGGCCGTCCATGTATATCTTTCTCAAGAGGCTTGCGGCTCTCATATGCCACCACTCAACTTTGTCTGGCGGTCTCTCTTTATGAGCACCTGTCTTGACATACAAAGCCCATTCCGGCATCTTTATCTTCTTTTTAAGCTCTTCTGCTGTTTTTTCTATCAGCTTTTGCGGGTCAACATCAACAACCGTTACCATGACATCACCTTTCCATAATCATTTTTCTTTCATAATTATTTTATAACCCTTTCAGCACAATCACTTTTTAGCAAATGGGTATCTTATGATTTTTTTGCAGGAAAAGCATTTAATTATTATGCTTTTGTCCTTTATGCGCTGACTGCATGTCAGCCCGGGCTGTAAATAAGAGTAACAATACTTACAGAATTTTCTTTTTAAAGGTTTTGCTATCTTGACCTGATAGCGCATTCCTATCTTTCTTGCCAGCTGAACATAACGATTAGACAGCTCTGTGTTGCCAGCTTTTGCCTGCTTCTCGGCCTCTTTGAAAAGTATTTCTATACGTTCCCTTGCAATCGTTTGCTGCCAGGCTGGCTTGCGCCTTCGGCTTATGCTGACGAGCTTGGTTTTCTTTTTCGCTTTTTTTCCAGCCATAGAATTAAATTAGAAGAATGTTTTTAAAAGCTTATTCGAAATCTAAAACCACAGAAAACATACCCATAAAATATAAAACTAATTATAAAACTACAAAAAGTCGTCAGAGAACTTTCTCAGACCTCATAATGCGCAGGCATCTTAAAACAGAGTATGCAGCCCGGGTAATGCCCATACTTCTTTTCTCAGCGTCTGTTCCGACGGTGTAGAGATTTTTTATTGGCGTCTTCACATCGCCGAAACTTGAGTCAAGGCTCCATGCAGCTTTTTCCGGAATCAATTCCTGGTAGTGTACCATATCGATATGGCTCTCAATCTCGGGACTTGTTTGAATTATTACATCCAGCGCCTTTTTTCTTGCCTCAGCCGGGTTATATTTTTCAGGCAATACGGTAGCAAAGCCGACAAGTTGCTTTCCAGCTGGTGCTAACCCTGGGTCGTAGTTAGATGTCGGAACTGCCCATGTGTATGGGTCGGAATCAATCCACATCTCAGACCCATGGTTGCTAAAAAATTGTTTTGTCAGGCCAAGCCATATTGTCAACGAGTTAACCTTCTTAATCCGCATTAAATTTCTAGTATAATCTTCTGGCAATCCGGATATCAGATTTGGCAGGTCTGATGCAAACCCGGAATAGACCGCGGTGTCACAGTTGTAGTTGTTCTCCTCTGTAGATACCCCTTTAATCGCGTTTGTGTCGCTGGTCTGCAGACCTGTTACCTGTTCATTTGTTTTGATTTCGACACGATTTTTCGGAAAAGAACTTAAGATACAGTTAGTTATAGACTGTATGCCGCCTTTTGGGTATTTCTGGTCTGTGGCACCTTCTGAAATAAGCAGGTTATATATCTTACCAGCATAGGGTATCGAACTTAGTTTGTCATCTTGCTTGTGGCATTTATTATCGATGAACCTCGACACAGGAGCGCTTTTCATAGAAGTGCCTAACATGAAGTAAGAAAGATAGTCCCAGAATCTTCTCGTTGTTGATGAAATCTCAGATGGGAGAACATCAGCGATTGATACCGTAGATAAATCCTTGCCCATACTTAGCATGTAGAACATGTCAAAGAGTGATTTCATCAGAAGCAGCCTGTCTTTTTTAGGAATTATATCAAAGGTCAGCCAGTCCTTCAAACTCCATGGGAAGGGCTCCAGCCTGTTGCCAGCCCTCACATAATACTTGCCAAATGGGACAAATTGCGGGACAACGTCAAAATATTTATCCATTAGCTCCCTTAGAGGACCGCTCTCAAGCCTTGTTATAGCATGTGGTCCGGTGTCAACACGATAGCCATCGACTTCGTAAGACCTGCAAACCCCACCAACACTGCTGTCCTTTTCTAGAATTAGTACCTTTTTTCCTTCTTTCGACAGCGCAAGTGCAGACAACAGGCCGCTAATTCCAGCGCCTATGACTATAATATCATAAGAGTTATCGTTGTGGTTGTTTTGAGTCATATAAGAACCCTTTTCCTTATAAAATGCCTTTTCCTTATTTCTGACTATTTCGTCCCTTGGCTATTTCACCGGTTTGAGATTGCTTTTGCAAACTTCTTTTCCACGCTCGGTCTGTGTATTGAGTTGTAGGCACAAAACGGTATTATCCTGCCGTCTGGCGTTGCATAATGAATGCAACAACGCTCAACGCGTTGCGTGTCAAAATTATAAGGGTCCATGAAATGCATCGAACCGATGAAGATTGCCTTCCTTACTACATTCTTGGGCGCCTTATAACCTTCTTTGCTGGTTAGATAAGCCTTGAACATTTCCTTCCAGCTAAAGTATGATGGCGCGTTGGCAGTATCTACAGTTTTTATAAGCCTTGCCAAAATCTTTAGTTTTGTTGTTGTCGAATGTAAGTCCTGTGGCTTTCTCATCTCCTCGTTGAAAATTTTTCGAACACCGTCCAAGTCTATGAAGTGGCTCATTGGTATGAGTTCGCCCTTGTCCTCGAAAGCGTATAGACCAGCACCGCAGTGGACATGGGTCGAGGATTTCATTATGCGCTTATCAAACATTTTCTCTGTGAGCCTCTCAAGAGGTGCTATCGCTGGTATTGGCATCCAGTCTTCCCTCTTTATCTGCCCATCCAGCTGCTTTTCAGTGTCTCTAATTAAATCAGGTATCGTGTATCTCTTCTTTTTCAGGTCTTCCTTGCTAATCCTCCCAGCGAATGAGACTGGCTGAAAGTTAACCGACTTAACAATTTCTATGTTCTCTACTCCATATCTTATAATATCACCGACCTGGTCATCATTCAACCCTTTGACAAGAGTAGGAACAAGCGTTGTTGCTATATCGGCCTTCCTGATGTTTTTTATGGCCTTCTGTTTCACTGGCCAGGCATTGAAGCCGCGTGACTTTTCATATACTTCTGGTGTAACCCCGTCAAACTGCAAATAAATGATATTCAGACCTGCCTGCTTAAGCTGCTTGGCAAACTCTGGCTCGTCTGCAATGCGCTGACCATTGGTTGCCAACAAAAGCCAACGAAATCCCATATCCTTGGCCATTTTTGTTATCTCCAGTATATCGCTGCGGACAGTCGGCTCACCACCAGCAAACATCAGGCTCTCTGTAGGCACAGGCTCTTCTTCCCGGAAGAGCTTCATCATCACGCGTATCTGTTCAATTGTCGGCTCATACACGTAACCTGCTGCCTCGGCATTTGCAAAGCATATTGGACAGTGCCAGTTGCATCTGTTTGTCAGGTCTATCAGACCCAGCATTGTATGTGTCTTATGCTCGTTGCATAAACCGCAGTCAAATGGGCACCCCCTGCTCCGTTCTGTGTTCGGGTTTTCCACAGGGTCGCCAGGTATTTGATATTCAGAAAATCTTTTATACAACCTAGAATCAGACCAATAAATATCCTCAAAATCACCATGCTCCGGGCATTCTTTTTTTATGATTACCTTTTCTCCGTCTTCATAAACGCCTGCATCTATTACTTTCAGGCAAACAGGACACAAAGACTTTGTTTTTTTCAGTAGCTTCATCAAACCATCCCCATTAGTTCTCACTTATTTCTATCATTTTTTATCATTTGCTTTTTACCATTTTAAGACTGCTAAGCAGTGCCTCAAGATTTTTAATCAACTCTGGTTTTGATTCGTCTATCTTCTTGAGAAATTTTTCGCCTTCCTTTGTCAACTGATAGTAAATCTTCTTCTCCTTACGCTTTATTTCTATGAGTTTTTGCTTCCTCAGCTTTTGCAAAGCAGGATACATAGAGCCGGGCGAGGGCTTCCAGAAGCCAGTCAACTCATAAATGTTTTTTATTATGGCATTGCCATAGCTCGGGCCTTGAGCGAGACTAAGTATAACAAACATGACCAGAAAGCCCTGCGCAACTGTCTTGGTAAACAACATTACAACCACACCCATCTTGCATCTTATTTTTATATCGACGCCGATAGATATTTAAGAATGATGTCACTCTCGCTCTTGACTGGTTATCACTAGCTTGTCAGTACATCTGAAGAACCCGCCAAAGAGAAAGTATAAATATATCATGAATATAATAAAGAAAGAAAAGAAAGGCATCAGCCTTTCTTACTGATCCTCTCGAACGCGCGGAGGACTTCCAGCGGCACTGCAAATACTACCGTGTTGCTCTGGTCCGAAGAAAGGTCGTTTAGGCTGTGCAGCGTCCTCAAGTGCAATGCGCCCTGTGTCTTGCTAAGCGTGCTGGCGGCCTTTGCGAGGTTTTGAGAAGCGATAACTTCTCCCTCTGCTTTGATTATCACTGCTCTCCGTTCTCTTTCTGCTTCTGCCTGCTTTGCCATGGTCCTCTTCATCTCTTCCGGCAATTCTATATGTTTTAAGTCGACTGACTCGACTTTGATGCCCCAAGGGTCTGTAGCCTTGTCAACCTTTTCCTGTATCCTGTTGCTTACCTCGTCCCTCTTGCTCAAAAGCTCATCCAGTGTGACCTCACCTACGACGTCTCTCATGGTTGTCTGTGCGAGCTGCGACACAGCGTAGCCATAGTGTTCGACCTTTATTATAGCATTCTCGGCGTCTGCCACCTTATAATATAGTACAGCGTTCACGTTCACAGAAACATTGTCCTTTGTTATAGCCTCCTGGTCAGGCACGTCAACAGCCTTCACACGCATATCCACCCTTCGCCAGGACTGTATTACAGGAATAAGTATATTCAAACCCGGTTGCATTATGCCAGAAAAACGCCCAAGCGTGAACTTTACGCCGAGTTCGTATTGCTTGACGATTTTTATGAATGACGAGAAAAAGCTAAAAACAAACACCAACAGAATAAACTCATAAAACATCTCCACACCCCCTCAATTAATCACTCAATTATTCTGTTAATCAGATAAATCATTAAATTATTTAAATCAGTGATAAATCATCTTAGTGATAGGTATCGAAGACCGTATCAGCGATATTGTCGGCGTGGTCTCCTATGCGCTCCAGGTTTCTTAGCAAATCAACAAAAACTATTCCAGATGCTGGGTTGCAGACACCTTTCCTGAGCCTATTGATATGTTCTTCCTGGAACTTCTTCTCCATGTAATCCACTTCTTCATCCATCTCCAAGACATCTTCAGCAAGTTTTGAGTCCTTCTTTCTGAAAGCCAAGATTGCTTTGTTATACATCTCCTCAACCCGCTTGAACATCTTGCTCAGGTCCTTTTTTGCCTGGCTTGAAAACACGAGCTTGTTTTTTAACTTATATTCAGCAAGCTCTGTTATATTTTGTGCATGGTCGCCGACCCTTTCTATATTGGTGACAATGTGCGCCAGGCCTGCCAAGACTTTTGATTCTTCCTCTGAAAGGTTTCTCTCAGACAACCGCAGAAGATATGCATCAAGCTTTTTGTCTATATCATTGACAGCTTCTTCTCTCTTGTTAACACTTGCTATGAGTGTTTTTACAACAGCTTTGTTATTTCTCATAAAGGTCTTTCTGCTGTCCGCAAGCATGACTTGCGTAAGCTTGGCCATTCTTATGGCCTCTCTCGTTACCTGCTCAAGAGCCAAAGAAGGCATGCTGAGAAGGTGGTCGTCTATGTATTTTGTCCCTCTTTCTATCCTATGGGCCTTGCCAGGCAAGAGTTTTGTAACGACCGCTATCAGAGCACCGATCAATGGTATGAATATTATGGTATTGACCACATTGAAAAGTGTGTGTGCATTGGCAATCTGCCTTGCCAAATCAGCAGACGTGAAAGAGACAATGTTGGTAAACCACGGGAGAAACGGAAAAAATATGAGAACGCCAAAAATATTGAACAAGATATGAGCAAGTGCTGTTCTCTTTGCCGTAAGCGAGGTCCTAAAGGATGCCAGAAGGGCTGTCACACACGTGCCTATATTCGCGCCAAGGATTATGGCTATGGCTGCGCCAAGACCAATAATACCTTCAGAACCAAGGGCAATAACCAGCGCCGTAGTCGCACTACTGCTCTGAATAATACCTGTGAACGCAGCTCCTGCCAATATACCTAAAAGCGGTACCGTGCCAAAATTAACTAGCATATTTATAAAGTATTCATTGCCTTGTAACGGTCGCACGCCTTGCCTCATGAAATTCATACCTATGAAAAGAATACCCAATCCAATCAACATCTGTCCAGCATACTTTTGCTTGGTCGTTCGGCCGAAAAATGACAGGGCAAAGCCCAGTGCAACTATTGGCAAGGCGTATAAACCAACATTGAACGCAACAAGCTGTGCTGTCACTGTTGTGCCTATATTGGCACCCATTATTACACCGACAGCCTGTGTAAGGTTCATCAGACCGGCATCAACAAGCCCAACAAGAAGCACGGTTGTTATGCTGCTGCTTTGGATAACAGCTGTCAGCGCAGTACCGGCAAAAATGCCACGAATGTGATTTTTTGTAACTGTCTCAAGAATCTTCTTAGTCCGGTCTCCTGCTATCTTCTGCATGCCGCTGCTCATCTGCTGTATGCCGTAAAGAAACAGCGCCAGACCACCAAAGACACCGAATAGAATTGCCAGTGTATCCATATGATTTATTTAATCCGTTAATTTAAAAAGTATGTTAGTCTGCAGAAAAAACATTTAAATCTGTGCCCCGAATAAACTTCATAGCATATAACATTATGCGCCGATAGTCTAGGAAACCTTTCTTGAAAAGAAAGCTTTCGTGGAAAGAACTTGTAGAAAGGTTTGGAAAATCTGGCTAGGACCTTAGCCTTCCAACCCAGCCTTTAGAAAAGGCTGCGAACAACAAAGAGGAAAGCTAATGACTCGGGTTCAAACTAACCCTTTTCTTTTGGAAAAAGAAAAGGCTTAAGTTCACCTAAAAGAAAACTCAGGCCTTTCGGCTATAAAAGGAAAAGGTTATGAAAATCCCGATCGGCGCATTATTAATTTAAAACTAGCGTTTATTATTTAGATTTGTCGCCTGACCATGCTTGTTGAAAACCGGATAGCTCTCTCTCTCGAAATTGCCAAACACCAATTCTGATACATAGAATCCTTTAATAAGTTCATTAAATCCTGATTGGTAAATCCCAGGGTCTTTAAGTATGGCGTTTTTCGGTATATTATTGAGAGGTATTTTTTTCTCTTCAACACCAATTTTCATTGTAGGAATTAGTTTAGCTTCCAGCCGCTTTTGATCCCAGCGGCTTGTAATATTCACATAATAATTATTGATTATACCTTCTGAGGTTCCTTTATTACGATGTTCGTC
>JAOZPR010000019.1:6031-13623 GCA_029932645.1 Candidatus Aenigmatarchaeota archaeon | reverse complement strand
TTGAAACAGAATCCGGCCGTGCTGTGGTGACGAACAGACCTGGTCAGGATGGCACTGTGAATGCAAAACTTGTCGAAGAGAAGAAATAGGGTTGTTGCTTCGACATTCTATAATCTTGAAAATTATAAATATCTCCCGACTGAAATCTAATTATGCCCAAAAAGATTGAGAAAATATACATAAGCCCAGACAAGTTTTATTCGGATTCTCTCAGGCTTGGTAAAAAGATAATCGATGCCGGCGTCAGACCAGACCTGCTTATAGGTTTATGGCGAGGAGGCACGCAGCCAGGCATAATCATATCTGAGATGCTTTTCAAAGCGGGCATTGCTCATGAACACATGCCGCTGAAAGCCAGTTCTTACAAAGGCGTCAAGAAACATGATAAGCTCAAGATACAGGGCTTGACTGACTTCAGAAAGATGATTAGCTCCAGAAGAATCAAAAGCGTTTTGATAATAGACGACATTTTTGATACTGGCATCACAATGAGAGGACTTGTTCGAAAAATAAAAGGCGTTAAAAAAAGACTGAAGATATTCACAGCTGCGGTATACTTCAACCCGAAAAATAATAAGACAGACATGGAGCCGGATTTCTATGTCAGAAAGGTTTACAGCTGGGTAAACTTTCCACACGAGCTTAGTATATCAAAAGCAGAGATTAAGAAACACAAGCCGCGCATGTACAGGATAATAAAGGATATGCTGGAAAATTAAAATAGTAAAACAGAAGGCGAAGACCGGTGCTAAGAGAAAATAGTTAAAGAGGCGACAAAGCAAAAGAGCAGGCATGTGCATGACTGAAAGCCAAGGCTTCGGGTTTATTTTTTATAAGATTAATTCGAAAGTTTTCAAACCCGGAACAATTTTTCTTATTTTTCTGCTTGGGTTGGTCTTTGAAAAAAACAGATGACTCTTGCATTTACAATCAGAGCAGCCGAACCGAGGTATGCATGAAAAGTTTTTTGCTATGATTTTTGCTATGTTGCATTCTTGCTTTTTGTTCGATGGCTTTATTAAAACCCCAACTATCTTCGTATGCGATAACAAGTAGTCGATATGCCAGAAGAGTTTTTTGTTTTTTCGCGCGTGTCTTGCAATGCGCGCTTCCAAAGAGTTCATGGCAGAGCCAACATAAATATAATAGCCTTTGTCGAACACCAAACGGCCGAGCGAGCCTATCTTAATATGTTTTTTAATTGGGTTCTTAATAATGAGAAGATAAGAGCCTTTCAATTTTTCGCCACCTTATCTTTTTTCATTTTTTCCACGATTTCTTTTGCTTTGCTAAAGCTGGGCTTGCTTTCTTTTATTAGTGTTTTTACGACTTTGTCTATTATGTCGTCGGTTGCGCCAGCCATGGTTGCAAGATTTCTCGCGTGCAGCTTCATATGGCCTTTTTGGATTCCTTCTGTGGACAAAGCTTTTAGCGCCGCAAGGTTCTGCGCAAGGCCAACAGCTGCCATGACCTCTGCCAATTCCCTTGCGCTCTTGATGCCGAGTATTTTTTTGACAACCTTTGCGACAGGATGAACAGAAGTAGCGCCGCCTACGATTCCAACGGCAAGAGGCAGTTCTATTTTTCCGACTAGGTCACCGTCGCTGTTTTTTTCCCAGGTTGTCAGCGGATGATAGCCACCAAGCGAAGCATATGCATGTGCGCCCGCCTCAATCGCCCGTGTGTCATTACACGTGGCCAGCAACACAGCATCTATTCCATTCATTATACCTTTATTATGTGTTGTTGCACGGTAAACATCAGCGCATGCGAACTTGTATGCTTCCAGAATCGCATCTACGACATCTTCGCCACCAAGCGCTTGCTTGTCAAATACCGCTTCTGCTCGCGCAAGCCTGTGCGTTGCGAGGTTTGACAATATGCGCAGCACGACTTGTCCGCCAGCAAGCTCTTCTATAAGTGGTGCGGTGTTCTCTACGATGGTATTGACAAAGTTCGCACCCATTGCGTTCCTACAGTCAATAAGAAGATGAACTATGAGCATCTTTTCGCCTGCGTGCTCCACGATGCGCGCTTCAATATCCTTTGTACCACCGCCAAGCTTGATTATTGTTGATTTTCGATCGTTCGCATGGGCGATGATTTTATTCTTGTTTTTTAATATTATGTTTTTGGCTGTCTCAGGGTCTTTGATATTCGTGACCTGTATCTGGCCAATCATCACGGGTTCTGTGCTTGTTGTGTGGAAGCCACCCTTCACGCGCGCAATTTTGGCAGCGTTTGAGGCAGCCGCGACAACAGACGACTCTTCTATGCACATTGGTATAAGATAATTCCTGCCATTTATCAGGAAATTCGTTGCTATGCCGATTGGTAGTCCCATCACACCAACAACATTTTCAATCATCTTGTCTGCATTGCTTAATGATAATGCGCCAGTCCCTCTAAGGATATCAATTTCGTCGTCTGTGAGGTTTGCAAACTTTTTGACAATATCAAGCCTTTCTCTTGGACTCAGTTTATAAAAACCAGGAATTTTCGATTCCATCCAATTCACCGCTATTCTTAGTTAACAATTATATCAATTATATCATAAAGAATAGTCATGGAAACTAATTTAAGTTATCATGCTCGACATTCGTCGCTTCTATTTCCTCGGCTTCTATCTCATTATAGAACGAATACTGGCCGACTTTCTTCTCTTTGCGATAGACTCCGATGACTGTTATATTATCTCCATCTTCAAGTTCAGGTTCTCCCCACATGAATATGTTTATTGAGTCGCTTTCAAGAATTAAATCAAATGTTGTGTAAATGTTGCCGCTCTTTGAGGTCTTTGTTTTCATATCCTCGACAAGACCTTGTGCAGACACCAGCCTGCCGTCACAATAATCTTTGTTGGACATAATGTCTGCGATGCTCATGCATTTTTCATCAGGTTCGTCTGTCGCCAGACATTCAGCATCCTCAGATGAAAACCATATCTTGTTGAAATATTTTTCGAAATCATCTGCGAGACTTTTCGAGACGATCATTACGCTGGCTTCGTAGTTTTTCTCTAATGCATATTCGCCCCAGTTTGTCGAACCGATTATGACGATTTCGCTATCTATTATGAGAAGCTTTGCGTGCGTGGTTGTGCCTTCTGGGTCAAACCGAACAGAGATGCCGGCGTTTTTCAGCACAGCGCAGGCCTGTTTTTGCTTGCTGATGAAATCGTAACCAAGATAGTCTTCTCCGCCTTCCAGAACAACCTTAATGCTGACATTGCGCTCGTGCGCTTTTATCAGTTCCTGGACCAGGGCATTTTCGCTACTGTTCGTGTTGTTGGGATAGTAACGCATCTCAAACATCACGATGTGCACAGAATTTTTTGCTTCACTGATGGCTTTGGAAATGCGTGGAAAATAATTTCTGTTGCTGAGGTCATAAACCTTGATATCACGCGTCTGATGAATATAATTGCCTGCGAACGCGATTATTATGAGTGTTATGATTATCGCAATGAAAAAGCTTTTTTTCATGGTATCACTACAAACCAATTGACATGAGCAACAGGCCGATTAAAAGGCCAAAGAGCACGTTAAATATTTTTACGTATGCCGCGTCCTTTATGGAATAAGAGAGTAGCGGTATTATTCCGTGGCCGTCTTGCACCAGCGACGACGTCAACAGCACGGAAAAAGGAATCAGGCCTTTGGAAAACATGACAACAAAAATGAGATGCGGACCAGATTCAGGCAGGATGCCGATTAGCGCAGCAGCCAGCAGCAGCAAAACCATGTTTTGCGGTATAATCGCTTCCAGGCTGATGCTTTGCATTAGCATATTTATAACCAGTATTGTAAAGAACAGCCACACGAGTAGTCTTGTCATGTGTTTTTTTATGATGTGCTCATAAATATGCTCCTTTAGGAAATGTCTCGAGACAATACTCTTTTCTTTGTTTTTGTGAAGCTCTACCCGGCATTTCTCGCACAGTCTCAGTTTCAGCCTTTTGACAATTTTGTCGGCCAAAAATCCGCCAAGAATGCCGAGAACAAAACAGGCGCCAAATATAGCTAACGCAGCGTCTGGTATCATCGCGAGCATTACGAAGGCCTCGTCTCCGGCTGTTGATATCATCACAGCCGCAAGCGCACCGAAGCTGACAAGGCCGGAAACATATAGGGAAACAACAAAGAAGGCGTCAACACATCCTGGAACAATACCGAGAGCAGAGGACATTATATACTGTCTGAGAGGCTTTTTTGTTATTGCTCGTTTTATTTTGTCTTTGTATCTAATTTCCAGAAATTCGATTATGACCATGAGAAAAAATACTATGATACCAATCTTGGCTGTTTCTCTCAAAGCTTCATAAATCAGATTTATCATACTGTCCTTCCTCTCTTCATATGTTGCTGTTCATTTATCTCTGTTCATTTGTTCATTTATACTGCTCTTATTAGATTGCAGTCAGTGTCAACTTCCACAAAGTGATGTGTTTGTCCTGCTCTATATGATGAGCACTGATTTTGTGGTTCATTATCTATCGGTTGTCTTGGGTCGTGAGCCACGTCACAAACCCAGTCTTCCACGATTTCCTCTGACACGCATGGACCGTTGTCAAGCGTTGTGCCACTTTCCTTTGCGCTTTCACATGCCGCTATACAGAGTTCTATTGCACGTTCTTTTATTGTGCCTGCATCTGGAACAGGTCCTGCTTGTTGCACACAGCCGCTGCTGATTAGGACAGCACCAAGGAGAGCAGCAAGGCATAAGGACATACACATGGTCAATACGTTATTCATTCCCATCACCATAATTCTATTTCCACCTTTATCTTAAAAAATATTAATACCCCGAAACAAAGTATTTTTAGGTAGTATGGTAAGGAAAGAGGAAGACATTAAAAGAGAGATTAGAAGAATCATGGACGAAGCCAAGGCGTTCAAGTCAAGAGACTACAAAAGGTTCATGGAAGAGGAAAGAAAGACGAAAACAGAACTGAACTGGTTCGAGCGCTTGTGCAAATACTGCTATCGTTATATACGAATAGACCCTGGAAAAAAACTTTTCAAGAGCCTTGAAAAAGACATACTCATATCAGGGCTGCGGGTTACACCCACAGAGATATCTTCTGCTATTTTCGTGACAACACTCAGCTTTTTTATCTTGACTCTACCTTTCATTATTCTGATTCCGTCTGCCGAGAAGTTTGTCTTGCCTTTGCTTGTGTTGGCTTGGGCATATTATCTGCTCACTTATCCGAACTTCAAGGCCCTGACAACAAAAATACGCGCAAGCGATGAGAGTATGAAGATTTTGCTTTATGTTCTCATATTCCTAAGGCTCACACCAGACCTGCTTGGCGCTGTCAGATTTACAGCTACCAAATGTCATGGTCCGATAGGTATGGACCTGAAAAAGGTCTTATGGGATATAGAGATGGGCAGATATACAACACTAGAAGACGCGCTGCATACCTATTCGCGCAGATGGATACTCTTTGATGAGAGTTTTGTCAAGGCCCTGGAAATGTTGAGGGGCATGCGTTTTGTTGCGGGTGACAAGCAACGGGAAGCACTGCTCGAAAAGACGCTAAATTTTGTTCTGGACGCCACGTATAAAAACATGAAGTCATACACCTCGGAGCTCAGGAACCCAATTTTAATTATTCACACTATGGGCATAACGCTGCCAATATTCGGTTTGATACTATTTCCTTTGGTCAGTATATTCATGGCAGGGCAGGTCAATATACCTTATGTTATGGCTGGCTATGTAATAATAATGCCGCTTGCTCTGGCATGGTATATAAGAAGGGTTATCGCGAAAAGACCCGGAGCATTTTCACACCCAGATGTCAAGGATAAAATACCCAACAATATGTTCCCATTAAGATTGGGTAAGAAAACACATCTGATACCATTGGTGCCCCTATGCTTTTTCATATTTCTCATCATAGCCATGCCTGGACTGCTTTTACATTTCATCCCTTTGACACAGAGATATCTCTATCTGAAGGGGCATTATCCTACTGATTTTGGTTATCACTGGAAAAAGGTTTTGCAAGAGCAATATGCACTTGAGAATCTTATACCCAATGCCCTGCTATCGCTGACTGTCATCTTTGGCATCGCGATTGCTGTTATTATATATTTCCGTACGCAGTCCGTGCGCAAGGAAAAGATAAGGAAAGATGTTGAAAAGATAGAGGGACAGTTCCAGCTGAGCTTATATCAGCTTGGCGACATACTTGAAGCCAATACTCCAATAGAAAAATCCATAATATATCTGATACAGGAGTATGAGCGTTCAGAAACAAAGCAGTCAGAGATACTCACATTTTTCCGAAAGATAAGGGACAACATGTTATTGTTGCATTTGACCTTTGACAAGGCTTTCTTTGACAAGACCTATGGAGTTGCTTGGTTGTATCCTTCAACACTAATAAGAGACATTGGACACATACTTGTTGACTCTGCGCGCAAAGGTCCGATAATCCTATCAAAGACCAGCAAGAGCATATCAAGGTTTTTGACAAGGTTGTCCGAGGTTGAACAGTCTATAAAAGAGATGATGGACGAAACAACGTCATCGATAAAGATGCAGGTAGCGTTCATAGCACCATTCATCACAGGCATTGTTGCATCAGCCTCTTCGTTGCTCGTACAGATGTTGCAACAATTGTCGCTGATGCTGGAAAGAGTAGAGCAGATGTTCAATGTAAATACCACGATGATAGGTTCTGCCACCACGTCATTATCAGATTCACTCGGTATGATAAAACTGGAAGAGGCGATTCCGCCAACCCTGATACAGCTCTTTGTTGGCGTTTATCTGATAGAGATTACTATTTTATTATGTATTCTTCTTAACGGAATAAACTATGGTTTTGACAAGATAAACAGGGACATGCTGATAAGCAGGTCTCTGCTCAAGGCTGTGATAATGTTTGCGCTCGTCAGCATGATAATCACTATACTGTTCGCACCTGTCATCCAACAGGTTGGCGCAATCGGCTGACCAATGAATCAGCAAAAATTATTTATACGGGTTTTATACTAGTTTAATTGGTGATAGGATGTCAAAAGGACAGAAATCCCTTGAAATGATTGTAGGTATGATTATTTTACTGGTTGTCGCCGGTGTCGTAATAAACATGTTCATGAAGACTATGGGCGGTGCACCAACTGGACTTGATCCAAAGCAAGCAGAGCTGAACAGGATATCTTCTAGCTGCAATCAATGGTGCGGGGGATACTCTTCCGGGGACCTTGCTGCCGGAGTTGATTACTGCTCACACAAATTTACCTTAGTTGGAGAAGGAGAGGTAGCGGAAAGGCGTGAAGGTATCAAGCCTTACTGTGAAGATAGTATATATTGCTTTCTGATACATGACTGCAAACTTGCCAGCGGACAGAAGCTTACTGCCAGCCGTTGTAAACAACTCTTGTGCCAGAAATTCAGGGCTGATTATCTGGCAGGAGCTAGTGATGAGGCTGGTGCTATGAGTTACGCGTCAAACAGGGTTACGCAGCTGATAAAGAGAGGCACATGCGACTTGGGCGGAGGCGTAGACGACTGGTACACCTGGGTTTTCAAGGCACAGGCTACTGCTGATGGCTGGGCAATCCCTTGTGAAT
>JAOZPR010000019.1:0-5931 GCA_029932645.1 Candidatus Aenigmatarchaeota archaeon | reverse complement strand
CTATTTATTTTATCGTGTTAAAAGTTTAGTTATGCGTGGCATTATCGAGTCGCTCAGTGAGTTCTATATTATAGTTCTTGGCATAGTTGTGATAGGAATACTTTTTACAACGCTGTTCAATTATTACGGAATTTTTGAAAATCCGGAAAACGTTGTGTTTACCAGTAATGTGGCAGAGAATCTGGCTGACAAGGCCGTGAAATGCTGGGAAGAGCACAGGTCTGGCCTGGACAGGGAGTCTGACATATGTTACCAGATTACCATAAGGTCAGACCATCTGATAACAGAACAGGAGTTCACAGGTTTTCTTAACTGCGATAAATTGCCCAATAATATTTGCGATGGCCACGAATGCGACTGTTCGTCGCCATTTTTTGAAGACAATGATAAGGTTGATTGGTTTGTGTTTCATGAGAACACGACCGTGATAATGACATATGACGGCAATAATCAAAAAATACGCATTGCCGAGGCAGAATAACTATTGCAAACAAATTTATAATATCTCGTGCAAATTATTAACCGTGGGAGGTAGTAAGTATGATTAAGTTGGGTGTAAAAATATCATTAATTGTTATTCTTCTGGTTGGTGTTGTTTTTTCGTCTGGTTTCGAACCGGCCAACTGCTTCGACTATTATGAGTTCCAGAACGGCATACTTTTCGATAATCTTCATGTCGACAAAGCCTCTTACGCGGCCGGCGATGAAGTCATTGTATCGTATAACCTCATATCAAAGATGAAGGCACCGATTGTCGAGGGTTTGGTGCGCGTGCAGATATTCTATGACCACCCCACGCAAGGTGAGCAGATGCTGGATGAGTTTTATGCTGCCAGGAACATAAACCTGTTCGAGAATGACATGCTGCCAGAAGAACATAAATGGACTCTGCCAAAAGACGCAAAGCCTGGTGAATATGTTGTCAAAACATATTTCATAGTTGACGAGACATTCAACCTTGCAGGCATAAGCTTCCTCCCGTATGGTCCGCCTGGTGTACCTGGGGCGCAGACAAAATTTACTGTTGCCGGCGCAGGCGGTTCTATGATTTATTTTGACAAGGGCAAGGTATTCATAAATGATAGGCAATATATTTTCGGTCAGTACTCTACTGTTTTCGAGCCAGGCCCGGTAACATTGAACACAGAGCTGATTAATGAAGGCGCAGAGCGCGACATAACTGTTAATATAGAAATATACAAGTGGGATGACGCGGTTGAAGAAAACCTTATCTCGGGCTATACAAGCAAAAAAACCTATCATCTCGCTGCTAATGATAGACAAACAATACTATACGACCTGCCCCAGCTGGGTGCTGACAGTTATCTTATTAGGCTTGAGGCTATAAGTGGCGAAGACAAAACAATAATGAAGCTACGCTTGCCAGTGTCTGGTGTTAAGGGGCGTTTCCAGTACCTTGGCCTTGCTGATTTTCCTGCGACAAGCAAAGAGAACACCCTTTTCTTCTGCTTCTCAAATAGTGCTGATTATACCTCATCAGTCAATGGGAAAATAAAGGTGGAAGTACTTGATAAAGATGACAATATAATCTTCGAGGAAACATCTGATGACATATTTGTAACATCAGCACCAACAGGCGCTATTGTGAATTTCACGCCAGACAACGAATACTACTATCTAAAACTCAGGGCAATGCTCATGGACGACCAGGGCAACGTTATGGATGAGAAAGAAATCGTCTATGACTATTCCGCTTTCGCGAACATAAACAAGAATTTTGTCATAGAGCTGGACAAGGATAGGTACAGGGACGGTGAGGAAGTAAAATACACTGTCCATTATAAAGATGATTATGACAACCCGCTCTCAGGCGAGGTTTTGATTTATCTTCTCGACCAGCGTGGAAAAATCATCAAGATGACCGAACCACGGCAGATGACAGGTGCGCTCAGCGGAGTCATAAAACTGCCTGTCACAGAGGAGACCATTACAGGCCAGGCGACAGGTTCTGGCGAAAGCTCGTATACGATAAAGGCCATAGAAGTAAAAGACAGGCTGGTTGCTTACGGTTCTGTTATGCTTGGCGGACTTGGCTTGACAGGATGGACTTTGTGGGTAGGTGTTGGTATTCTTATCATAATAGTCGTAGCTGGACTTTACCACGTCTACAATCAAAGAAAATGGAAGCGACTGGAGAAGAAATTCTCTCACGTCTATTCTTTCAGGCGAGCGACAATTATTATATTCTCGTTGCTATTGGTTATTGCTATTTTGAACAGTGCCGTTGTTATGAACGCAGGCGGCACATGTGGTGGGCAAATAGCTCCATTTCAAGTCGGGTGTATTAGCAATAGAGCGTTTAGATGCGTTCCCGGTCCTTTTAATTCAAACAAACTAGAGCTCGTAGATGATTGTACGGAAAAAGACATGAGGTGTATTAATGGTGAGTGTATTGGTTCGTTTGAGACACTGTGCCATGACCAACCTGTCATAGACCCAGCAGCTTTGGCAAAGGTTGGAATATCTATACCGTTTTATATGCAAACAACGACCCACAAGCAAGTTCCTGCGCATATAGGTCTTAATATATATTTCAATCCAGTTCTTGTTGCAAGAAACTATGTGTTAAAAAGCGGTGATGATGTTTGCCTCGAGGATGATATAAATCTTGAACAAAACGCCTTTGCTGGTGAGTGGTTCCAGAAAGGTGGTCCGACAGATTCCCCACCTATTGTGTGGGTTGATGATATAAATGCTATTAAAGAGCAGGTTGGCGACCCGGATTTCAAACCCCACACATATCTTACATTTTTTGGCGTTCGCTATGAAAGAGAGATGTATAAATCTACTGCTGATGCAACTGTTTTTTGCTCTAGGAATTGTGATATATCTCCAAGCGACTCATTATCTTCCAACGGCAACAACACCTTCAAGGCAGTTACTGATGGGCTGGTTTCTATAGACATGGATTGCAAGATAGACTGTATTATGTACATTGAACCAGCTAGTCCAGATGAGGTTTACATTACAAACAGAGATAAATTACCACAATTCGAGCCAGGATTTGTTGACCTGATTTTTGAAAACAAAGGCATAAAAGACATCGCATTTTCTATGGACCTCAATGCTG
Source organism: Candidatus Aenigmatarchaeota archaeon (assembly GCA_029932645.1). Taxonomy (GTDB): domain Archaea; phylum Aenigmatarchaeota; class Aenigmatarchaeia; order GW2011-AR5; family JAGGXF01; genus JAGGXF01. The sequence continues at coordinate 2,840 of JAOZPR010000019.1, read as the reverse complement.
TGGGCATTCAGAAACCGCCAAAAATAGATGTTCTATCCAAACAATATGATGAAGACACCGGAACCATGATACTAAAAATTGCAAACACGGGAGACATAGGAATGACTATTGATGAGATATCTTTTAATCATCCTTACAAGATTATTAGTTCTCCTTACACGCTCGCCGGCGGAGAGCAGGCTGATTTGCTTGTGCAGATGGGGAACGAAGAGTCTATATTAATGACTGCTAGATACAGGTCAGATAAACTAGGCTGTCTCGATAAAAAAGAATTTGAAGACAGAATAATTATAGGCAGGCCGCCATGCCCTGCTGGTTCTGCGTGCACAGCAGGCAATGGCTGTTCAGGTACTTGTAGCGACAACCAGATAGATTGTGAAACGCAACTGAAGATGTGCTCTGACGGCGTTTGTAGAGAGTCATGTGAGTCCGGATTGGACGTGCGAGTTATCGACAACATACCACACTTCTATCTTGGTGATTATATACCTTTGGTTGTACTCTTAGGAGAGAGCACATGTAGTGGAGATTGCTCATTAAGATATGCTGTGGATGATAGAAACTGGGTAACAATAGACTGGTCTGAGCGCGCGAGTGCAATGTTGGGAACGGACATCTTGAAGTGTGGCAGGCATACAATAACATTCGAGATATCCAGCGGTGTTGCTCAGCAGACAGATGAAGTAGAGTTCTACGTAGATTGCTGAGCGAGCTATAAGCGTGACCGTCATCAGGACCGCTTATTTATTTCTTAATTTATTTATATGGGCCGCGAAAATAATAACATTATGAAAGGTCTGGCCCTGACAACCATTGCTATAATTCTGATAGCTGTTGCGGGTCTCGGCATTTTTTTGAGCTTCTTTTCCGGTCCGTTCAGCCAGATGCTTACGGACACGTTCTGCTTTTTCAACAATCACGTGTTCTTTGTGCTTGGTGCGAACCTGGCGCCACAGCTCTGTAAGCCAATAGAATGCCGGGGCGAGCGTGTTGTTCTTGAGCCATTAAGCAGCGAGGACCTCGTAAAGGACATCGCAGCTTACAGCCTGATGTGCTGGAACCAGAAAGGCCCGGAATGCGGTAATATGAGCATGTGCTATGACCTGGTTCTCAGAAAAAATCCACTAAAGAGTCAAGATGATGTAATCACAGAGATTAACCTAACAAAATATTTGGAAGAACAGGGCGCCTGCAGTATTTTGGAGAATTCGATTGTTGTCAATCCTGATGGCACAAGAGCCAATTATACGGATTATACTGTTCATGGAAGCTGCGGAGACGAGGACCTTGTAACATGGTCTGTGCTTGATAATAGCGGATACCATGTGATTTGGAAACAGTCGCTAATAATAATAATGTACGACATAGAGAATAATAAGATATGGATAAAGGCGTGACAAAGGTGATGATGAAGATGAAAAATAAATCCGGTGTTGTTCTGGGCCAGATGAGCCTGGAATATATAATAAAGATGATAATCCTGCTTGTTGTTGTCATGGTTGTCATAGGTATGATAATCAATTTCAGGGCAGACATAGAAAGATACTTGAAGGAGTTTATTGGCGGCGAGAAAGAGACGCCACCAGAGGCTGAGATAATCAGACACGAGAAATTCACGAGCCAAGAGGTTGCGAACTACATACTTTCGTGCTATTCTGAGAATATGCACAAGCAAGAGGATGTGAACTGCTATGTTCTGATAGGCCACATGGATGTTAGTGAAACCGGCATACGGTCAGCACTTTCATCCAGCATGATTAATCCGGACAACATAAGATTCGAGGGAGATCTTAATACTAATGCCATTGTCATAGCTTATAGCAGCCTCTATGATACTGTTGCTATAAGATAATTTTGGCTAGGGTGATTTTTTGGCCAAGGGACTTGAACTGACTACAATGGCTTTTATCATAATAGCGCTCGTTGCTGTAGCCATGGTAATATCATTTTTTTCCAGTACGCTCCCGGAGATGAATACCAACATATATTGCCAGCTTTATCAGGCTGTTAACGCAATATCTTTCGCCACGGAAAAGCCGCCACTTCCGCCGCAGTGCAGCATAGAGCCAAGGCCAGAGCAGCGGACCATTGGCACGCTGAAGGCAGAAGACTTTTATGACGACATGGCTGATTACATGTTCGGCTGCTGGCGAAAGGCGCAGCGAGGGACTGTTGGGTTCGAGTTCATCTGTTTTGATCTTTATTTCAACGGCGTTGACGGCATAATAACAGAAAAAAACGTTACCGACCAAATGATGAAAAAAAATTATTGCCGCTTGCTGCCCAATAACTTTTTAGACCTGCTGAATGAAACTTATTATTACGATGGCATCAGCTGTGGTAATGTCACGAATCCAAAAGATAATATAATAGAGTGGGAGTCGGACATAACTGGCGAGGGATTGTATATTGTTAAGTATGACGCTTTCAAGCGCAAGATTATTGTTAAGTGATTTTTTGTTATCGATAAGGTGTGCTGACACATGGCGCTAAGTCTGGAATACATAGGCAAGTTGATTCTAACAGTTGTTGTCATTCTGATAGGCGTTCTTTTGGTCACGTCTATTTTTGGCGGTGTTGAGAATCCAATTGTCGAGCAATTCCGGGAGCAGGTCAGAAAACTCTCTGGCTACATCTTTGCCGGTGGAGAAGCCTATAATATATGCGAGGATTTCCACGGCAAGACCATAACCTTGGAAGAGTTCCAGTCCTTGCTGCAGTCTATCGACAACAACAAGTGTAATGGTGCGAATGTTACTATTCTTTTTTCACTGACAGAAGAAGATTTCCAACAGCTTGAGAATGTTATTGGTATGAAACGAAAGCTTGTCGTAAGTTCT
>JAOZPR010000018.1:4613-14089 GCA_029932645.1 Candidatus Aenigmatarchaeota archaeon | reverse complement strand
TCATAAAAACCGTCTCGGCCGTAGGAAGCTGGTGCTGTATGCGCCGTAGCGTTCGATTCGTTTGATTTTTATTTTGAGTCCGTGCTTTTTTATCTCTTTTTTGAGCCATTCCTCGTCCTGGTCATAACCCAGGGCGATTATGTCTGGCTTTTCCTTGAGCACAATGTTAAAAAGGTCGGAGGAGCTCCCAACGACAATTTTATCAACAAATGATATGGCTTCCAGTACCTTTTTCCTCTCGGCTGCCGGTACAAAGAAGGTTTTTTGTCTGGCTCGCTCGTCTGTTGATAGAACAACTACAAGCTTTTTGCCAAAAGACTTGGCTTTTTTGAGAAAGTGTATGTGTCCGGGATGAATAACATTAAAAACGCCACCAACAAGAACCTTTTTCATTCTTGCCCCACCTCACATATAATTCATATAATTTGCATATAATCTGCAACGAGTCCGCAATGAGCTAACAACAATTCGTAAATTATTTCTCTTATTTGTGTGCGAAAACCGCGACAATGCTGTTTTTATCATTCTTTTCTATTCGAACGAAGCCGAAACGCTCAAACTGTACAATTTGCCCAACTTTTTCATTCTTCAGATTTCTTTCACCATAACCCTTGATCATCTTCTCTTCCATAAGTACCCGAACAGGTATATATTTGTTCGTGACCCACTGAATTTTTGGCACGGATTTAACTTCTTTTGTGGTCGCTTTTATTTTCTTACCAAGTTTTATATTGAATAAATCTTTTAGCCTGACTTCAAGCGGTTTAAACCTTTCATAATCTTTCTTGTCTATGAAAAGGGTTTTTGTAATTTTGAATGTCCTATAACCCCGGTTTTTAGTTGGGTGCAACGGAATTTTTTTGGTTTTTACCGGAAGGTTTTCTAGGGTAATTCTCATGGGGTTCGGTACAAAGAAATATCTATTGGCTATGGGGTCAATAAACTTTCTGTTATAGGAGGATAGGTTTTCTATGGATATTGTTATGTCCGCTGCTTTTGCACCTATATCTACAATGAGTTTTCTTATGGCTTCTGGCTGAAAGCCCCGCCGTTTCAACGATCTTATAGTTCCGAGGCGTGTGTCATCCCATCCTCTGAACTCCCCAGATTTGATACCCTCTTTTATTTTGCTTTTACTCAGGACAATGCCCGACAAGGAAAACTTGCCCACGGTTATGGTTACTGGATATTCCCATTTGAAGTATTGGTATATATATTTTTGCCGCTTTTCAGATGTTTGCAGGTCGATCCCGCGGAGAATATGGGTCACACCAAGCAGATGGTCATCTATTGCTGACTGAAAATCTAGCAGAGGCCAGACCTTTGCTTTTCTAAGCGGGTGCTTTGGATTGTCAACAATACGGATGGCTGGCCAGTCGCGGATAGCAGGATTAGTAGCGTTTAAATCGGTTTTGATTCTTAGAACAGCATCGCCCTCTCTGAAGCCGTTCTTTGCGAACATCTTTTTCCATCTGGCCAACTGCTCCCTTTTGGAAAGAGCCCGGCACGGACATGCCTGCCCTCTATTTCGCAGCGTTTTCCACTCATTACCGCACGTGCACACATATGCTTTTCCCATCTCAATGAGCTTTTTGGCATATTTGTAATAGGTTGCAAGCCTTTTCGAGGCTATTATAACTTTATCCCATTTTATACCAAGCCATTTCAAGTCCTCTTTTATCCACGTGTAAAATTTTTTCTCAGGCACCTTATGTTTTGGGTCTGTGTCATCAAAGCGCAGAATCATTTTTCCTTTATATTTCTTGGTGTATTCATAATTGAGCACAGCTGGTCTGCTGTGGCCAAGTGTAAGTGCGCCATTTGGGTTTGGTGCAAAGCGTACAACAAAGTGGCCTGTTTTTGCGCCAACGAGCTCGTCCAGACCCTCTTTTTCAACACGTGCAGGCTTTTTCTCCACTGCGCCCAGCTTTTCCAACTCCTTTTTTTGCTTTTTCAGAGACATCTTGTTAATCCAACTAATCTCGACTTCTATCTCATGTTTTAATTGCAGAACTTTGCTGCGAAGTTCTGGGCAATCTGATAAAATTTTTCCAAGCACAGACCTGGCAATGGCCTTACCGTTGTGCGATACGGCATTATCAAGAATATACCTTTTTACAAGCTTGTTCATGTCCATACTATATATATTATTTCTCAACAGATATAAAGATAAGCCTGATTTTTATTCGCAGGTTTTAACAAAGGTTTTAGAAATGAAATTTTATTATACGTTCGGCAGCAGGCAAATTATCTTAGATATTCCGCAGAATGTTTACTATCCACGTGAGGATTCGCTGCTTTTGGCTGGTTTTTTGGTCACCTATCTTCAAAGGCTTCAGACAAAGCCAAAAACCATTCTTGATGTGGGCACTGGCTCAGGATTTGTTGCAGTATTGTGCGGCTTGCTCACGGATGCGGACATTACAGCAGCGGACATATCAAAAGACGCGGTTGAATGCGCACGAAAGAACGCAGATGTAAATCTAGATGCTAACAAAGGCCGCCTGACTGCCACACAATCAGATATTTTCGAGCATGTCAGCGGCGAATATGATTTGATAACATTTAACCCGCCTTATCTGCCTGCCGATGATCTGCCGGGCAATGATAAAAAGGTTTTGATAGAATGCGGTCAAATAGAGCGATTCGTGTCTGGCCTGCCAGGGCATCTGACTGATGGCGGCGTTGCCTTACTTTTGGTGTCGTCTCTGACGCCTATTGACGTGCCTGCGCTTTGCCGAAGGCGTGGGCTGAAAGCAATGGTTGTAAAGAGAAAAAAGCTCGAATGGGAGGAATTGAAGATATACATTATCAGCAGAACAAATCCTTTTAATTCTATTCGTTCTAATCTTATTTGATAGACATGCCGATAAACGCTACAGCAGAATATTTCAAGGCTGAGGAAAAATTCCTGAGCGCGAAAACGCGCGAGGAAAAAATCATTGCGTTAGAGGAGATGATACGAGAGTGCCCGAAGCACAAGGGCACAGAGAACGTGCTGGCTCAGCTCAAGTCAAAACTAGCAAAGCTGAAAAGGACAGCAGCAGCGCAGAAAAAGGCAGGCACATCTAGGCACGCTGTCCGAAAAGAGGGCGAGGCACAGGTTTGCCTGCTTGGTCTGGCAAACGCTGGCAAATCAACACTTCTAAAAAAGCTCACAGGCGCAGATGTTAAGGTAGCTAGCTATAGATATACAACAAAGCAACCAGCAGTTGGCATGATGGATTATAAAGGCCTCAAAATACAGCTTGTTGAGATACCAGCAACATTTAATTCGCAACATATGAGCATTGTGCGGACAGCAGACGCCATAGTATTTGTCGTTCGGCAGGAGCAAGACGCGGAAAAGCTGAGAAAAATCTGCGCAGACAAGTTCATAAATATGAGAAAAGCAAACATGAGAAAAGTTATGGTTCTGAAAAGCAATGCGCCTGTGAAGGATACAAAAAAGCGTATATGGGATATGCTTGACCTTATGATGGTCTATACCAGAGACCCGTCAACAAAAAAAGACGAGCCTATGGCCCTTCCACACAGAGCAAGTGTGAAAGATTTTGCAGAGCACATTCACAAGGATTTTATTAAAAATTTCCATTTTGCGCGGTTGTGGCGCAAAAAAGGCAGTAAGACTATAGAGAGGCAGGTTGGTCTTAATTATCTGCTGGAAGATGGAGACATTGTAGAGATTCACCAAAAGATATAGCCAGATTGTTATATAAATGATTGATTACAAAGATGTTAAACATGATTCTTGATATGCATGTACATACGTTTTATTCAAAAGGCAGGCGAATCTTTCATGATGGATTGGCATCGCCAAAACAAATGGTGAAGCGCGCCAAAAAAATAGGGCTAGATGGTGTGGCTATTACTGATCATAACACGATTGAAGCCTGGGAAGAGACAAAAAAGCTGGCAAAAAAATATGGTATTCTCATAATTCCTGGTGAAGAAATAGACACGCTCGATGGTCATCTGCTTGCGTTGGGCATACAAGAAAGAATAGAGCCTGATATGATTCTGGAAGAAACCCTGGATAAAATACACGAGCAGGGTGGGCTGGCAATAGCAGCACACCCGTTTGACATAGCAGGTTGCGGGCTTGGCTCCTTTGCCCGACTGGCAGACGGTTTGGAAGCTTTCAATGCGATGAATATAGACCGAGTAATAAATCGCAAGGCAAAGCGCTTCGCGCGAAAATATTCTTTGCCTGTCACAGCTGGTTCAGACGCGCACACGCCTGATATGCTTGGATACGGACGGACAGAAGTCCGTGCAGAAGACGTGGATGCTGTGCTCAGACAGATAAGAAAAGGTCGCACGATTCTTCATGAGGAATATATGCCTACGCGTGTGCTTCTGGATTACAGCATAGCAAGGCTCAAGCTGTCATATTTTTATGTGATGGATTATATGGCGCACAACTACAGGTGGCCTAAAAGATACGTTGGTAAAAAACTGCTGTCGCTCGTGGACAAAAGCCCTGGTAATATAGATTATTTGTTCAGAATACTCGCTTATCTTGCGCTTGTCGGTGCAAGCTCCTATGCAATGCTCAGAGAGTTTTTATATTTATTCAGGGAAGATTAATTATTACATAATTATCTTGCACAATTATCGCACGAATGGTGTTTAAATGATTACTGAGTCAATAACAGCATTCATAACATTTTTTACATCGCGCGGCATTCCGTTGGAAGCGGTTCTTTTAATTTTATTCATCGCATTTTTATGGATAATAAAAAAGCTTTTCAATGTCTTTTTCGGTGCGCTCAAGGTGGTCATCGCTTCAGCACTGTTTCCTGTTTTGTTGAACAAGGTTCTTAAAATGGCTGTGCCACTGACTGTGCAAACTTTTCTATATTATATCAATGCCGGGCTTGTCTTGTATATCATCTATCTTTTGCTGCGCTCATCACTAAGTATAGGCAAGTTCATAGCAGCGATTTTTGGCAGAAAGAAATAAAAGCGTTTAAAAGCTTTTCTGTTTTAATACTTTAATTGACTTGTATAAGTGACTCACATAAGTTAATCATATAAGTGACTCATATGAGTGACTTATCTTTTATCTTATATGGAGATTGATAAACATGGATGGAAGCGGAACCAGCATGATAATGTGGTTTGTAGTCATGTTCTTCTTCATATTTCTTTATCCGCGGTTGATGTTAGCTCAGCTGATATACAAGCTGGAGCAGAGCGCTGTAAAGATGGAGGGCATGAGCAGGACTGCACAGCGAATGATACAGAAGAAGGTTGGCAAGAAGGATAAGAAAATTGGAAAAAAGATTAAAAACTACATGGAATTCTTTGTTGTTTCTCCCTCCGATCTTGACCCTTACGGCATTGTCAAAAGGATAGACGTGGTTGTTCGGCAGATGGAGGACAAGTTTGGGTTGTTTACCGATGCGCTTGTTGGTGGCAAGTCGCAAAAGATAAAACAACAAGTTAATTACGGTTTACGCGCAGGTATTTCTGTTCATCAGATTGCGAAGATAGTACGACACAACGTGGAAATGATTAAAAAATTCAAGAATCTGCAGCTGGCGATTATTTTACAGATGCAGCTCCCATTGATAGAAAAGATTGCGAAAAGTCAACTGCGCGGTACAGAATCTTTTATCAATGCATGGCCTATTGGCGACTCAATCGGTCCATTGGCTGCAGCGTCGTTGATGACAAAGCCCAAACAAATCGCAGAAGATATTATCATGGAGAAAATTCTTATAGAAGGCAGGACATGTTTTGTGCTCAAAGCAAAGGGGCCTGGACCAAGACTGGGACGAGTAGACGAGGCAATAGAAAAGATATTGAAAAGGCATAAAATCGACCGTATAATCACAATAGATGCTAGTGCAAAGCTCGAGGGAGAGAAGTCGGGCACTGTGGCTGAAGGCGTTGGCTTTGCAATGGGCGGTCTGCAACAAAGGGAAATGATAGAAAATATTGTATTGCCAAAGAAAATACCATTGGATTCAGTGGCAATCAAGGTAGGGTCTGAGGAAGCAATAGAACCAATGAAACCAAAGATATTCAAGGCGTTGCCAGAGATTAACAAACTCATTAAACAAATCGTAAAAAGAGCAAAGAAAGGCAGTAAAATCATAATAATCGGTGTCGGCAATTCGTCGGGCACACCTAATAATAAGCGTGGTATTGAAGATGTCGAAATAGTGGTGAAAAAGCTTCATAAGAAAATGAAGAGCAGAGAAAAGCCGAAAAAGCGCAGTATTTTCGGGTTTTAAAGCCATGGTAGCCTTTAAAAGCTTTATTATGCTTAAAATAATTAAAATGGTCAGAATGCTGTTACTGGCCAGAGAATATATTTAAAAAGATTTTGACTTATATATAGTTTTACTATGGGGTGAAAATAGATGCTTGCAAGCTCGAAAGTTATGGATGCGCTCAAGGCTATAGGTCTGAACCTCTACGAAAGAAAACTTTGGGTGGCGTTGTTGTCACGTGGAAAATCGACAGCTGGTGAACTTTCTGACATATCTGGTGTGCCCAGATCCCGATGCTATGATGTTCTTGAATCCCTTGCTGATAAGGGCTTTGTAATTCTTCAACCTGGCAAACCAATGAGCTATGTTGCCATTGCCCCAGGAGATGCTTTTGAACGCGCAAAAAAGAGAACAGCACAAAAGGCATTAGATATGACTGAGAGAATTGACAGGATTAAAAAGAGCGATGTTCTAAAGGACTTAAATAAAATCCACAAGGAAAGTGTTTCAATTGTGAAGCCAGAAGACTTAACAGGTGCCTTGAAAGGAAGATTTTCGATGCATGACCAGTTGGGTTCTATGTTTAAGCGAGCAAAAAAGAACATTCATGTTGTAACAACGAAACAAGGATTACAGGAATTGCACGAAAAACACTTACAATCAATTCAGAAAGCTGTAAAATCTGGCGTTGATGTAAAAATTATTGCCCCTATAAATAAGCAAAATATGGACATTGCCAAGTCTCTCGCAAAGTTTGCAAAGATTAAGGACATTTCTAACATAGAAAGTCTGGAAAAGCTAAGCGCTAGATTTGCTGTGGTTGACGGGGACAAGTTTCTGATGGCACTGACAGACGACGAAAAAACACATCCGGCACAGGATGTTTCGCTATGGACAGAAAGCGCACACGCAGCAAGCGGTGTTATGAAGCCAATGTTCAACATGCTCTGGAAGAATGCCAAGAACATCTAAGTGACACGCTCGATAGATTTTTCTCATTATTTGCATTCTTGTTCAGGCATATGAATCGGTTTTTATAATTTCGTTCTCGATTAATTTTATGCTCGCGACGGAAAAAGCGAAAAAGGAGATTCTCGGTAAAATTCTTGAAGGAGAGATAAAAACTAACAGGCATCTGGAACTAGCCAAGACGCGCATTTCCAAAAAATATGCTCTTAATAAACTTTTCCAGAACGCCGAGATACTTGCGTACGCCCGGCGAAAAGTAAAAGAAAAGCAAAAGCTCAAAATGCTCACGCGATTTCTTTCGATTAAGCCTGTGCGCACAGGAAGCGGCATAGCGAGCATTGCTGTCATGTGCCTTGGCGAGTGTCCGGGCACATGCGAATACTGTCCGACAGTGAAAAACATACCAAAGAGTTACACAGGTGTTGAACCAGCCACACTCCGTGCCAAACGTGTTGTTTTTGATGCACATAAACAGGTCACGCTCAGATTAAAGCAGCTCAATACCATAGGCCACCCGACTGATAAATGCGAAGTCATTATCATGGGCGGCACATTTCTATATATGGACAAAAAATACAGAGTAAATTTTGTGAAATCAATTTATGATGCGCTGAATAATAAACGCGCAGCCACGCTCAAAGCATCAATAAAGAACAATGAGCAAGCAAAACATCGCTGTGTTGGTTTGACTGTTGAAACCAGACCCGACTATTGCAAGCCCTGCCACATCAAAGAAATCCTTTCGTTCGGATGCACGCGTGTCGAGCTCGGTGTGCAATCCTTATACGACAACATACTCAAGCTTGTCAAGCGCGGACACGATGTTAATGAAACAATACGCGCTACGCAAGACTTGAAAAACGCCGGCCTAAAGATAACATACCACATGATGCTCGGCCTTCCCGGCTCTTCGCCACGAAAAGATTTAGCCATGTTCAAACGCTTGTTCGCAGACGAACGGTTCCAGCCGGACGAACTTAAAATATATCCGACGCTCGTGATACCTGGCAGCGTGCTTTATGATAAATGGAAAGCTGGCAAATATAAGCCATTATCAATAGAAAAGGCAGTAGAACTTCTGATAAAGATAAAACAAAACATACCAAAATACGTGCGCATAAAACGCGTGATGCGAGATATTGCCGAGCAAAAGGTCGTTGCCGGGCCAAAAACAACAAACCTTCGCCAGATTGTTCAGCGCCAAATGCAAGAACGCGGCATCGAATGTAAATGCATACGCTGCAGAGAGGTTGGTCATAAAAAGGCAGAGCCAGAAAACATATCGTTGCAGCAGATAAAATACAAAGCATCCGGTGGTCGCGAATTTTTCATAAGCTTTGAAGACGCCAAAAATGATATACTTGTTGGCTTCCTGCGATTGCGGCTCGCTGAAAAGGCGATGGTCCGTGAGCTACATGTTTATGGCCAGGCTGTGCCTATTGGAGACAGAACAGAAAAAGCATATCAGCACGAGTCATATGGCCGGCGCTTGCTAGCGGAAGCCGAGGAAATCGCGCGACAGCGCGGTTACAAAGAGCTTTTCATAACGAGCGGTGTTGGCGTCCGCGAGTATTACAGGCGCTTCGGATACAGACGAAAAGGATATTATATGTGGAAAAATCTGTTCAACTCTCAAACGATAAAATACTAAAACCAAAGCCGGGGCCTGTCGGCCGAAAAAGTAAGACGCCGACGAGCAGAGCTGAAAGCCGTGCCTTGTGCCTTACTTGTTTTTTCAAAAAGCGTGAAAGAATAAAAACCTTGCGCCGCTAATTAATAACTGCTATTGTTTTGCCTCAGTAGCTCAGACCACCCTTTCCGACTTCGTCGCAAAGCGTGGACGGAAAGATGGGAGAAATTGGTAGAGCGTTACCTTGGTACGGGCAACACTAAGGGAAAGAGATTAACCTAAAGGGAAACCGTAGGTTGTCCCTTGGAAAGGTAAAGGTCGAGGGTTCGACTCCCTCCTGGGGCTTGAAAAAAACTTCTTATAGTTGTTGAATTATAATTCCTATTGTTATTGGCGTTATGGTGTTAATATGGTAAAGAAAAAAACTAAGAAGAAAACTAAGAAGAAAAAGAGCGCGCGTAAGAAAGACGTTCCGATGTGGTATTTTCCGATAATAATCATAGCTCTAGGCGTTCTGGTATTTATTCTGGCCTTGTTGGTTTTTCGCTGATTTAGATAATTTGTCCAACGGGTTTCCGTATTTCGGGCCCAGTTGTTTATAATACTTTTTCCAGTCAGGATCAAACTTATCAAGAAACAGTTTTATTGGCATT
>JAOZPR010000018.1:0-4513 GCA_029932645.1 Candidatus Aenigmatarchaeota archaeon | reverse complement strand
TCAGAAATTCCAAATACCCAGAACTCATCACAGGCGTCAATCATTCTTTTGCAAAATTCCATGGTTTTTTCTCTTCCTATTGGCCCGCCTTCGAACCTTTCAAACTCAAGAGCTTGGAAAGGATGAAACGGCCCATAACCCTGGGAAGTAACAAAATCCATTATCTCCTTCTTTTTACCATTCAATCTGGCAGGTGTCGCGCAAAAAATTAATTTGCTCATACTGAAATAAATAATAAAGCCAAGAATATAAACTTTACTATAGTCTTATATATTGACTGGTAATTGGGGGTTCATCATGAAAAAACCAAGAAAGCCGCAGATAGCTGTCATTGGCCGGGATTTGCATGCTAATGAAGAATTGCTCAGCGAGGCTGAAAAAGTCGGCAGGCTGATTGCTGAGAAGGGCGGCATTCTTGTGTGTGGTGGTCATGGCGGCATCATGCGTGCTGCTGCCAAAGGAGCGAAAAGCGAGGGCGGCCTGACTGTCGGCATTCTGCCTGAATTGGACAAAAACAATGCGAATGAATATATAGACATAGCCATACCAACTGGCATGCATCAAGCGAGAAACATGATTATTCCGCTGGCAGCTGATGCAGTCATCGCGCTGGCAGGTGGCGTTGGCACACTCAGCGAGATGTGTCTTGCTTATATTTATCGCAAGCCAATAATCGCGCTAGTTGGGCACGGTGGATGGTCTGAAAAGCTAGCTGGCTCGTACATAGACGAGAAAAAGCTCGTGAAAATCATACCAGCGCACAGCGCAGAAGAGGCTGTTGAGCTGGCGTTCAAGATTATTGATGAGAGCAAAAAATAAGGAAAGGACAATAAAAATGAAGATGAGAAAAGAAGGACAGGGGATAATGAAGAGAAAAAGCAAGGGAAGAGGGAAACAATGAGATTGCTTATGGTTATGTTGGTTGTTCTTCTTATGGCAGGTTTGTACGTATTCTATTCTGTTCTGACTATTGATCGGGCTTGTGTTGTGGATCAGGACTGCGTCAAATCAGATGGCTGCGGCTGCATGTCCGCTGCTGAGAAGTGTTACTTTGGCACTGACGTGCCTGTAAACGACTGCATTTGTCTTAATGGTCAGTGCCAGGAAGAATTCATCAGGGGTTGCAGAAAGGCCAAAGAATTCTGCGCGACAGAAGCCAAAGACGCGCTCTACGATGGTAAAAGCTGCGCAGAATGGCTGGAGCAATGTTAAAAAAGCTAAGATTTATATAGTATGGAGAACAAATAAAATTATATATTTAATTGATGTAAAATCAATTATATATCTAAAAGACCTTATATATCCTTAAAGGCCTTTTAAATATATTTGGGGTGGGTCGATGAAGTATTTAGTTACTGTTATTGTTTTACTCTTGATGGTTAATCTGGCTTTTGCCTCATTTTCAGTTAGTCTTGAGCCAGAAACGATAAAAGTAAAAGCAGGCCAGAAAGCAAACGTTAATATTAAAATTCTCAGTACTTATAGCGATAAGTTTAGCATTAGTATAACCGGATGGAAGCCATGGTTTACTTTGAGCGATTCTGTTGTGCAGGTCAATGCAAACAAGGAAAAAAGTGTTATATTATATCTATCCCCCTATTTGTCAGTAAAACAGGGCCTTTATTCTATAAAAATTAATATCAAGGCACAGGCAACTGGAGAGCAAAAAAAGCTGGATTACAATATAGAGGTTAAAAAGAATTTTCTGGCAGAAGCAACCAATATTAAAATTAGCGGAACGCCAAAGCCGAAAGAAAACATAACGATAAATTATGATATTGTAAATAGAGGGTCTGAGCCACTTAATGATCTTAAGATTAAATTCATACTTAAGCGTGCGACCGAAACGCTCGCAGAGAATGAGCATGAAATAAAATTTTTGAATCTTTCTGGCTCAAGGAGCTTTGAAGAGAGCTATGGCTTTGGACCAATGGCTGACGCAGGCGTTTATACTGTCCAGATAGAGACCGTTTATATTGGCCAAAAGCTTTCGATATATTCCAAAAACTTTGAGGTACAAAGCGTTTCCATCATTGAAACGGATAAAAAGTATGAAACGGTTTCCCTTGGAAAAAGAATGATAGTGATGGCTAGCAATACTGGCAATGAAGTTGCAAAGAATGTTGAAATCAAGGAGCCTATATCGTGGTTTGACAAGATCTTTTATGATGGGGAAGGTGTGGTAAAAGCAGGTAGTGTGGTCTGGACTGTCAGTGAGATAGCTCCTGGCGCGACAGCTGAGCTCGTTTATCAGGTAAGCTATGTTCCGCTGTTCATATTCTTAATACTTCTCGTTGTCGCCCTTTGGTTCTACTTTTTCAAGGTCAGGGTCATACGGATAAAAAAGTTTGTCATCGAGAAGAAGAAAATAAAAACAGCGTCAATCTTCACGATTGGCATAAACGTGAAAAACAACTGTGCAACAGATGCGGACGACGTGGTTATCCGAGATTTCGTGCCTTCGATATTCAAGATTGGGTTCAAGCACGGGCCGCGACCAAAAATCAAGAAGACGGACACAGGCACAGAATTGGTCTGGCATTTGAAAAGGTTTGATAAAGCCGAGGAAAGACTGCTTGTTTATTACTTGAAACCTGTTATTGGCATACTCGGACCTGTCAGTCTACCCAATGTCACAGTGTCCTACAAAATAGGCAAGCGTGAGTGGAAGGCTCATTCTAACAGCCCCACCTTTGGCAAAGAGGAATAGCTCTTTGTTGATTCGGTTGACAGAGCAAAAAGCTTTAAATATCTATAGATATCTACAGATATCTATGAGAAAACAAATAAATTTGAAGCTTCCAGACAATCTTTTCAGGGCCGCAAAAAGTTATGCGGAAAATCACGGTTTCAGAAACATTCAGGAACTTGTAGCCGAGAGTATAAGAGAAAAAGTCATTGAAAAGAACGTCTTTGACGAGACCTTCAGTGAAAGAGAGATAGAACTAGTGGACAATCTTATAGAAAAGAGTATAACCAAAGGTAAAATCAGGAGCGAGAAAGAACTGATGAAGGTCTTGGAATGAAGTTTAAGATAAAGGTTACTGAAATTTTTCTAGAGCAGGTTAAAAAGTTTAAAGACAAGGATAAAAAACTGGTCAAGGAAAAAATTGAATTGATACGCAAGAATCCGTATAGATTCAAGCGGATACATTCTAAAAAATTTTCCAGGGTCTTCCGAATCAGACTGAACCTCTCTGGGAGGGAAATGCGATTGGTTTATATCGTTGCATCAGCAGACATAATTCTTGTGTGTTTACTGGAAAGAAAAAGAAACTATAATGACCTTGAAAAATATCTGAGAAAACTTTAATGGTCAATAGCTAACAAACCTTTTTAAGTTTTGTTCGATTAATCATAGTATTTTAATCCCGCGATAGCTCAATGGTAGAGCGTGTGGCTGTAGTCTTGTGCCATGGTGCGAGAAAATCAACCCATGCTTTGAAAGAAACCGCAAGGTTGTGAGTTCAACTCTCACTCGCGGGATTTCTTATTATTTATTTTTGCTATGTGTAATTAATAATTATGCGCAGGACTGGTGTGGCTAATCTGCCGCTGCACAGCGGCCGCGCGCCGCGGTGGCTGTTTGAGAGAATGGTCAAGCTTTCTAGGGCTATTAGTGAGGCTGTTATCTATGAATATGACCAAGAAGAGTTGCTGAAACGGTTGGCAGACCCGTTTTGGTTCCAGGCGCTCAGCTGTGTTATTGGGTTTGATTGGCACTCATCTGGCACGACCACGACAACGTGCGGCGCGCTAAAGCTCGCGCTCAAGCCACAGGAGCATGGTATTGCTGTTCTCGGTGGCAAGGGTAAGGCATCGCGAAAAACGCCAGATGAGATAGAACATGCTGGCGATGTTTTCTCATTGTCATCAAAAAAGATAGAAGAGCTGGTATATGCCAGCAAGATGTCTGCCAAGGTTGACAACAGCTGTGTGCAGGACGGCTACCAGTTATATCACCACACAATGCTGCTATCTGAGAAAGGCAACTGGGTTGTTGTTCAGCAGGGCATGAACGACAGATATGCCAGACGTTATCACTGGTTATCTGATTCTGTGAAGGATTTTGTGGAAGAGCCGCACACTGGGATTTGTACGGACCGCATGGAGCAAAGCGTGCTTGACATGACTGCGAAGCAGAGCAGAGATGCGCGCAAGGCGAGCGTTGACCTAGTTGGCGGGGATGTGAATAAAATAAAGAAATTCTTAACGCCGGCTGGCCAGACAATGCTGGCGGACTTCTGTAAGAAGCTTGACATGCCTGCTCATCATGCTATTCTCCTCAGCAAAAGGGATTATGATGTCTTGAGACGGGTTTATGAAATACAGCCAGGCAATTATGAAGAGCTCGTTGCGCTGCGCGGCATCGGCCCGAAAAGAATCCGTGCGCTCGCATTGATTTCTTCGCTGGTTTACGGCACAGAGCCGAGCTGGCGAGACCCAGCCAAATACTCGTTTGCGCATGGTGGCAAGGACGGCCATCCTGATCCTGTTGACCGCAAGACATATA
>JAOZPR010000040.1 GCA_029932645.1 Candidatus Aenigmatarchaeota archaeon | reverse complement strand
ATAAATCAAAGGGTGAAGACCACCACTAACGAACAAAATGGCCGGCAAAGCGAGCATCACTAAGAAACGAGAGCCAGCCCTTCTGCTTTACTTGCCTTTTCGGCCGACAGGCTTCGCCTTTGCTTTTACTGTTTCCTTTTTAATATTTTTCCTCACAACTTATCTCTTATGCCTGATGATTTAGACTCGGATATGAAACAGTTCAAGCGTGCACCAGCTGTCGAGAAAAAGATAAAGGACATAAATCCTGAAGAGGACATAAGAGTCCGTATAATTGGCAGCGTTATAGATAAAGGCGCTGGTTCACTTCTTGTTGACGACGGCTCAGGAAGCGGAGAAATAATCGTAGAAGACCCGGATGAATTCGAAGTAGGCGACCCAGTTATTGTTCTAGCACGTGTTCTTCCGCTTGAAGACGATTACGAACTGCGAGCAGAGATAATTAAAAAAGCAAAAAGCTTTGACATAAATTTATATAGGCTCGCGACAGAGAGAAAAGACAAAGAAACATAAAGCTGATAAATAACTTATGAATAAAACTACGAAAAGAGGTGTGGTTGGTATGTTTGAATGTGAACTTAAGGATATTGGCTTGCTGAGGAATGCCATGGAGCCCGTGATAGAGCTCATAGACGAGGCACCTATAAAAATAGCTGAGGACGGCTTGCGAATCATGGCAAGCGACCGCGCTGTTGTCGCTGTTGTCAACCTGTTTCTCGATAAAAAAATGTTTGTAAAATATAAACTGGATGCACCCCTGGAAATAGGCGTAAATCTTGTTAACTTCTCGCAAATCCTGAAGCGCGCTGCATCAGACGACAAACTCGTAATGAAAGCAGAGAAAGAAACCTTGCAGTTGATATTCATAGGAAAGAGCGAGCGGACATTCACGCTGCCAATAATAAGCATATCATCAGAGGACACGCCACCCATAGACAAACTGCAATTCTCAAACATCATAAAACTAAAATCCAAAATCATAATCGATGCTATAAACGATGCTGACCTTGTCAGCGACTCGCTTGTTTTCTCTGCCACAGAAAAAGAGCTCAAGATGTCGTCATCGAGAGACACGACATCTATGCAATCTATCGTACCAAAGTCGCAGCTCGAAAAGCTGGATATAAAAGAACCGTGCCGCTCCCGCTTCTCGCTGGACTATCTGAAAAAAATCATAAAGGCTTCGAAGGTTGCAGAGGACCTAGAAATAGCATTGGGCACAGACTATCCAATGAAAATGATATTCGACGCGAAGCACGCCCACATGGAGTTTATCCTGGCGCCGAGAGTTGAGGAATAGCGCGACTTTACAACCCTTACAACCCGGGTTCCTTCTCAACATCTTCTAGTTTCCAGACCTTACCCGCTTTTATATTTTTTTCTGCCTTGGCGATTTCTTTTTTAGCATCCTTTGATAACTCTAAAGAGTCTTCTTCAGATAATTTCTTCATTATATCCCTCTTATCCCGCATTCCTTAACATAAGGCTTCGCAGCCTCGCACATTTCCTGGACATCTTTTCTTTTCGGTGGTTTTAGATTAGAATAAGCATCATCAAGTGTCTCTGCCTTGAAATAGCGCTGAAGATAATATCGCTTGGCTCCTTTTATGAGTTTGGCTATGGCAACAACATCATCTTTGCCAACAAGCCCAGGAACAACCGTTGTCCTGAACTCATAATCGATGCCGCTGCGCATAATAAGAGAAATACTCTGTTTTATTTTGTTTGTTTCTATATCTGACTTGGTAACCTCTTGGTATCTTTTCAGTGGCGCCTTGACATCCATGGCTATGTAGTCGACAAGCCTTTCATGGATGAGTTTTTCGATAACGTCCGGATTCGACCCGTTCGTGTCCAGCTTCACGAGATAACCCATTGATTTTACACGCCTGATAAAGTCAGGTAAATCTGGCTGCATCGTCGGTTCCCCACCTGTTATAGCAACGCCATCGAGCAGATTTTTTCTTTTTTCTAGAAAATCAAAGATTTCCCTTTCAGTAATTGGCTCCGCTGTTCCAAAAACGAGAGACTTGTTATAACACCATGGACATCTGAAATTGCAGCCAATAGTCCAGACTATGCACGAGACCTTGCCAGGATAGTCTATCAAAGAAGTCTTTTGCAGTCCACCTATTTGCATTTAAACCCCGCCAGAATAAGTAAATGAAAAATTAAAAATGGTTTTAGTTATTTTATGTGGGTTGCTTCACTACATCGCGCAGCTGCTTGTCAAAGGTTTTCCTATCTGCGAACTCTGCCTGCTTCCCGTCGTTCCACTGGCTAACAGGCCGTAAATATCCTACAACTCTCGAAAATACTTCACATCTTGTCTTTACCATTTTAATCACGCTCCTTTTTGACCTTCGTCTTTTCCAGTCTTTCTTTCTAATTTATCTTTCATTATTCTTAATCTTCTTCTGCGCAAATTGGGCAGAACTCATGCTCGCCAGGTATGTATCCATGTATTGGGCAGATGCTGAATGTCGGTGTGATTGTGAAATAAGGTAGCCGGAAATTGGTAGCTATTTTGCGCACAAGTCGCTTGACAGACTCACCAGATGGCATCCGCTCGCCAACAAAACCGTGCAACACTGTGCCGCCGGTGTATTTCGTCTGAATGTCGTCCTGTAATTGCAGAGCCTCGAATATATCGTCTGTCAGACCAACCGGCAACTGCGTGGAATTCGTATAGTAAGGTGCTGCGCCCTGCTTAAGCTTTTGCTCATTCGCAACTATGATATCTGGATGTTTCTCCTTGTCCATCCTTGCGAGCCTATAAGATGTTCCCTCAGCAGGCGTGGCCTCGAGATTAAATATGTTACCTGTTTTCTCTTGATAATCCTGCAATCGGCTGCGCATGAAATCCAAGACTTTTATTGCAAAATTTTTGCCTTCCTGGTCAGCGATGCTCTTGCCCATAAAATTCAACAAGGCCTCGTTCATTCCTATAAGGCCTATTGTCGAGAAGTGGTTTTTCCAGTACTTGCCTTCTGATTGTTTGATAGACCGCAGATAGAACCTTGAATATGGATAAAGGCCGCGCTCAGTAAAGTTCTCTATAACCTTTCTCTTTGTCTCGAGGCTTTCTCTTGCCAAGTCCATCAGAGCAGAGAGCCTCTTAAAGAACTCGTCTTCGCTCTTCGACAAGTAGCCCAATCTTGGCATGTTTATGGTTACTACGCCGATACTTCCTGTGAGCGGATTCGCGCCGAACAGCCCACCGCCCCTCTTTTTCAGCTCTCTATTGTCAATACGAAGCCGGCAGTTGTGCGTAAGAATACCAGTAGTTCCTACTGTAAACATTGGCTCTCCGTTCTCAACTTCAAAGCAATAAGCAGTATTGTTTTTTAATTGCTTAATAGACTTGATCTTTATCCAAAGCTTGTTGTCATGTTTAAACCAGAAATCACCATAGTTATTTCTATTTAGTTGATAGACTAAAACGGAATAGTTCGGTTCTTCACCTAATCTACCGTCTCTACTGTCTTCATATACAGATGTGGTTGTTCCTAAAGTAGCTGCAAGCATATTAAGTGTTTCTAACATTTTCTTGGATGATGTGTATATTCTGTTGCGATTTCCTCCATCTGTTGCATAGTGCCCTTCCAACACACCCTTTCTAAATTCCAAACTCGTTCCAAATATTCTACTTTTATAATGCTTCTCTCTTTTTATTCCAGAAACAAAGTCTTTACAAAGTCCTACAGCAGCTTTTGAATGTATTCTAAGTGTAAAGAGTTTAGTGTCGTCATACTCCTTTGTTGTACAACGCGCCCCAAAATATTTTCGGCAATTTGTTTTAGTTTTTCTGCAACAGTCTTTTTTT
>JAOZPR010000017.1:4809-15024 GCA_029932645.1 Candidatus Aenigmatarchaeota archaeon | reverse complement strand
AAGAGTTTAGTGTCGTCATACTCCTTTGTTGTACAACGCGCCCCAAAATATTTTTCGGCAATTTGTTTTAGTTTTTCTGCAACAGTCTTTTTTTCTCCGTCTCCTAAAGAAAACACAACTGTTGTTTCTCTATCTAATGATCCATCACCCGCATAAGCACCTACAAAATATCCTAAGTCAGCATTTCCACCGTTTCCTTCGTACATATTAAGAGAATAGGGAAGATACATACCTTCTTCCAATTGCTCTCCTTTCAATTCTTCTACCACCGCGTCTGGCCCTCTCATTACAAAATTGAGATGTTCACTAGACATTTTTATTTTATGACCATTTTCGAGAGCAATTTCAATCATTTTTTGGTTTGGGAATTTGTTAAACTTGCCTTTTACAAATTTTCCATCACTGTAAATTTCATATTCCTCAGTCTTAGAATTACCTTCATAGATGTTTCTAATGCTTGAGTATTCCAACCCCCTTCCTCTATTTGATTTTATCAATACCTTTTCTTCGCCATCTAGCGGACACATACTCCTAACATCATCAGGCTTCATGTCGCTGTTTATGAAGTTGGCAAAGTATGGCACGCCATACTTGGCAGTCATCTCCCATATTGGTTCGTATTTTTTGTTACCCCAGTCAAAGTCCTTTGTAATATTATAAGTTGGTATCGGGAACGTGAAGACCCTGCCCTTTGCATCGCCATCGAGCATGACCTCGGCAAACGCCCTGTTCAGCATGTCAAGCTCTTCCTGAAAATCGCCATACACAGCATCCATGGGCTTGCCACCGATTATCACGGGCTCCTGTTTCATGTAGCCGGGCATGCCTAAATCAAGCGTAATATTTGTGAAAGGAGTGTTTCCTGTTATAAAAACTTTTCCTCTTCTCCTCGCTATTATGGTTTCATTTTTTGTATTTGGACACCATATGATTCCGTCATACCGCACCTTCTCGACTTTCTGAATATAGGACTCTTTCTGTTTAATTAATCTCAGAACATAGACGTCCTTTTTGCCGATAGTCGGCTTTCTTTTCAAAACCGTGAAGCCATATCCAGCATTGACGGCAATCGTCTGCAAAGAATCTAAAATCCCAGGCTTCGTTGTCGCTATCTTGCAATTTTCAAAACCGTCTGCCTTGAGGTAAGTGTGGATAAATAATTTGGACTGTCTCTCGCTCATATTCAGCAGTATGTCAGGGATGAAACCAACACTGTCCCTGGTTCCAAACCATTTGTGAATCTTTCTTGAACTTTCCGCATTGAGTCTAAGTCTTGCAACCTTGTTGCCGAGCGAAGCAGATTCGCTCTCATAATATTTTAATTTAAAATGTTTCAACAGTTTAACAATTTCTTCATAGTTCTTTTTGTTTTTCTCTTTAGACTGATATATACTAACCCTATAGCAGCACCTGTGTTTTCCGGGTCGCTCTATGGTTCCCTCGCTTATAATCCATGCCATCAGTTTTATTTGTTCATCGCTGATTTTCGCGTCCTTGTTTTTGTTCCTTCCGGCGATTGGAATAATAAAAGGAGATTTTAATTTACAAACTTCTTCAATCGGTTCCAATATATAGTCGTTACTCTGAAATTTTTTTCTCACGACTCTGTGTTTTGGTGATATTAACTGGTCTTGAATACGGTTCTTCAGGTTATACATAACTCCTTTATAATGTCTTTTAAACAGCCTCTTAACTCGTTGGTTTTCTATCTCCCCAGTTTTTATATTAAATGTCTTAATAAGGTCTCCCTTCTTTACCTCATCATACCCTTTCCAGCCGTCTGGAGTTAATATTTCAGTATCTTCCGACACACACTGAAATCCCACCCTTGTCGGCACATTAATATTAAATAGAAACTCCTGCATCGCCTGCTTGACCTGTTTATAATCAAGCTTATCATATCTTATGAACGGCGCCAAAAGCGAGTCAAAGTTGCTAAAAGCTTGGGCACCAGCAGCCTCTCCTTGTAACGTGTAAAAAAAGTTTATTATCTGACCAAGAGCAACGCGAAAATGCTTTGCTGACTTGCTCTCAACTTTTCCAGGGACACCGCCAAAGCCAGATATGAGAAGGTCTTTTAAGTCCCAGCCAACGCAGTAAGCACCAAAAATTCCAAGATCATGTATATGGAAATCGCCGCTTGTGTGTGCCCTTCTGATTTCCGGCGGATATATCTTTTGTAGCCAATAGCTAGAAACCATCTTAGAAGATATGTGAAAGTTCATTCCTTGAAGGGAATATGTCATATTGCTGTTTTCCCTAACACGCCAATCCTTTTCATCCAGATATGCATCAATCATGCTGACTTCAGAAATCATCTTTTTGAAATCCCTGAACTCCTTATGCTGCTCCCTGTAAAGTATGTAAGCTTTCGCCGTTTTAGCGTGGCCGTTCTCAATAAGCACCTTTTCAACAATATCCTGTATGTCTTCAACACCAGCCTTTTTTCCGTCAAAGCGCTTCTCAAGTATCTTCACAACTTCATCTGATAAATATTCTGCTCTCTTTCTGTCCTCGCCACCAACTGCACGGGCAGCCTTGAATATGGCATTGGTTATCTTTTCCTGGTCAAAATCAACAATCCTTCCGTCCCTTTTCTTTATTTTTCTTATGGTCATTTTATACCCTCCTCTTTGTCATCTTAGCCATTTTTATCCTCGTCTTTATTTCTTCTTTAACTTCCTAAGTTCGTTCTCAAAAGATTCCAAATCATCGAATTCTTGGTAGACAGAAGCAAAACGTATGTACGCGACCTTGTCCAGATGCTTCAGCTCACGCACTACCATCTTACCAATAACCCTGCTCTTTATCTCTGTCTTTCCCATCCGGCGCAGATCAGCCTCTATCTTGTCTACGACCTGCTCTATTTTCTCCATACTGATAGGCCTTTTTTCGCACGCTTTGGTTATACCTGTCTTGATTTTCTCCCTGTTGAACTGTTCCCGCCGACCGTCCTTTTTTATCACCATGAACTGGATGTCCTCTACTCGCTCATATGTGGTAAAACGGTTGCCGCACTTCAAGCATTCGCGCCGCCGCCGCGTAGAGCCGTCAGTCTCCCTGCTATCAATAACCTTCGTGTCATTACTAGAACAGTAGGGACATTGCATAGTCACTCATCAATAACACTATATATTGTGTTTATTACCCCCAACAAACACAACATATGCTATTACACAGCAGAACTATATATAGTTTTTGGTGAGCAGGAATATATGTTCGAATATTCTAATAAACGAAGAGAAATAGAAAGCGAATTAAAATAAAAAGAAAGTGAATAGGCAATAGCCTATTCTAGAGCTTTGTTTAGCTTATTTTGTGACCGTATCAATGCAGACGCCTGCTGCAACTGTCTGACCCATGTCCCTTATAGCGAATCTGGCCAACTGAGGTATGTCAGATTGCTTTTCAATGACCAAAGGCTTGGTAGGCTTTATCTTAACCACGGCTGCATCACCTGTCTTGATGAAGTCCGGGTTTTCTTGTACCACCGCGCCTGTTTTTGGGTCTAGTTTCTTCACTATCTCAACAATCGTGCAAGCAACCTGTGCTGTGTGGCAATGGAACACCGGTGTGTAACCCTTTGAAATCACAGAAGGGTGGTTCAAAACAATTATCTGCCCTGTGAACTCTGTTACAGCTTTGGCTGCGTCAGCCTCGTGACACACAACGTCTCCCCTCTTGATAGATTTCTTGTCAACACCACGTATGTTGAAACCCACATTGTCTCCTGGCTTTGCCTCTGGTATTTGCTCATGGTGCATCTCTATGGTCTTGACCTCACCTACAGTTCCAGATGGGACAAAAACAACCTTTTCGCCTGCTTTAAGTACCCCTGTTTCAACCCTGCCCACAGGCACTGTTCCGACACCTGTGATAGAGTAAACGTCTTGTACTGGCAGTCTTAAAGGCTTGTCTACTGGCTGTTCAGGTGCTTTGAACAAGTCAAGAGCGTCTACAATTGTAGGACCTTTATACCATGTTGTGTTTTCTGACTTCTTGACAACATTGTCGCCAACAAAAGCAGAAGTTGGTATGAAAGGCACTTCTTTTACATCAAACCCTATACCAGTCAACAGCTTGCTTACCTGATCTTTGACCTCGTTGTATCGCTTTTCATCATATTTGATTTCATCCATCTTGTTGATAGCAACAATCATCTGACCCACGCCCAAAACCTTTGCCAGGTAAGCGTGCTCCTTTGTCTGCTCCTGAACACCGTCCTTTGCTGACACCACAAGTATAGCACCGTCTGCCTGGGATGTTCCTGTAATCATATTCTTAATAAAGTCCCTGTGTCCTGGACAGTCTATTATGGTGAAATAATAGTTCTTCGTGTCGAATCTCTGGTGCATCAGATCAATCGTAAGTCCTCTTTCTCTTTCCTCTTTCAGCTTGTCCATAACAAATGCGAACTCAAATGTCTGCTTCTTGAGCTCTTTTGCCAAATCCTTTAGTTTTCTTAACTGGTCATCTCGGATGGCACCGGAATCATACAATATTCTGCCAACTAAGGTAGATTTTCCGTGGTCTACGTGACCAATAGTGACCAAGTTAAGATGCGGCTTTTTCTCTGCCATATGTGATACCCCCTATATGACATACCATACAGCAACACATAATCTAGCATATGGTATAAGATATGATGTAGCATGTCCTATGGTATGTCCTAAACGATTAGTTAGAGCCACTAGCCAAAACTAACACTATACGGCTCCTTCTGACAAATCAAAGAAATATATATTAGAAGTCTTTAAAAAGCTTTGCGCAAAGCGCGCCGCAAACATAAGACAAGTTAGGATTCTATAGGACTAAAAGAATAGCCGGTCTCGCTAATAGGGATTTTAAGGTCCCCCTTAAAGCGGCCTTCATATTCAGGTCTTAGATACACATTTTTAACTCCGTGTCCACCTGTAATAGCTAGACACGTTACTTTAATACGACCAGCAGTACCTTCCTCATACATAAAATATTTTTTACCTTTTTCTAATCCTAAAAGATCTAACATATAATTACCTAATTAGTAATTAATAGTAAACTATTAAAAAACTGCATAGAATTACACCCGCATTACTTTGCAGCAGCCTTCATCTCTTTCTTCTTTGGCCTGAGGCCCTTGTATCCGCATTTCCTACACTTGACCTTACCGGCCTTGACCTTCTGTGGGTTAGCCCGTATTTTAGCATTACACCTCATACAAATATACTGCCTGTGAAACAATCTTTCCATGGCGTCGTGTGAAATCTTCTTTGGCATGCTTTTCACCTTTGCGAATCATATGTCGTGTCTTTTAATTTGCCTGTTAACTATTAAAAGTTTTCACGCCGTTGCTCAGAGCATTCCACGGAGCCGCCTGACACGTTCTTCTGTCGGCGGGTGTGTTGAGAACAGTGCTTCTAAGCCTGACAATGAAAATGGATTTACTATGAACATCGAAGACGTCGATGCATTCCCCCTTATCGGATTTTTCTTTGCGATGGATGATATCTTTTCCAGCGCACTCGCGAGCGAGAACGGGCTCGACAAGTGAGCTCCTGTCTTGTCTGCGCGAAATTCCCGGTCTCGAGATATCGCCATCCTTATTAGCGTGGCTGCTATTGGAACGAGAAAGAACAAAAGCAAGTAACTAAAAATGCTCCTGTTGCGTGAATCACCAAACCAAAATAGATATCCCAACCATGTTATAGCGCCGGCTATCGTGGCTGACATTGTCTGAATCAGAGTGTCACGATGCTTTATGTGGCTCATTTCATGGGCGAGGACTCCCTCTATCTCATCTTTTTTTAACAGGTCCAATAAGCCGCGGGTCACGCATATAGCAGCTTTTGCTGGACAACGGCCGGTTGCGAATGCATTCGGGACAGGCAGGTCAGCAATGTAAAGCTTTGGTTCTGGCAGTCCCGCTTTCGCGGCAAGCCTCGACACCATTTCTTTTATTTTCGCGTCCGACAGCGGCTTTGCCCTGTACATAGTCAGAACAATCCTGTCAGAATACCAGTAGGCAAGAAAGTTCGTGATGAAAGCCACGACCAAGCCTATCAGCATTCCTGTTGTGCCTGCAAAAAAGTATCCGACACCCAGGAACAGCGCTGTCAGCGCAGTTATCAATATGAACGTTCTCACAGCCAACCACCAAGTATAAAAATACACGAGAAAACTTTTTAATGGTTTAGTTTGATATTATCTTCGCATATTTCTTCAGCCACTGCACATTCTCCCTGTGCGGCTTTGCTTTCTTAATAAGGCGCAGAATTTTTTTAGCACATTTCTTAGGGGCAAGCATTGTATTGTCTAACTCTAGCAAACATTTTATCTTCTTATTCGCAAGCGCCTCGGCCAAAATAACGTCCAAAATCTCTGCCTGCACGTTCTCTTTTATCTTGGCTTTGCGCCACGCTTTCTTCTTAAGCCGCTTGTCCAGCACCATCGGGTCGCAGCGCAGCACGACACAGAAATCAGCGCGCAGGAAGTGAGCAAGATGACCTTCTATAATTATGTCGTCCTTGAATTTTTTCAGATGTTTTTCCATTTCTTTTTTCAGTTTGGCTACGTCAACAATTTTTGAGCCAGCCTTGTCTTTGCCTTCAGAAAGTTTGTGCTCATCCACAAACTTATTGATAGCAACGAGTTTGCATCCCATGAGCTTTGCGAGAATCCTGGCTATGCTTGTTTTACCTGTGCCAGGTGTTCCAGATATCGTGATTATCATAGACACCACTCACTTCGTTCGCAGTTTTCCGCAGAAACCAGAAGGTTTCTGGGAAATCCAGGAAAGCTCTGCTTTCCTGAGATTCTATTACTTCCTATTATTATAGACACTTCCTTCCCATTTAGCATCATGCATCATCATATATACTTTCCCAGTGCGCTCTTGAGGTATTGGCCGAGGACTTCGAAAAAGTCCAGCAACTTTTCCAGCGCGCTTTTGGCAATCTTCGTTGACTCTGTTACGATTGTTTTCGGCTCTTCTATGGTTATTTCTGTTGTGTAGCTGCTCAGATAATTCGATTCAGTTAGCACAATAAGCTCATAAGTGCCTGGCTGGTTAGCAGACAGTTCAAACGTTATATTATCTTCCTGAAGAGGACCGAGAACTGCTCTTTCTTCAAGTGTCTGGTTAATAAATATTAATCGCACGACAGGAAAAATCTTTTTGCTCACGAGATTTTTTACATTAACAGATACGGAAAAGTTCTGGCCAACAGTAACTTTTCTTGGGCTATATACATATAGGCTTGTCTCTTTTTTTGTCACAACATCAACGCTTTTTTCTCCGACAAGCGCAGAAGAGAAAAAATAAAAGTTATATGCTCCTGGTGTTTTTAGCGTAACTGACCATTCCCTTCCCTGCTTGGCGCTGGTAAGATTTGGTGAAAAGAATAGCCCTCCGCTGTCTGATTTTATAACCAACTCTTGGTTTACCAAGACTTGGTCAGGCGCGTCTAGAATTGTTTGTTCTGTCTCTTTGCTCCCTGTTACAATAATTTCTTTTTCAGCCGTTGCATCAGACTGGTCATAAACCGTGATAGCGCATTTATAGTCATTACCCAAAGCATGCGCTTGGAAAAGCCAGTAAACAGTCTGGTCAGGGCAGAGCCAAAACATCCTCCTTGGAGCATATATCTCAAAAACAGGTCTGTGCATGCTGTCGACGCATGATTGAGCTTCTATGTCAACCATAGAGCATTCGCCTGTCACGTCAACTGTTATAAGACCATACTGGTTTGCTTTGACAGGCGTGACAGTCAGCGCCAATGGCCTTGGCTTTTTTTCTTCTATAGATAAAATGCTATATTCTATATCATTCTTTTTCCATTCCACATTTCCTGAGCCGTGCCAGTGTATACTCTCTGTGAAATTGCTGTCCTGTAGGTGGGCGAAAACAAGATGCGTAGCATCCAGGTAGCCGACCTCTAACCATGTCGGGTCAGCAGGAACCCACCTGCCGTCAATAAGGGCTTCTATCCATGCGTGTGATTCAAGAGCAGTGCCATTGGTTGTTTCAGGGGAATAAGCATAACCGACAACATATCGAACAGGAATCTGCGCGCTGCGAAGCAGCGCTGTCAAGAGATTAGAATATTCTCCGCACGCGCCCCTGCGATATTTAAACATCCATTCAGAAGATTTGGTCTGCTTCTTCAGTGGATCCCGCTCATACTTTAGATTTCTTTTTGCCCATGTGGTCAGCCTGACCAGTTTCTCAAGGTCTGTCTCATCAGCATATGCCAGCTGCCTCATCTCATCTGTCTGCCTTGTGAGTGGCGTCTCTTCCAAGGCCTTTTCCAGATGTTGATACCAATAGCCCATGAATTCAGTGTCCCTGAAATGCTTTGCCTCGTTCTTTATGCTAAATTTAACCCTATACTTCTCGATGCCAGAAGGGTTGTCCCAGTGTATTCTTATCATCGTATTATCATATTCATCCCTTATCTGTTCATAATTGTCTGGAAATACCTCCATGCTCTCCAAGCCTTTTTGCGGTATATACAACTCCAAGTCAATATCCCGAACAGCGCCGCTGACATATAATGTTCCGCTTTTGACAAATTCAACATCAAACTTCTCGACGTTTTTCGAGGCTGCGAAAGCGATATTAACAGCTAAAAAAAATATGAATAACATTAGAAGAGTTATAAAAATTTTTCTCATTATATTAAATTAACTCGCGCGCACTTATAAAGATTTAAGAGATTATCTATGAAATTTATTAAAGTGGCGGGGAAAGTGATTATATGTTTGAAGAGATATGGACCGAGAAATACAGGCCGAAAAAGCTCGAAGAAATGGCTGGGCAAAAAGAAATCGTGAACAGGCTTGAATCCTTTGTTAAAAAGCGCTCACTGCCGCACTGCCTTTTTGCAGGACCGGCCGGAACAGGCAAGACTACCGCAGCACTCTGCATAGCCAGGGCATTTTTTGGAGAGCATTGGCACTCAAACTTTCTCGAGCTGAATGCATCTGACGAGCGTGGAATAGATACCATAAGGACAAAAGTCAAGGACTTTGCAAGGACCAGAGCCATAGGGGACTCTTTTAAGATAATATATCTTGATGAAGCAGATGCTCTCACCAGAGATGCGCAGCAGGCGCTGAGAAGAACAATGGAGAACTTTGCTGGCATATGCCGGTTTATACTTGCTGCTAACTACTCTTCTAAAATCATACTGCCAATCCAGAGCAGGTGTGCTGTCTTTCGCTTCTCCCGGCTCACGAAAGACGAAGCCACAGACTATTTGAAAAGGATTCAAAAGGCAGAAAAGCTGACCATAGATTCGAAATCACTTGGTATGGTGTTCGAGCTCAGCGAAGGTGATATGAGAAAGGCTGTTAATATTCTACAAACAGCAGCCATCTCAAGCAAAAAGGTAACATCAAAAATCATACTCGAAACTGCTGGCAAGGCAGAACCAAAGCAAATCACGGCGATGCTAAATCTTGCGCTGAAGGGCAAATTCACGCAGGCCAGAAAAATCCTGATTTCCATATTGTTTGAGCAGGGCCTTTCAGGCGAAGACGTCATAAAGCAGATTCATAAGGAGATATTCTCTTTGCAAATATCAGACAAAAAGAAGATGGAGCTAGTCGCCAAAACAGGGGAATATGAATTCAGGCTGACCGAGGGCAGCAACGAATTAATACAGTTAGAAGCTCTCCTGGCACAGTTCGGCTTGATTAGATAGCCAAAAGATGTGTTATCATGGCAAATATAAATGATATCAGAGAACTCGTACACAAACTAAGGAAAGAATGTCCATGGGACCGCGAGCAAACCATAAAAAGTTTAAAACAAGATTTGTTGGATGAGGCACAGGAACTCGCAGAGGCCATAGAAAACGAAGACAATGAAAATCTCAGGGAAGAGATAGGAGATATCTTATTCAGCACATTGCTTATAACAGAGATAGCAGAGGAAGAAGGCTTATTCACACTGGAACAAGCCCTAAAAGAACTGAAGGAAAAGATGATAAGGCGACATCCACACATTTTTGGCGATGCCGAGGCAAAAACAGCAGAAGACGCCAAAAGACTTTTTTATGAGGTCAAAAGAAACGAAAAGATGAACAAAAGCGAACAGATGCCGGAGTAGCTCAGTGGTAGAGCGCTACGCTCATAAGTTTTATGAGCTTTGAGCTGTTCTTGCAGCAATGACAAAATCAAAAGCGCAGAAACGTAGAGGTCGCGAGTTCGAAACTCGCCTCCGGCATATTATTT
>JAOZPR010000017.1:463-4709 GCA_029932645.1 Candidatus Aenigmatarchaeota archaeon | reverse complement strand
TTCTCCAGCCGCTTTGCAATGAAATCTATAATTCGGCCTGCCACGTTTATGTTCGTGACCTTTTGTATGCCCTTTATGCCCGGGTTGAGGTTGACCTCGATAACCTTCGGGCCATCAGGCGAGTCTATCATGTCTATAGCAATTATATCACTGCCCGTGGCTGCGGCTGCCTTTAGTGCGACATCCTTAAAATCACCTGTTATTGTGAAATGAACTGCTTTGCCGCCTGAGAAAAGATTTGACCGAAAGTCGCCAGTTTTTGCCTTTCTCTTCATTCCTGCTACTATTTCGCCGCCAACAATAAAAGCACGTATATCCTCTCCACTGCTGCCGACGAACTCCTCTATAATAATTTGTTTGCCCAATATTTTCAGGGTCTCAACAACAGAGCGGGCCGACTCGGAATCCTCCAGAAGCACGACACCACGGCCACCAAATCCGTCGACAACCTTTATGATTATAGGATACTCCATTTTTTCAAGAATGTCCTTGGCTGCTGATGTGGAACCTGCTGTGTATGTAACAGGTATTGGAACGTCTGCTTTTTTCATCTGTTCCAGGGTTTCGAATTTATTATGGGCCATTAGTATGGCAGCGGCAGAATATGGCTTATCCATTCCAAGATAGTCCATGAATCTTATCACATGATAACCATGAACAGCTCTTTTTGCGTCTATGCGCGGCAGGCAGTAGTCAAAGTCTGCCAGGTTTATGTCTTTGTAAAACAATGTCCACTCTTTTTCGTCTAGACGCAAAGATATATCATTTACTGGCACGAATTGGACAACAGAAAACACCTTCTTTGCCTCATCAATGAGCAGCTGAGTTGATATCCCATACTTAAGGGGCCCTATGATGAGCAGTTTCTTGTTTAACATTTCTTTACCTTCTTTTTCCGGCTTTTCTAGCCACATCAACAACAAAATTATTCCTGATGAGCTCGCGGCCCACGAGAACCGGGTATTTCATATGCGACCTGTCCTCTATATTAGCTCTTGTCTTGTACTTCTTACCTTGTATCCTAAAAGCCACTTCAACCACAGGCCTTTTCTTCGGCCGCCTCATACCAGCCTGTTTGATTTTAACTATAGAGATTATCGGACCCAGCTGCGCCCTGGAAGCCAGTCTCGTGTCTACCGAATTTCCAACAGCACCAGTATCGAACTTGGCCTTTGCCTTCACAACCTTCTTGCCAATGATTTCAATAGTTTCTATCAACCCAATCGTTTTTTTCATTTCACACGCCTCTATCTCATAAATCTTCTCGAAAAGACTTTTATAAGCTTTTCTGGTCCAGATTTTTTCCAGATACCCAACTGCTCTTCAGCGAGATTCTTTTCGAACTTTCTAACTAGTGGCCTGAATAGACGTTTATCAGTGCCATGATAATCTGCCAGCTCCATGACCTTTTGGTAGAGCGACTGTGCGCGCTCTTTCAATGGCTTGCCCCGGAGTTTTGCGCTCAAGCCTTTCTTTGTCGCCTCTGAACGGAGCTTTAAAAGCTCTGATTCTTTTATGTATGGTACACCTATCTTTCGCTTTGCTAAGCCAATTACCAGTAGTCTGACGAACACGGCCAAAGATAATATATCAGTTATCGCCGGCTGCTGGTCCAGAAACCTGAGCTCTATTGTCCCGTATTTGAAATTCGGCCTGACGTCCCAGTACATGGGTATGTCCTTGCTTTGGTAAAGCCTATCCCATGCAGCCAGGTTTTTCAGGGCAGGGGACATGCCTGCATAGCGCTTGTCAAGCGTGTGAGCAAGCTCTATAACCTTCAGTCGATAATCCTGATAGCCTGTTTTCTTGCCCAACCATAATGGAGAATTGGCTGCCAGCGGTATAATCATCGGGATATAATATCTCAGCGCGTTTATGACCTTCACAACATCCTTTTTTTGCAGGCTTACATGAATATGGTTGCCACAAGTGAGATACGCCTCCATTTGCTTGCGTCGGACAATATTTCTTGCATACTGCGGATTCAGTTTGCTGGCTCTCCAGTCTGCTGTCGGGTGCGTACCAATACCAACTGGCCTAGCTCCAAGCTCTTTGGCCTTATCCAGAACCAGCCCGCGAAGAAACTCTAAGTCGCTTCTAGCGTCATCAATATCCTCGCATATCCCTGTATTGATTTCTATCTGTGATTTATGGAATTCATAATAAAGGATTTTGTGGCTAAGCAGCGAAGCAGGCAGAGCCTTCAAAAGCTTATCAGCAATGGGCATGAGCCTGCCATGAGAATCTGCAAGAAAGAACTCCTCTTCTATGCCAAAATCAAACTCGTGGCTTGAAAAGTTATATCTCATTACCGTCATAATCAAACCCCTAATCAAAGCCTTATTCAAACCCCGCTAACAATTTATTCATAAGAACTCTTTTATATTTTTCTGGCTGAATCCTATCTTCTTATACAATTCTGCCATTTTAATTGATGTTATAACCTCAAACATTATAGTACTCGTCTCCTCAGGATAGTACTTATTGAAAAACGCATCCAGCTCGACCTGAAGCACGATATTATTGGCGCGCAATAGCTGCTTTTTTGGGCCCAGCGACAATCTGGCCTTGAAAACCTGCTCAACAGTAGCACACGGCAATCCGCAACGCTCAGCAGCCACACGAGCAGCTCTCATGTAGTTTGACATGGTGAAGTTTGACCTGAGCCGGTCAAAAATGTATGGTGGCGCATGCTGCTTGATTGTCTTAAGCTCCTGTGCAAACGTCCATTGATACTTGTCGCGGAGCTTCCTTATATCAAACTTGTTCCTCTTTACCTGTGCCTCAACCAGGATTTGCTTCTCTTTTGTGAGTATCTCTTCCATAAACGGACGATGAATCTGCTCGAAGAATTTTTTATGCCTTTCATTGACCTTCTCAACAATGATTTTCAGCGTGGCCTTGTCTATGCCCTTGCTCTCGAAAGTCGAAAAATCCATTATGCTCGGATAATTTTTTAGCAATGAAAATTTTCTATGCAACAAAACAAAGAAGTTGCCATAGCTCTTTACAGTGTGCCAGAACTTCTCATATATCCTCATCTTCTTCTCGTATTCCTTCTCGTCTGCTGCAACCCATGCATATTTTTGCCTGTACTCCCTCGCCTTGCTGGAAAACGGCTTATCAAGAAATATCTTATACATTCTCACTGCACTGGTTTTAGACGGGGGCAGCCTGTTCATGTCTATACCATAAATTCTGTTGCGCGCCATATTGGATATCACGAGCGTCCCGCCCTTTTCTACCAGAAAACTGCCGACTGTATCTGCTGTTTCGTCTCTATAGGCATATGCACCAAGTGCAGGTCCGCCATGAAGAACCACATACACAGGCCCCATACCGTTCTCATAAACCGTGAACCCGTTGTAAAACATCGTGCGCATGCTTTATCTTTGCGCGCCGCAGAATAAATAAATTGTGATACACGAGCGCAGCAAGAATTATGAAAATAAATAATCAGAAAATAAAAAATAATCATAGTGGGGTCAGAGGGATTCGAACCCCCGTTAGCAGGTTTCTCTTTCATATCACTGATGCCGAAGGCATCTCAACGCTCCAGGCGTATCTGGAGCCTGCCATCCTGCCTGACTAGATTATGACCCCACTAAGAAATAAACTATTATAAAAACATTTATATAACTTCTATAAGTTGCTCTGATCCCCACTTTCTATAAGCTTCTTCCACACCATACCTGCCTATAAAATTCCATGTTAAAGCTTCTGCCATTTTTTTTGTCATGGCTTTAATTTTATCGTTATCCTCATCCACTCTTGTGGCCACATTGGTTAATGATTTACGGTAGAAATCTGAAAATCTTTCTCTCGGAACAGGAGTTATACGAATGGGTGTGCCGCCCCAATCAAGTCCTTTGAACTTAACTTCCCCTTGCTCCATAAGTTCTTCTCTTGCAGCGATTGCATGTGCACACTCACCCCAAGGTGCATATTCCTGACGCTGGTTTATATCTAAATGATATAAGATGTCTTCACATGCGGCTTTAGTATAAGCATCATAGCAATATCTATATATTGATTTATATTTCTTTCCTTTGATATTAAATTCCTTCCCTAAAAGTTGATATTTTTGAAGGGGATCACCAAACAAAATAGGCTGTTTCATTAAAGCTAATTTGTAAGTTCTTCCTTTTTCTGATCTAGAAGGAACATTTGCGACAAATTCGTGTTCGCAAGTTAGATGGTCAAATGTTATTTCTTCTTCCGTTAAGTCAGATTTACAATACTGTTG
>JAOZPR010000017.1:0-453 GCA_029932645.1 Candidatus Aenigmatarchaeota archaeon | reverse complement strand
TCTTCTAGCTCTTGCTCTATTATCGTAGGCCGTCCACCATAAGAAAGGGTATATGGTTCTTCCTCCATATTTTTTTAATTTTGCAAGATCTTCATATATGAGCTCAAATGGAAAGCGTTTAATCAATCTTCTTTTCTCGTCCTTAATTTTTATTCTTCTGGGGGTTCCTTTTGTATCCCATTTGTGCTCTTGTGTCTTTTTATTAAAATATTTTGGAAGTACAACTATCTGATTATATTTTGCCTTTTCTATAGCTTCCAAGACTCTGGGTATCGTAACTCTTCCTTCTAAATCTATTCTCTTATATATGCCATCTTTTATCTTTTGATTTAATTCTGATGTAGTCGGTACCCTAAATAATTCAGTAATATCATCTGCGCGTGCCTGTATTACCATATATATAACCACTAGTCAATAATTACATAGGAAAAGAATTAAAAGCTTCGCTAAAAG
>JAOZPR010000016.1 GCA_029932645.1 Candidatus Aenigmatarchaeota archaeon | reverse complement strand
AGCCCTGTGGCGTTGTGAGAAAAATAAGATTTAACAGAAAAGTCACTAAAACTAAAGATAACTAAATAAAAAACGAAGAAAAAGAGTCTTTCATCGCTAAGAGTTTACCCTATCTTTTAGTTTGAATTTAATAGGGAACCTTGTCAAGCCACACTTTCTCATACCCTTCTGGAATTTCTTTTTTAGTAAAGAATCTTCCCAAATCCTCAGCTGGTCCAGTATGCTTAGCGAAAACGGCAACGTCTTTGAATCTTTTTAGAGCTTTTTCAAGAGTTTTTGGTACACCAGATCCATTGTCTACAATTAAAACAAGGTCGTCAACAAAGGCTCTTTTACTTCCCCAAGGTATTTCCCCCTTATTATATGGTATGCCATGCCTATGAATCTCATATTCTACCGTTCCAGGTACTTCTTCATACTTGTCAGATAGACGTCCCCAAGGTTCCACAGGGGGTGCTTTGTAAAGCAATCTGAGTTTCACACCTATCTCTTCTTTTTTTATATCTTACGAACCTAACAAATAACTATGCGTGTGATGGAAAAGGTTGGAATGATTCTCAAGTTGGGCTATGTCTGTGATCATTGTCTTGGCAGGCAGTTTGCCCAACTCCTTGAAGGCTATAGTAATGACGAGCGCGGCCGCATTCTGCGAAAGGCCTTTCTCATGAATGCTGACGCTCAGCGCAAGATAGATATAGACAAGGCGAACATCACAGAGCAGTTTCACTCGGAAGAGCTTAAAAAAACCGTGAAGCGGTCCAAGAAGAAGTCAAAATGTATTGTCTGTGGCGGGCTTTTTGAGGGCATTGATAAGTGGACAAAAAAGATAAAGAAAGCTGTCAAAGGTGTCGAGTTTAATACGTTTCTGGTTGGCACAAAGCTGAATGCTGATTTGATTGATAGGGAAGAGCGCCTGTGGGAGAAAGTAGGCATAGATTTTTGTGAGCCGATAAAGGCAGAGATAAACAGGGAAACTGGCAAGCGCGTGGAGCGCGCACTTGGTAAGCGCGCAGATCTGGAAAGCCCGGATATTAATATCATTCTTAATTTTTCCACGGGCCGTGTCAAAGTGGAGAAGAACCCTTTGTTCATATACGGAGAGTATCAGAAGCTGCGCCGTGGCATACCGCAGACCATATGGCCTTCTGGCAAGTACAAAACAAGCGTGCAGCAGATTATCGCAAAGCCTGTCATGGCTGCGACGCGCGGCGAGTGGCATAAGTTTCACGGCGCGGGTCGCGAGGACATAGATGCGCGCTGTCTCGGATGGCGACCTTTTGTGCTGGAAATCACAGAACCCAGCAAGAGGCGGCTGCAGCTGAAGGCGCTGCAGAAAAAAATAAACAAGAGCAAGAGTGTGCAGGTCAGGCGGCTGCGAAAAAGCGGTATAAAAGAGGTGCGGGCGCTGAAGCAAGCAAGACCCTTGAAGACATACTCGGCACTTGTCAAGACAGGTAAGGACATCAGCAGAAAGGACCTTAAAAAGCTGAAGAAGCTCGTTGGCGAAATCCAGCAGCGGACACCATCGCGCGTTTCGCACAGGCGCGCCAACAGGCGGAGGAAAAGGAAGGTACGGAAACTGAGGACAAAATACAAAGACAAAAGAAGATTTCTGCTCACTGTTGAGACAGTCGCGGGTACCTATATTAAGGAGTTAATATCTGGAGACAATGGCAGGACGCGACCATCTGTGGCAGAGTTGCTCGGCACAAAATGCGTCTGCGAACAACTGGATGTCATTAAAATAGGTAAGTTAAAATAAGCTCGATTGTTCTCAATCTTTGTATGATAAAGGTAAAACCAAGGGCGAAGCCTGTCGTGGCTGCAACACACGGCTGAAACCAGAGACTTCTGCCTTACTTTTTTAACTTCTTATGTCATACTGCGTTTGGGGTACATAAACCAGTTATTGGTCAATTTTTGTATTGCGACAGTCCTGCGTATTTTAAGCTTTTTAAGCTTTTTTTCCATAAATTAAAAGAGCAGGACAATCAGAAAGGCAATTGTTTAGATGTAGTTAGCATAGGGTATATTTGTAACACAAAAAGGAGGAGCTAGTATGGTGAGAAAATCCGGAGGATCTAGAAGTAGAACAAGACATAAACTTAAGGTGAAGAAAAAGCCGACCATTACCGCAATACTGAGAAAATTTAATATTGGTGACAAGGTTCATGTAAATATTCATAGTGGCGCAAAGTCTTTTCCGCACCCAAAGTTTCATGCTATGACAGGAAGAATTGTTGCTAAGAGAGGCGAGGCTTATATTGTTGAGGTCAAAGACCGCAAAAAAACAAAGAGAATAATTTCAAGGGCACAACACCTATATCCAGCTGTTGCCAAGGGAGGTCTTTAAAATGAAGGTCTTGGAAGAAAAAGTAATATCCATATCAGAGGCCAAGAAGATACTAGAAGAGAGAAAGAAGGAGAGAGATTTTGTTTATGAACAAAAGATTTGTTTGGAATATCTTGAAAAGACCTCGACTCTTACAAAGGCAAAATTGGAAAAACTGATGTCTGGGCTGTCGAAAATAGCTATACTTAAGCCAAGGCATTGTGCATTGATAATAAACAACCTACCCACCACAGAAGATGAGGTTAAGATAATATTTGCCAAGGAGAGAACGAATCTGAAGAAGGACGAAATCAAGAAGATAGTTGACATTGTAAATTCCGTGGTATAAGTTATTAGTCTGAGTTATGTGGGGATGTGAAGAACGCGCGACTAAATTGTTGACTGCTAAACTATTAACTAAATTATTAACTGATAATGATGCTTGCGGCGTTTGGGGTTATGGTCTATGAGAAGAGAAGAATATGCTATAGTACTGGATTTTTTGTCAGCAGGGCATGCTGGCGACAGAAGGTCAGAACCCATAGCCCAGGCTATTGGTGAGCAATTTTTTTCTTTACTGGAATTAGCTGTAAAGCCTGATACATCTGTGAAACTCGGCGAGCGTCTGTATATTGGTCCTGAAAAAAGAGACAAGGTTAAGTATATCAAGCGCAAGATATACCAGAAAGACCTGACAAATGTTGCCTTTTCCTCGCTTCCCGAGATTTTACAAGGCATGCTTTTGAAGCATGAAAAACGCTTTGTAAACTTCTTCAATCATGCCGGCATGATTACGCCAAGGATGCACCAGTTTGAGCTTTTGCCAGGAATAGGCAAAAAGCACGTTGAAAACATATTGGCAGAGAGAAGAAAAAAGCCGTTTGAGAGCTTTGAGGACATAAGGAACCGTGTTAAACTCATGCCTGACCCACTCAAGGTAATAGAAAAGCGGGTCATGGAAGAAATGCAGGGCAACCAGAAATATTATCTGTTTGTTGCCGGTCACCAGAGAGAGGTGTAGTTCTCATCAAATTCATGACTTTTGCTACACGACCGAAGAAACAAAACTAACTATGTAAGGTCCGAATAGGTTGAATAAAAGTAGTAGCAACATTGCTATGGATACTGCGCCTGTGACTTTTCTTGCGTTCGTTGTCATGTCGCTGATGATTTCTTCGAATATTATGCCGCCATCCAATGGTTTTAGAGGAAGCAGGTTCACGATGCCAACACCGGCATTGATGAGGAATACCCAGAACAGTATCATCTTCAGCGTTTCTATGTGCGGCATGACGTCGCCGAATTTCGCTTTGATATTGTCTTTAAGTGCATAGCTTTGGCCAAATGGCCCTGCTATGCCTATGAATGATTTGTTTGCTTGGTCAGGATTTTCGGCAGTGGTTATATTAAATAACCCTTCATCTGTCCTTATCGTGATGTTTGAACCTACTGATATTTCTGACAATATCCTCGAGACATCTTCCGCGACCAGGACAGGTTGGCCAGCTATTCCCTGAATAACACCAGTAACATTTGCCTGGTAGCACGGATAGTCTGCTATAAGGCCTGCTGGTATTATGCCGTTTGGTGTCAACATGCTTAGATTAATCAGCAAAACAATTCCTGAGACCAGCAAAGCGACAATAAAATTCGCGAATGAGCCGGCTGCATATATCTTGAGCCGCGTAGATTTTTTTGCTTTTTTTAGTTTTTTCTCATCTGGCTCCACGAATGCGCCAGGCAGGAAGAGAAATAATACCCAGCCAAGCGAACTGATAGGTATTTTTTCTACCCTGCTTACTATTCCATGCGAAAGCTCATGTGGTATCATGACGCTTAATGCTGCAATAACCCACAGCCACCACGGTAGCAGGAGAATGCCTGGCCTTGATTCAACCTCAGAAACAGCCCACGGTAGTATTAGCCGCACGCCTTCCTTTGCCTCACCCGCTGCAATAGACGCGGCCTGATTCCAGAGAAAGAACGGGCCAACACATATGACCACAAGCGAAAGAAGCACAGCAACGATGGCAAGAGAGTTCCAGCATCGCGGGCACAGCCTTGCAACACGGTCTATGAAATCCCTGCCTTTCCGCGTTCGTCGCATTATCATTATGCCCTCGATTTTTATCTTTTTTCTGTCCCTATGCACAACCGCGAGGAGGAATAGTATGAAAACTACGAAACTTATACTCTCAAATGTTATGGACTCAAACATATACCTTATTTTTGCAACACAAACAATAAAAAGATTTAAGTATTTGTGCAGCCATTTTTATTCTATGGATTTGTTTACAGCGAGTAGCCAAAAACACAAGCGTCTTTGATTTCTCATAGGTTTAGCACTGTTTATTTTTGTCTTTGAAACGATTCAATTTATATATATTTGATGGCCATTAAAATTTAGATAAATGGTGACAAGATGAACAAGAAAGGAATGGATAATATATTTTGGGCTGATAAAATAGCAAAAGAAATTGTCGAGCGTGAAAAAAAGCTAGGCAGAGCAGTAGATGTTTATCGCACAGAGATGGGGCTCGGAGCAAGCGGCATTCCGCACGTGGGCTCTGCTGGTGACGGAATAAGGTCATTTGTTGTTGCGCTGGCTCTGAAAGAACTTGGTTATAAGAGCGAGCTCATCGCTTTTTCGGACAACAGGGATGGTCTGCGAAAGGTGCCTGCTGGGTTTCCTGCTTCGCTGCGAAAAGACATAGGCAAGCCTGTTTCCATGATAGAGGACCCTTTTGGATGTCATAAAAACTTCGGTGAGCATGTTTCGTCCCTGCTTATTGATGCATTCGAGAAGATAGGTGTTAAATACAATTTACAGACAGGCGACGACGCTTATAGAAACGGCCTGCTTGACAAGGAGATAATAGAAATACTCGCGAATGCACAAAAGGCTGGTGAAATAATACGCAAGCTGACAAACCAGGACAAATACACGCAACAACTACCATTCCTGCCGATATGCGAGAAGTGTGGCCGGATATACACGACTCGGGCTTACAAATTTTTGCCTGATGAAAAAAAGGTTCTCTACAAGTGCGACTCTTCTTTTGTTGGCAAGGATTCAAACACTGGCGAGGAGATTGTTATTAATGGTTGCGGACATGAAGGTGAATGTTCCATAAGAGATGGCAAGCTCTCGTGGAAAGTAGAGTTTGCTGCGCGTTGGCGTGCTCTCAAGATAAATTATGAGGCCTATGGAAAGGATATTGCTGACAGTGTTGCTGTGAATGACGAGATATGCAGGCAGATACTTGGCTACGAGCCACCTGTTCATTCATTCTATGAGCTCTTTGTCGAGAGAGGAGGACAAAAAATATCCAAGAGTAAAGGCAATGTGTTCACACCGCAGGTCTGGCTTAGGTATGGCAGCAAGGAGAGCATACGTCTGCTGTTCTTGAAACGGCTCAGCACGACCAGGGTTGTTGATGTTTACGAGATACCAAAATATATGGACGAAGTAGACAATTTGTCCAGAATCTATTATAATGAAGATGAGGCACTTGCTAAGAAACTCTCGGACAAGGAAATTGCTCATGCCAAGCGGCTCTACGAGTATGTCTATTTTCTAAGTCCAGAAAAGCCACAAATAAGGATACCTTACAGGCTCTTAGCCGGCTTCGTGAAACTGGTAAAGGACAAAGATATAGTAAAAGATATCTTACGCAGGACAGAACACCTGCCAGAAAAAATGAGCAATGAGCAAAAGGAAGAACTGGAGAAAAGGTTCGAATATGTTAGAAGCTGGTTAGCTGAGACAGAAGAGGAAAAAGAAAAAATAGTATTAACAGAGAAGCAGCGTGCTGCGCTTCATAGCCTTGCAGAAGAGCTGCGACCAAGTATAACAGAGGACGAACTCTACTCAAAATTCTTTGAGATAGCGAAGTCAAATGACATCTCTGTGAAAGACTTTTTTACTGGTGCTTACGCTGCCCTGCTCGGCAGTGCGCGCGGCCCGAGGCTTGCGCCGCTAATTCTTGCGATAGGCCTTGAAAGGGCCAAAAAGATTTTCGAGACGGTTTGATAAAAAATATGACATATGAACAAAAAGAGCAAAAAAGTTTTTAAAAAGGCAGAACAATACTATATCATGGCTTTGTTGCAACTGGCAAACATATTGATGAATTTTATTACTTTTCTTGTTTGCTTCCTGTTATCCTTTAGAATAGGAAAAAGATATTACAAGCTGGCAAACAGCTTTTTGTTTTTGTCACTGGCATTTTTGTTTGCTGCTGCTATTGCGTTTCTTGAACTTTCTGGTGCTAATCTAGTAGCATTTCATGGTTTGCAGATAGTTCTATTTGTTATTTTTTTGACTCACGTAGTTGCGTATATCAAAGATAAGAGTTTTATTCAGCTGCTGATTCCGCTGATTTTCATCATACCCATATATTTTTCCGGGTTGAACTTCTGGATCATGACAAGTATTTTGTGCCTGTTGGTCGCACTTGAAGCATTTGCTCTGCTATTTAGAGAGTTCAGGGTTATAAGTGTCTTGGGCATTGCAGCCTGTTGTATATACATTATACAGTTAATAATGAGCCTGATGTTTTATTATCCGAGAATAAATTCTGTTTATTTTAACATTTTGTTGATGGTGTCTTTCCTGTTGTTCTACAAAGAAACACCATTGCTCAAGCTTGGTCCAGCGCAGACCGTAAAAGCAGTTAGAATAAAAAGACCCTGGGAATATTCTTTATTTTCCCTGTCGATGATAATTCTGGTATATA
This sequence comes from Candidatus Aenigmatarchaeota archaeon, assembly GCA_029932645.1. Taxonomy (GTDB): domain Archaea; phylum Aenigmatarchaeota; class Aenigmatarchaeia; order GW2011-AR5; family JAGGXF01; genus JAGGXF01. Next base: position 8,704 of record JAOZPR010000016.1, on the reverse strand, counting down.
ATATTCTAACACATTTCAGCAGCTTCTTTTACGTTTTCAGCTTTTTCTCTTTGCTTGTGGTTTCTGTTGCTGGGATGCTGACAAGCGAGAAATCCATTACCATGCTTTTGTCCTTCTTTTCATTTATTTCATTCTCTATCCTTATTGCTTATGAAATATTATGGATGGGTTTTCTTGAATTTGCTGCTGAAGAAATAATAATTAATTTCGGCCTCTTTAAAATTATAGAATTGATAGTCATTGGCATACTACTCGTGTCCGGGTTCTTGTTCCACCGCTCAATAGTTTCTAAGGATTAGTTTCTAAGGATTGAAACCATGCTCACCTATGAGCGGCACGAACTGGTAAAAGCCAATGCTTTTCTGCTCGAAGCCTGCAGCGGTTTTTCTTATCTTGAATATCTGCTGCAGCCAAGAACCGACTGGTATCACCATCACACCACTGATTTTTAACTGCTCCTTAAGTGGTTCTGGCACAAACGGCGCTGCACACGTCACGATAATCCTGTCATATGGCGCTTTCCTAGCATAGCCGAGCGAGCCGTCGCCTGTGACTATTTTTATATTCTTGTAGCCAAGCTGAGCAATGCGCTGTCTTGTTTCTTTGGCGAGCTTTTCAACCCTTTCCACAGATATGACCTTTCCTTTGCTTCCGACTATTTCTGCAAGTATTGCAGCTTGGTATCCTGAGCCTGCGCCTATTTCCAGTATCTTTTGGCCAGGCCTTGGCTCCAGTGCTTCTGTCATATCTGCTATAGTTAGCGGTTGTGATATAGTCTGGCCCTCGCCAATCGGCAGGGGTTCATCAACATAAGCATAGTCTATAAGATGCTCTGGCACGAACGCCTCGCGCGGAACGCGACGAAAAGCCTGGATAACGCGTTCTGTTCTCAGGTGTCCTGCCTTGACAAGATGTTTTATGAGCATCTCTTTTTTCTCGGCGAGCATGTCATCTGTCATAATTCTTAATAAGAAAGAAAAAACTTTATATTTAAGTTAAGCTATAAGTAATCAAGAGGCGTTGAGATGGCTTCAAAACTGGACTGGTCAGTAATCATTATCATAACTATCATACTACTAATCGGAGCATATCTTCTAATAAACGATGTCCTTATTTTTTCTTAGACCGACTCAGTATTAGAACAAAGTTTTTATCTCCTCAACTTTTTCTCCATCTTTGCGACCATAATCTTTGTTTTCACAGCCACATCTGGGTTCACTGATATGGAGTCTATCTTGTTTTTTATGAGGAATTCCACGAACTCTGGAAAATCTGACGGTGCTTGGCCGCATATCCCGACCTTTCTTCTGTATTTGTGTGCGGTGGGGATGAGCTGCTCGATAAGCCGCATCACAGCAGGGTTTCGCTCGTCTGCGGTGCCTGCGAGCTTTTCAGAGTCCCTGTCTATTCCGAGCGTAAGCTGTGTCAAATCATTTGAACCTATGGAGAAGCCGTCAAAGTATTGAGAGAATTTGTCTGCAAGAACAATATTAGATGGTATCTCAGCCATGACAAAAACCTTGAGGCCGTTTTTGCCGCGTCGCAGACCCTCGCTTGCCATTATCTTAATTGTTTTCTCCGCCTCTTCAAGCGTTCGGCAGAACGGTATCATTACTATCATATTTGTTAAGCCCATTTCATCGCGGACCTTTTTGATTGCCCTGCACTCGAGGCGGAACGCTTGCTCGAACGCGGGGTCTATGTAACGCGATGCTCCACGCCAGCCAATCATTGGGTTGTGTTCGTCGGGCTCAAACTTCTTGCCGCCCTTCAGGTTTGCATATTCATTGGACTTGAAGTCAGATAGCCGCACTATCACAGGCCTTGGATAGAATGGAGCAACCAGTTCTGCTACGCCCTCGGCAAGTTTCTCTGTAAACTCGTTGCCACGGCCCTGTTCTATCATTGCAAGCGGATGCTCTGCTATGTATGAGTTTATTATGAACTCCTCGCGAGCAAGTCCTACACCATCAACAGGCAGACGCGATGCTTCCAATGCCTCTTCAGGTATTCCTATATTAACTAATATGTCTGTCTTGGTCTTGGGCAGTTTTTCTATGCTTCTTTTTTCTATTTTATATTTCAATGCGCCTGACCACACTGTGCCTGGGTCTGATGTGCAGTCCGCTGTCACAGTCTGCCCTTGTTTTATCTTTTTGGTCGCGTCTTCTGCGCCGATGATAGCAGGTATTCCCAACTCCCTTGACACTATTGCCGCATGACTGGTACGGCCACCTTTCTCTGTTACAATGGCTGAAGCTATCTTCATTATCGGTTCCCAGTCAGGATCTGTTATCTCTGTTACCAGAACTTGCCCCTTCTTGAAGTTTCTTATACCAGAAACATTCTTTATGACATTGGCCTTGCCCGCACCGATTTTTCGGCCAATGGCCTGGCCTTGCGTAAGAATTTTTGACTTTTGTTGAAGCTTGTATGTTTCAACAACATTTTTCTTTTTCATTGACTGCACGGTTTCTGGACGCGCCTGTAAAACATATAGTCGACCGTCAGCGTCTTTTCCCCATTCTATGTCCATAGGCCTTCCATAGTGTTTTTCTATTGTTATCGCGTATTTTGCCAGTTGTTTAACTTCTTTGTCAGACAAGGCAAAGGCCTTTCGCTTGCTCGCTGGCACAAGCTTTTTCTTAACGCCGGCTTTTCCGGCCCGTACTTCCATGATTTTTTTTGAGCCGAGCCTTTTCTTCAATATACCAAGCGTGGGCTTGAACACATAAAATTCGTCTGGCGTGACATTGCCCTGAACAATATAATCACCAAGCCCCCAAGAGCCGTTTATGACGACGGTATTCTCAAACCCCGTGTCAGGGTCTATCGTGAACATAACACCGGCTGCTTGCGAGTCGACCATCTTTTGCACGCCGACAGAGAGATAAACAGAGAAGTGGTCAAAATGTTTGTCTTCTCTGTATGATATGGCCCTGTCTGTAAACAAGGAAGCAAAACAGGATTTGACCTTTTCCACCAAATCCTTTTCAGTTACGTGCAAATACGACTCCTGCTGTCCTGCGAAAGACGCATCAGGAAGGTCTTCTGCTGTTGCAGACGACCGGACAGCAACCATGAGATTTTTTCCGAACCTCTTTTGCATCTTTTTGAAATGGTCCATAATATCCTTTTTGAGGTCTTCAGGAATCTTGGCTTTTTTTATATCTTTTCTTATTCTCATACCTGCTTTTTGCAGCTTCCTGAGGTTATGAACATTCAGCCCTTTAAGCTCCTTTTTAATTATTTTGTCCAAGTTATTTTTTTTCACAAAATATCGGTAAGCATCAGCTGTTACTGCGAAACCGCCTGGCACAGGCACATTTACCTTTTGAATCATCTCGCCAAGAGATGCTACTTTCCCGCCAACCAAGCCGATGTCCTTACTACCTACTTCATTAAACCAAACCACATATTTTCTTCCACGCTTTTTTGTTCGCATTTTGTTGCCTCCTGAATATAATTCCATGATAAGTTCATGATTATGAACAAGTTACCATAGATAGTTATTGCAGGCGCCATTTATATTTTTTTAGATTCTGAAAAGTTGCAGTGTTTTTTATTTTAAGAACTTATACATCTGCACAATATCCACACCGCGCCGAAAATGCTCTGGAAAATAGCCTTCCTTTTTGAAACCTAGCTTACGGAAGAGCGCCAGCGCTGGTTTGTTATCAGCCTTTGTTCTTGTTATAACCTTGCGCATTCCCTTTTTCTTCAGCAGCGCAAGCATCTCTTTTATCAGGTTTTCTGATATTTTTTCACCACGATGCTCTTTATGAACAACAATATTACGAAGTTCTGCAAGGTCAAGGTCAACCATGCACGCACGGACCACGCCAACAATCTTTTCGTCTTTTTTCTTATTATCCTCCATAGCCACGAGAAACAAATCGTTAGGATAAGTTATCTTCTCAAGCAGCCACGATTCAGTAAAGTGGAAAGGCTTGTAATCACTGCCGAACTCCTGCTGCAAAAGTTTGGCTGCTTGTTTCGCGTCTTTATTCACTATTTTCCGTATCAGCATTTTCCTCGCCTTTCAATATCTCCCACGCCTTGTCTAGCGCATCTTTTTGGTTGCTGTGTGTCAGAATTTCTCTGGCTTCATTGTAGTCAAGCCATTTATATTCATCATGCTCTTCGGAAAGTCTTACTTTTTTATCAGTGGTTTTTACCAAGAATACGCTTTGTTCTGTTTCATCAAAGCCGTATTTTTTCTTGTAATCTTCAGGATAGTCATATTTAATAACAAAAGGAACCTTCTCTATTATCTCGACGTCCAATCCAGTCTCTTCTTTTATTTCTCTCAGCACGGCCTGCTCTTCGTCTTCTCCTTCATCAACACCTCCTTTGGAAAATTCCCAGCCAGACCAGCCGAGAACGCGGTGAAGGACAAGAAAATGCTTACCATCAAATACGATTCCGACTACGGCCTTTCGAATCATTAGAAACAACCCACCGTACAAATAATTATAATATGTGTATGTATGCGGAGGGCCAGATTTGAACTGACGAAAGCACTAAGCTACTAGGTTTCTCATCGGCTTCTGGGCATTGCCCTTAGGTCACATAACCTAAGCCTAGCCCCTTTTTCTGTAACATTTCCGTTAACGCTTTGCGCGCAGCGGAAAGGGTTAGACCAGACTTGGGTACCTCCGCTTGTCAGTAGAAGATTATTTCAGACAATATTTAAAAAGATTTTTATGCTCAGTTTTCAAAACCTCCGCTGTAAAAGCAAGGCAGAAGTCTCTGGTTTCAGCTGTACGCTGGAGCCTTTGCTATTCTCTTTCAGGCATCAGCCGACAGGCTTGCCTTTGGTTTTACTATTTTGTTTTACTATTTTTCATAGAAAGATTGAGCACAACCGAGAACTAATCAATTACGCGGGCTTCTGCACAATGGCAAATATATTCTCTGAGAAATTTTTGAAGCCTGAGTATTTTAGCTCTGGATATGTTTTTATGATATCAAACCCCGCTTTTTTTGCGAGCTCCTCTAGCTCGCCATAGCTGAATGTGTGGTAAAAACGCTTTATGACCTCGGTTTGCCTGTGCCATGGGACATAGACATCAGATAGAAATATGTTTCTCGGAAAAAATCGCCATTGCCATCGGTTCCAGACGCTTATTAAAGCAAACCCACCCGGTTTCATAACCCTTTTCATTTCTTTCAGGCATTCTAAACGCTCTTCTTTCGTTTCAACGCAGTGCAGCGTTGCCACGCACAAAACGGCATCGAAGAAATTATCCTTGAATGGCAATGCTGTTGCAGAACCTTTTGCAATAGTCGCGTCCAGGTCAAATTTTTTGGAATATTTTTTAACCTGCTTGAGCATCTTTCCAGAGAAATCCAAAGCAAACAGATGATGATTTTTGAACGGCAACAAGTTGCGGCCGGCGCCTGCTCCTATGTCAAGAACATTTTTTTTCAGCGGCCACGGCGGAACAGGCTGCTTTGCTATGAACATGGCAAAGTCTTTCACTTCAAGCAGCGGATAGTGTCTGAACTCGTACCATTGGTCAGCTATTCGGTCCCATTTCTCGCGCTGCTCATATTCGCCGTAATTATTAAAAAGCCAGTCAAAAAGTCCTGTTCGCATGATTATTCTTTGAGCCGAACAAATATAAATGATTTTTCTAAAGACACGGTCTAGCAGAATTATTTGTATTTATGAATACGAACATATCGGACTTTTAAAAGTCTCCCCAGCCAGCCATACTTTCTTCAAGGGGATTTATAATCAGCTCTTCCATATATTTTTGCATAGATGGATGATAAATATTTTCTTTTTTAATTTTATCTTCTCTTTCTTTATATGCTTCATAAAGTTCGTCTACTAATTTTCTAGGATTATTCGTATATACAATCTTTTGTTCATTTTTTTTATGTCCGATTTCTTCGTGAAAAAGATTAATAAAATCTGGGGTTGTTAGTTTATCTCTTGGCATTTCTTCAAAAGATTTTTCAATGTTTGGACTAAAAAGACCAACAATAGAATATGCAGGATGTAGTGCAGTGGAAATTTCATATAATGTACCATAATTCCCACCTATTGCTATTGAAATATCACTTAGAGCAGTATTCAACGGGTTTCTCCATTTAAGCATGTCCTTTACTATATCTGGTGTTATCTTCTCCTCAGTTTTTGGGAATTTAAAAGAAGGACAAACTATTATATTGTATATTTTCTTTTGTTCTAATGCGAGATTTTCTCCAACTATTTTTTTATGAGTGTCGTAAGAGTCCGCAGCTGTAACTCCAATCACGAAACCACCATGATCAGAAGCTCCTTTCGCTGCTTCGTGAGGTAATCCAGGACACGCACCAGTTAATAAAACAAGTCGTTGGTTTTTATCTTTTGAAAATCCTTTTCCGTGAAGTGCTATCTCTTTTCCTATTGTGTACGCACTTTCTTTGAGATCTATATCTTCACGATAGCCCATTCCCGCAGAACCGAAAAAACCGACCACAGCAGCACCTTTAGGATAAGTTGTATTCTTATTTACATATGCTTGAACATCACGATAGGATATTCCACCATGAAAAATCAAGTCTCCCAGAAAAAAATGGCCTGTATTATAAATATTAGTATCTGAAGTTCGACTCATTTTAACCACAACTGTCAACTATTAGTGTAATTATTTTTAAATAGCAACACATTTAATCTTTTCTCCAATTACATGAAAATTACGAAATAGCTAGAGAGAATTATGCTCCCGCCGGGATTTGAACCCGGGTCCCGAGCTTTCCCCTTTGGATCCAACCTTTTCTAAAGGTTGGCTCGAGAGGCTCGTATCCTTGACCGGACTAGACTACAGGAGCTTTATCTCACGCCGTGTTTAAAACTTCGGCAGAAAGTTTTTATAAAGTTTCTTGTTGGCCCTCTATGATGTTTTTCAGCTCGGAAAGGCGCGTTATCGTGAAATCCGGTTCCTCTGCTTTTCCGAGAATCTTGTCATCGTCTCTTTTGAGCCAGACCGTGAGCATGCCGACTTTTTTGGCTGCTATGTCCTCATCAAGACGGTTGCCCACCACGATGCATTCTTTCGGTTGCAATCCAAATTTTTCAAGAACATGTTTGAATGGTTCGAGGCTCGATTTTTCATGACCGAACTCATATGATGTTATGACATAATCGAAATATTTTTCAAGCCCGAATTTTTCAAGTATCGCATCTGTCATGTCTTTGCGGCCGTTTGTTATGAGAATGAGTTTTAGTCCCAGCTCCTTACAGTAGATGACTACCTCAAGAGCGTTGGGAAGAAGTTTCATATCGTCAATACATTCTATAGTATACATGTTATAAACCTTGTCCAGCGTTCTCTCGTCTAAATCTTTGTTAAGGTGTTTAAAAAGCGCCTTGTAATAGGCGGCACGCTCGAATCTTTTTGTTGTTCCATGTGTGTTGTCTATATCTTCGCGGGCTTTTTTTATCGCTTGCTTTAGGTCTTCTTCGGCTAGTTTGATTCCTGCTGCCTCTAAGTATTTCATGTTCCTTTCGACTTTGGATTTCATGAAAGTTTCAGTATTTTCGACAAGGGTTTCACCCAAGTCAAATATTACACATCTAAGTGTCATTTCAATCACTTTCCCATACTTTTCATATTATACTCACAAACACTTTTTAAAGGACATTTACCGCACTGCGGGATTTTCTTACAATATGTTTTCGCCAGCTCGACAATGAGCGCGTGGTATTCTTTATAGAGGCTGACTTTTTTCGGCAGATTTTCTTCAAAAAATCGTTGAAGTTCTTCATAGTCAGCTCCTTTTACCAACCCCAACCGGCTAAAAACGCGCCTCGTGTAAGCGTCTATGACGAAGTGCGGCCTGTCGAAAGCATAGAGCATTATAGAGTCGGCTGTTTCTGGCCCAATACCTTTGAGAGCAAGCAGTTGTTCTCTTGTTGGTTTTGGGTTGTCAAGAAAGAACCTGCTGAATATCTTCAGCCGCTCAGCCTTCTGGTTGAAAAAGCCGGCAGGCCTTATGAGTTTTTGTAATTTTTTGTCTGGCGTTGCCAAGATTTTCTTTGGCTCGAGCATGTTGATTTTTATTAAATTATCCAAGGCCTTCTCGACATTGGCCCAAGCCGTGTTTTGTGTCAGTATGGCGCCAACACATATTTCATAAACCGGATTGGCTTTGCCGCGTACAGGCCACCAGGCTTGAGGACCAAAATGTTTTAACAGAGTTTCATAAATTTTGAGAAGCATGCTATCACGTTTAAAATCGAGTAAGATTGTGTATATAGGTTTATAAAATAAAAATAAAAAGGAAAAAGATAATCTTTTTTGAAGAAAAGCTTGGCAAATATGAGCTATGCTGAGGCGAGAAGGATAGGTTTGAATGAGGAGACGTTGAGACGGATAAAAGAGAGGGCTAAAAAAGACAGGAAAATTACATTATATAATAAGACTTTGAAGAAACTGGGATTATTTTAGGTATTTCGGATTTAAAAACCTATAAAATACAGAGCCTTCGGAGGTCATAATCTCGATAAAGGAATGGGAAGGATTTATAGCACCACAACTCTCTATATAGAAAGCTTCATCGGTAATTCCGTATTCCTGATAATTTTCTGTTGTTAATGTTATTGTTTGGTTAGACTCTAATATTAAGTTTTTAAAGAAGAAAAGAGGGTGTCTGGTACTGTTATAATTTATTCTTATAGAACTAATTGCAATTTTTTTATTCATCATGA
>JAOZPR010000004.1:26047-43453 GCA_029932645.1 Candidatus Aenigmatarchaeota archaeon | reverse complement strand
GACATCTGGCAAATGCCTCCGTAGCTCAGCTTGGACAGAGCATCTGCCTTCTATCGACCCTTCTTAAAAAGAAGCGTCGACGGAAGAAACGGAGAAAGCAGAGGGTCGCGGGTTCGAATCCCGTCGGGGGCATCAGATATATTTATGGGGTGTTCTTCATGAACGTAACCGAAGCAATTGAGAAGAGGAGAAGTGTTCGGGCATATTTGGATAAAGAGGTGCCAGAGGAGACCATCAGTAAGATTATCAAAGCCGGTGTGTGGGCACCGAGCGCACATCACAGGCAACCGTGGTCATTTGTGGTGCTGACAGGCAAGCAAAAAATAAAAGAGCTTTCTGAGCATATACAAGATGTTATGAAAGAAGCAGATCCGAGTCACAAGCTGAGAGACGTGGACGACCCGATATTTTATGGCGCGCCCGCGGTTATTATAATATGCGGCGATACGAGTAATAAATGGTCTGTGGTTGACTGTTCGATGGCGGCAGAAAACATGGTCCTGGCAGCCACAGAGCTTGGTTTGGGAACATGTTTCATAGGCAGGATAAAGCATGCTGAGCAAAGTTTTCTGGAGAGATTGGGCATGAAAAAAGGATATGAACCAGTAGTAGCCATGGTGTTGGGTCATATAAAAGAGAGGCCAGCACCGAAACAAAGGGAACAACCAGACATAACATGGGTAAAATAACCTATAAAATCTTTTCCCTTTATATTTAATTCAACGTGGTCTGATGACAAGAATAGTTTCTGTGGTTTCTGGTAAAGGTGGGGCTGGAAAAACAACTCTAGTTGCCAATCTTGGCGCATCCCTGGCAAAGATGGGTTATGATGTTGTTGTTGTTGATGCAAATCTGACAACACCAAACCTTGGTATGCATTTGGGAGCTCATTTGTTTCCGACAGGTTTTCATGATGTTCTGAAGGGTCGGGCAACAATAGACGAGGCAACATATCAGCATGAAAGCGGACTCAGGATAATACCAGCAGGTATAGGCATTAACGATTTGAAAGGTGCGGACGCTCGAGACATACCAGGTGCTCTTCTTGACCTCATAGGCAAGACAGACATAATCTTAATAGACGCTGCTGCCGGCTTGGGAAGAGAGGCGTTGGCAGCCATAGAGGCCAGTGATGAGTTAATAATCATTACTAATCCTGACCTACCTTCTGTTACGGACGCATTGAAAGCGGTAAAACTTGCTGAAGAGCTTGGAACAAAAATTATTGGCGTTGTTTTGAACAGGATAAAAAGAAAAAAGTATGAAATGAAGAAGAGTGATATCTCAGCAATGCTCGATAATATTCCTATAATAGCTGAAATACCAGAAGATGAGCTTGTTCAGGAGGCAATCTCGGTCAGAACACCTGTTGTGCAGCACAGACCAAATGCTTTTGTGAGCCAAAAAATTAAAAAACTCGCTGCAAATGTCGTCGGAGAAGACATTGAAGTAAGCAAACCGTGGTATCAGCGATTGTTTAACTTCTTTGTGCAGGAGTGAGTTGTATATCTATGCTGGAAAAATGCCCGTTTGAGGCGGATTGCTCTTATAAAAAAATATATAAGAAATGTTCAGAAGAGTTTGCACTCTGTCCAGAATTCATAAGAAGGCGCGCAAAAGAAAACAGTGTAAGTGAAATATTTCGTAACAATGCGATAAAGGACATAATGCCTGCTAAATGGAAACCAAAGAGAATCGAATAGACCAATAGAGTAGGCCAGTCAAACAAGCTCATATATAATTCTTTCTGTTTCCTTGCCCTTGTTCTCTCTTTTCAATATTTTGAAGTGGCCAACCTCTTTCGTGTTCGCGACATGTGTGCCAGCACAGACTGCCTTATCAAAGCCTTCTATATCAACGACCCGGATTTTTTTGATGAACTTTGGCAGCAGTGCAAAGTTACATCTATATTCTTCGGGGTTTTTTTCTGCTGTTTCTCTGTCAACTTCATATATTTTTATTGGAATAGCCGAATCTACGATTTCATTGGATTTATGCTCGAGAAATATCAAATCCTCTTGAGAAAGTGTCGAAGGTCGCATATCAAGCCGTGAGTGGTCTGTATGAATCTGGTTGCCGACTGTTGTAGAACCGAATCTCTTCAGCGCGACTGCAGATATGATGTGTTGGGCAGTATGCATTCTCATCAGTTTATATCTCCTGTCCCAATCAAGAACACAACGTACTGTTTGGCCAATAGGCGGTTCTGGTCCGTCTATATAATGTTTTATCAACCCACCTTTTGTGACCTTGACAACATTTGCTTTTTGTGTGTCCCATGTAATACTGCCTTTGTCTGTGAGCTGGCCACCAGACTCAGGATAAAAAGCTGTCCTGTCGAGAACAACAAATGTGCCCTGTGCGTCTTTGTTTATGCTTTCGATAACAGCATCCCATTCTTTTACATAACAGTCTTTCATGTGTATGAGTTCTGTCATAGTTATCACACAATTATAATGACCACAAGATTTCGAAAGCCATAGTAGGCTTTTCTATGGAGAAGTTTTTCAGAACATCTGGATGTATTACTCCTACTATTCCGCTCATTCCGGGGTTTCCTCTTATAATAATTTTACTGCACCTTTCTTTCAGGAATGAAGGATGCTTCTCTTTTTTCAGTTGATATCCTATCCCAAGTTTTTTCATGAGTTCATCGAGGATAAGAACAATATCACCGTAATTAATCACATCATCAGATATAGCAGCAGACAAAATTAGCTCATCTTTTGTTCCTGTTTCTGCGCTATTGTCTGTGGCCACAACATATCCGAGCTCAAATATTTTTTGCGGATATTTTCTGTGCTTGTTGTGGCTTAGAACATTGAGCAATGACGGAATTAGCTTCTTTCTGCATATTGTGCACTCTGTTGTCAGGGGATTTTTTGTCTTCACAAAATTATTCGGTTTCAGACCCATTTTACTAAATTCGTTTTCTTCATTTGTCAGTATTAGGTTAACGACTTCCTGAAACCCAAGTTCTATCATAGAATTTTTTATTTTTTTAATTGTCTTTTGCCTTTCTAGCCCTTTTCCTTTTCCGCTGACAGGTATTTTTGGTTCAAAGTTTTCATATCCGTATGCTATTGCAATATCTTCCACAAGGTCTATCTGGTGCATAATGTCTGCTCGGTATGGTGGGACTTGCACGAGACCATTTTTATAACCGAATCCCATTTTTTGCAGAAGCGTCTTTATTTTTTCTTCATTTATATCTATATCAAGAAGTTTTATGACATAGGACATGTCCAGCTTCATTTCTTTATATTCAAGGCACGGCGTCTTTTTTTCTTTTTTTCCTTTCAAAATTTTGACGCTTTCTATTTTTCCTCCGCGGTCTGCCAGGCTCGTCACGAGAATATTAAGGGCGATATTAACAGCCTTTTCGTCTGTTCCCGTAACATCTATGAATAGATTATTCACATCGCTCGTGACCTTTGTCAGCTCACCGTTTATTATCGGAGGGAAGCTCAGAACGTTGCCGTTTTTGTCAAGAATTATTGGATATCTTTCTTTTCCTTCCAGAATGCTTGCATATTTGATTCCTTTCGGGTGTTCTTTCAATATTTCCCCGAGATTAAGCTCTTTTTTCATATCAAGGGGAATAAATCTTGTTTCTTCGGGTTTTACAGCCTTGTAATAGAATGGTTGTTTCACAGCGCCAATATTGTGAATTCCTATGGCAACCTTTTTTCTTTTTCTTCCAAGAGTCTGATGAATCTTTTCCTGGGTCTGCATAAGGGATTTTATGACATCGTCTGTCAGTGTTATATTTTTTATAACAGCACAGGCTATATATGGCCTGACAGATTTCACAGAATCCTCGACAAAAAGGGTTATACCGCTTTCAGACGCTTCATAAACACGCGGCTCTTTTTCTACACCTAAAAAAGTCTTCACAGCCCGTGCAAACCCTTCCACACTTAGCATATCAGGCCTGTTCGGAAATATTTCATACTGGACAGTATCTTTCATTAGTGCCTCAAGAGGCGCTCCTATCATTGGTATTTTTTCTTTCAGCTCTTTGTCTCCAAGTTTTTTTCCGACAAGTGTTTCCAGATCCTTCCTGCTTATTTCAATTACTGCCATTTTAATCTATCTCCACAGCCTTCAGGAATTTCAAGTCGTTCATATAGTAAAAAGTTCTTATGTCCTTTAATCCGAGTCTCATCATTATTGGTCTTTCAAGACTCAACCCCCAGGCGAGAACCGGATATTCTATACCCAATGGTTTTGTTACCTCTGGTCTAAATATGCCAGCACCACCAAGTTCCAGCCACTCGTCTTTCTCTTCGAAGTAGACTTCTGGTTCCACAGACATTTCTGTATACGGGAAATAGGCCGGCCTAAACCTTATTTTTTTGAAGCCGAGCCTTTTGTAAAATTCTTTCAGATATCCCAGCAAGTCTTTGAATCCAACATCCTTATCAACAACAATACCATCTATCTGTGTGAACTCAGGAAGGTGTTTAAAATCTATTGTTTCATTCCTAAACACCCTTCCTATACAGAAGAATTTTCCAGGCCCACTTGTTTTGGCGAGTTGCCTGGCTGACACAGATGTTGTATGCGTACGGAGCACGAGCTGTTTTGCGATTTCGCTGGACCAGCTGTAGCCCCACCCTGTTGAGACATCACCACCATGTTCGTGCATGGCCTTGACTTTCTCGACGATTTTTTTATCAGGAAGTCTCGCTACCGATGGGTTTTTCAAAAAGAACGTGTCTGCCATATCCCGTGCAGGGTGGTCCTGAGGCTGGTACAAGGCGTCAAAGTTCCAGAAGCTTGATTCAACAAACGGCCCTGCCAATTCTGTAAATCCAAGCTCGATAAAAATTTTCCTGATTTTTTCTATATAAGTGGTTATGATGTGCTGCTTTCCTGAAACATAATCTAATTTTTTCGGAATATTTACTGGTCGCAATCCTAAATCAATTTTTTTCCACAACCCAGTTTTAATCAATTGCGGCGTGATAGGCGTGTCAGACCGGTCTATTTTGCTTTTTGATTTAATATCCTTCTCACTAGGCCTGTTTTTTCCGGAGATGTAGCTCAGCTGTTTTTCAGCCTGCTTGTCAATATCTTCCCTTTCTTCTCTTATCAACTTCCTTTTCAACAACCGATTGACGGAAGCCTTATCTAAATCCTCGCCATTTTTTACTTTTTCCAGGCTTTTTAGCTCCTCGTTGTTACCCGATTTTATAAAAATTATTTTATTCTCTTCTATTTTGATAAGATTTTTCTTTTTTCCCCATGCGAGGGCAATTGAAAAGTTATCTATATGCTTTGCTGCCTCTTCAATTGTTAATGCACGGGCTTGTGCAAGCTCAGCCAGTCTTTCTTCTGGCAACCCATCTTTCAGGTATTGTTCACCCTCTTCTGTCAAGCGATACATGATTATCACTTATTTTAACTAGTTTTAATTATTTTAAAATCAAATTTTAAAATTAAAACAAAGAGAATCTGCATCTTTTTTTCTTGCTTTGGCACCTACCAAAGAAAAATCCTATAATTATACCGGCGAGCAACATCAGAGCCAGATAGCTGTTTTCTTTTTCTTTCGTGCCCTTTATTGGCTCAACAAGATTTTTCTTACTGATTTCTTTTGGTTCTCCACTGAAGATTTTCACGATGTCTTCGGACGTCTTTGCAAACGCCTTTGCATACTTATAATATTTTAATGCTGTTGTGGGCTCAGAATCAACAAAGGTTTTTGCATACTCGAGATAGCTTATTGCTAGGACAGGCACAGCGCCATGACCCTCTGAGTTATAGATAGCTTTTGTAGCATCCTGTTCAGCAACAATTACTTTATCTTTTATTTCATTCTTTTCCAGTCCTCTTATTTCCATCAGAAGGTTTGCCTCTGCCCTTGCTGATATCGCATCTATCAGGGCAGACTGATATTCAGACCCCTCGTATTCTTTTTGAGCCTTCTCAAGTTTTTTTGTATCAGCGTTTATTCCTATTGTCTGAGCATAGGTTATGGCTGATAGCGCATCCTCTATTCGCCTCTCAACAAGCGGTTTTATACGTTCCAAATCGAGTTCAGTTCCATTTCCTCTAAAACTGCTCTCGATGCTAAGCCAGGCATCAGCTGTTTTTACCCTTTCGCTAGCATAGCTTAGAAAATATACAGCATCAAGATAATCTTTATTATAGAAGTTTTTCCACGCATCCTTTATATTTGACTCGGCATCTGTTATTCTTTCTTCAGCAGTCGCCAGGATTTCTATATCTGTTATGCTGTCTGGTTCCTGTTCCCTGATTTTTATTTTCATATCATCTATTCGATCCTCTTTTTCAGATATTAAGTCATCTAAAAAATCTTCCTTCGGATCTGCATTAAGCAGATCAATAAGATTTTTTACATACTCCGCCTGTATAGAGGCAATAAACGCATAACTAGATGTAGAATAATAGTTGCCCTTTTTATACAGACTTTCAGCATCTTTTATTCTTTTCTCAGATGTCTCTAGCAGAGAGTTTATATTATCTTCATAGTTGTAGGGCACGTCTTTCTTCTTGTCTTTAGCAACAGCCAGTTTGTTTTTTACATAGACCAACAAATCAGAAGACATGTTCTTCATAGCGCCCTGCAACACAGGGTTTGACTTTATCTCTATTATCTCCTTTTTTATTTTGTAAGCGGTGAAATACTCAATCGCCTCATCAACATTTTTTATCTCTTTTATGTTCATACCCCATTTCTTTTTTGCGTAATCTATTATATCGATTTTTTCAGTTTTGGTGATAATCTTTATACCAAGAGGTATCTCTATTTTTTCCTTTTTTTCAATGCTGATTGTTCTTTGTCCAGAAGGTATCAGAAACACAGATATATTCTTCTGGGCAGCTGCCTGCGCCTTTTCCAGAATGCCACCAACAGGTCCTATAGATCCATCCGGATTTATTGTACCCGTCATTATTACATTTTTATTCACACTGAGATTGAGCACAGCAGCGATTGTTGCAGCAGCCATTGCTCCGCCTGCCGAGGGCCCTCCTATTATAGGAGCATCGCTCCTTATGATGTAAAAAAAGTCATAGTTATCCAGATTTTTTTCCAACACCTCTTCTGTGACTTCTTTTGCCAGCCGCGCAGAGGCCTGTGTATCTATTTTTGTTAGTGGAAGTGTATCCACATAAACATGTCCTGTGCCAGGCCGCACAGTCACATTTAGACCAGCAAGAACACCCTCGTACCCATATTCTGTTTCCTTGACAGCTGGTATATATATTTCAGCAGACTGGGCAAACACAAGAACTGAGAAAACCAGGACAAAGGAGACAAAAACAAGGGTACATCTTCTTTTCATATTTACATCACCGATTTGCTTCAATTTTGACTTGTCTTGATTTTAATAAACTTAAATATAATAAAAAATATAACAAACAACTATTATTACGAATCTTTTTATCCTTTCCCTTCAACATTAGATTATGACCAAAAAAATAACCATTGAAAAGATAGAGGAGCTAGCCAAGCGCAGGGGATTCTTTTGGCAATCCTCCGAGATATACGGCGGTTTCAGCGGTTTCTATGATTATGGTCATCTTGGTTTTTTGCTGAAAAACAAATTCGAGAATGCGTGGCGCAACTTTTTTCTATCCCTTGACGATATGTTCTATGAGATATTTCCAACTAACATAATGCCTGAACAAGTTTTTCAAGCGTCCGGCCATCTCAAGTCATTCCAGGATCCGCTCTGCAAGTGCAAGAAGTGCGGAAACATAGAACGGGCAGACCATCTAGTCGAGGAGCAGCTAAAGGAGAGTTTTGAAGGCATGTCTCCGAAGGATTTGACAGAACTAATAATTAAGCATGATATACGCTGCCCGAAATGTGGTGGCAAGCTGTCCGAGGTTGGGGAACTAAACATGATGTTCCCCCTTGACATAGGCGCTGATTCCGAATCAAGAGCGTATCTAAGACCGGAAACAGCCCAGGGTGCATACATAAACTTCAAGCGGATGTTCGAAATCTTAAGAAAAAAAATTCCGCTCGGTTTGGCAATAATCGGCAAGGCATACAGAAACGAGGTCAGCCCGAGACAGCTTTTAATAAGAACGAGAGAATTTTCTCAGGCAGAGCTGCAGATATTTTTTGACCCGGATAAAATCAATGAACATCCGAAATGGGATGAGGTAAAAGATTACAAGCTAAGGCTGACTACTACGAAGGACAGGAAAAATATTATCGAGATATCATGTGAAGACGCGAACAAAAAACTGAGCCTGCCGAAGTTTTATATTTATTATATGGCAAAGGTCCAGCAGTTTTATCTGAACGTTATGCAAATACCCAAAGAAATATTCAGGTTCAAGGAGCTATCAGAAGAAGAGAAGGCATTCTATAATAAATATCACTGGGATATTGAGCTGGACTTGGCTTCTTTGGGTGGGTTCAAAGAAGTCGCAGGAATACATTATAGAACAGACCATGACCTATCTGGGCATCAAAAGATTTCCAGAGAGAGCATGAGTATAAGTATAGACGGGAAGAAGATAATACCACATGTTATTGAGCTGAGCTTTGGTATCGACCGTAATCTATATGCTTTGTTAGAGATGGCGTATTCAGAAGAGCGCGACCAAACAATATTGAAGTTTCCCAGGTCCCTTTCACCAGTTGATGTTGTCGTTCTGCCATTGGTGAAAAAAGACGGCATGCCGAAAAAGGCGAGGGAAGTTCAAGACATGCTGAAGCAAGATTTTGTCGTATTCTATGATGAGTCTGGTTCAATAGGCCGTAGGTATGCAAGAGAGGACGAGCGTGGCACGGCTTTTGCTGTCACGGTAGATAGCCAGACCATGCAGGATGACACCGTCACGCTCAGGGACAGGGACACGACCGTGCAGATAAGAGTTGCGATAAAAGACCTCATTGAAACAATAAACAAGCTCATGCGCTACGAAATAGATTTCGAGAAAGCTGGAAAAGTCGTTTACGAGCCGTGAAATCGAAAAAAAAGAAAAAGCCAAAAGGCTCATAAGAGCCTTTGAGTCGTTTAAATATCTCTTCCTTTGATAGTGCTTCTCCTGTTTGCCTTTGCTCTTTTAGCAGCCTTCTCAAGCATAGCTCCTACTTCTTTAGACAACTCAGTAGCAGCATCTGCGCCAAAGGCCATCTTGTACTTCTTTTTTACAAGTGCCTTTACTTTGCTCTTTACAACCAACATTTCTGCCATTTAATTACCTCCTTTTGACCAAACAAAACACTAAAAACTAATTATTGAAAATGCTTAAAAACCTTTATATTTTGTGTCTTTCGGCTATTTTTTCATGCTTTTTTCTGACCCCCTTCTCCAATCGTTCCAGAGCCTTGGCAATAGTGGCAACAATATCCCACGATTTTGCTCTGGAAACAAACATACCAAGAGGTGTCTTAAATCTGGTTCTCACATCAAAATACGTTCTAGTTCCAGTTTTTCTTAGTTTTTCGACGTGAATGAACAGGTATTCGAGATTTTTGAATGTCCTGCCAAATTTTTTAACAAATTTATTTATCTCTTTATCTACATCAAGTTTTATTTGCTCTGTCTCGTCCTTCAATCCGGTTATCTCAACATAGATTTCTTTTGACGGCTTAAAGCGCATCAGATCCAGAATGTCCTTGGCTGTTATTATTCCGGTTGGCAGACCGTCACGTGTTATTATAACTTCACCATGTTGTTTTATGAGCGGAATGATATCCTCGACATTCTTTTTTTCATCCACCATTATGGGGCTTGTTAGAATTGTTTTTACAGACAGCTTATCCACTGGAATTTTTTCGTCATAAAGTTTTTCTTTTTTCGATTCCATGACCTTTATCAGGTCTATATCACGCACAATGCCAATGAGTCTGCCCTTGTTATCAACGACCGGCAATCTTGAAACATTTTTTTCCCTGAACATGTTTCTCGCCTTTCCTATGGTCTGGTTTTCAGAAATAGTTAATAGCTCAGAAGCAAGGTCCTTAATGCAACAGCTTTTGTCCACAAAGTCTATCAGTTCTGTTTCAGACACAACACCATCTAAGTTTTTACCCATTTTTTTACTCATGACAGGCAGACACTTTAACCCGGTATTTAGCAAGAGCTCTATAACATCTTCAATTTTCTGCTCATTAGTTACTATCGGAGGCTTTATTATTAAGCTCTCTATTTTTGTGTGTTCGGGATCTACATTTTTCGTTATCACATTTTTGAGACAGAGCATTCCGATAAATTTTTTCTTTTTCATAACAGGAAGCTGATGAAGACTATGTTTTTTCATAGTCCCAAGGGCTTCGGAAAGGGTGTTATCATGCTCCAACGTGACAACATTTTTCACAAGAACATCTTTCACAAAAATATCTTTTTCAGGCATCCAACCACCATTTAGGCAAAATAGCGAAGCTAATCAAGGCTTATGCCTCGTGACCTGGTAGTATGTGATATCGTTTTCATTGTCTACGATAGCCCAAAGCATTTTAGCCCTTATGTTATGAGCAAGCCTCACAGCTCTTGATAACTCCTGAAAAGAGCATGTATAATCTTCTGGTACAGCGAATACAATCCATTTCGTGTGTTCCTTCTGACTTTTTGGCCCTTTCCTGAGTTGCACACCCCGGTCATAGACCCTGAAATCACAGCCAAATTTAAATCCTGTTCTTACCAAAAGTCCGCGCTCACGAAGCTCTTCATAGACCCGATATCTTTCAGGTAGTCTTCTGTCCAGTGCGCAGGCCTTTTCAAACAGCTTCTTGAAATCCAACTCTTTCTTGCCCTCAAAAACTTTTATTCGCCCTCTCTTCAAAAGCAGCAACGCTTCCACAAAAGCCAGTTCCAGATAACCGTCCATGATTTTTCCATAGTAGCCCGGCTCATAAACATTTTCATAATCATCCCAAACTATTATTTTATTTTCTTCAAGAACAGCTTTTATGTCTTTTTTGGTCCCTTTCTCTATATCTTTTTCTTCTGTTTCTTTCTCCTCAGCTTTTGTTTCTTTTTTGGACTTTTTTCGTTTCATTAATATCACCATTAATTATCATAGTGCTAAATTAATTATCATAGTACTAAGCATAGCTAAAATTACCTATTTAAAATTACTTTAATGTTTTTTAAAACTTTGTTCAGAACTACTCACAAGCTATGGACAGTTGTATGATGAGTAACCAGATGTCTGGTTTGTCGCACACAGAATCTCTTGACCACTTAGTTTCCAGTATATTGTCTGTCCAGGGAATCCGGCACAACACTTGTCTTCTATGTAGTTGTTTCTGAGTGAGTTATACTCGTTCTGGAGCGCCTCTTTATCATCCCTGCAATCATCCCATTTGTCCTTGTATTCGTCCCGGTCTTCCTCACACTCGTTCAAGTCATCATTCATGGCATCAATCTCATCCTTACAGTCATTCCATTCTCTTTTATAATCATCTCTGTCTTCTTCGCACGCTTCAAGGAAGCCTTTTGTATCTGACAATTCAGTCAGGTAGGTTACTTTCTCACTAGAGCAAGTTGTTAAATCTTTCTTACACTGTTCTTGTAACGCCTTAGCATTTGCCAAGTCTTGTTTTGTTTGGTTCAGCTCGTTTTCTAGGTCCTCTTGATAAGCATAATAGCCAGTCACAGCTGTTGTTATGGAATATAATGCAAATATACCAACTACAATAAAAACAGTTGCAATAACTGTTTTGTTATTTGCAATTCTTCGAAGTTTCTCTAAAATTAGGTCCAAATCCTCTCCAGAACCAGATTTTTGCACCTTTGCTACTTCTTTAAATTTACTTCTCTTTGCTCGATATCTATATTTCATGGATACATATTAAGCAGAAAACTTTTTATATCTATTAGATTTTTTGTCATATATTTACAGCAAAAATCTGTGTAATGTAAATGTAATTGTTCACTGAAAAGCGCATAGAAAAACATGGGACGAGTGGGATTTGAACCCACGACAACACGGTATCTGTCCAAAAACTTCAGCCGTGCGCTCTCTTACCCGATCCCTTCTTTTTCATTGAAGCTTTTCTTTCCCAAATCGATGTGCTTTGCACACCAATTCATTTAGGAAAAGGCTCACCAGGCTGAGCTATCGTCCCAACGCCTTCGGCAGGAATATCAGCATACGGGCCGCAACCCGCCATTAGCTTTTGAACCTGCGACCTTTCGGTTGCCGTTTTTTCTAACGAGAGATTAACAGCCGAACGCTCTTTGGTGCTTCTGCTCTCGGAGCAAAGTACCACTAAGCTACGAAGGCACGTCTTCGTCTCTACTTTGTTGTATATAAGCGCAATGTTTTAAAAAGTTTTAGAAGAGGCATTTGAGTTATCTCTAGAAGTTAATCAACGCAACCCGACAAAACAATTGAATACGTTCTCTTCTACCTGTGTTAGTTCTCTTGAGGCTATGGCAAGAATTCCTTGTTTTTAATTTTTTCAGGCAAATAGGTTTGAGACATAAACTTCAGGCCCCGGTGGGACAGGGCTTCTATTTCTGCCTTTACTCCCTTTTCTATCATAAGGTTTATCTCTTTCTGCCACTCTGGCTTCTGAAACCATTCGTACTTTAAAAGCTCTCCGGCTCTTTTTATATCGACTTCCCTAGCCTTAATTGTGCACTTTTTCAGGTTAAACTTAAATATGTCTGTTATGGTTAGTCCAATAAACTTCGCGTTTGGTGTACTTATCCTGTCAGATACATGTGCCAGACTCATTGAACCAGATTTTATAACAGAATATATATACCACCCATATGGGTCGCCATCTGTAAAAACATATACAGGCAAGCCGAACTCGCTTGATAATCTCTGTATTAATAACCTTGCTCCACGGGCAGCTTGGCCACCTGTTCCGATTAAGATACAGTTATGTTTTTTCCAAAATTTATCTTCATGCAACCGCTCAAATCCAGCATTTTTTTCTATAACCAAGACGAAGTCAGCATCAACTTTTTTGAATTCAACTTCCTCAACAGTCGATGGTATAGACCAGCCACCAGAACCAAGCTTTGACCAGTCGATTAAATCACCGCGGTCTCTTATCACCACATTACCAGCAACAATGCCTTTTCTGTCCGTTGTCAGTCTGAGCTGTTCACGTAACACATTAAGCATAACCTCGAGGTCGACTATTATCGGGTCTGATTCTGACTGTTGATCGAACGTGTTCTCTTTTGAACCTGGGAATGTTCTTTTCAGATTATAGTACATATCCCTTATACTAGTGTGTATATTTTCCTTTACAAGAGATTTACAGAATGCTGCAACCAAGAGTGTTTGCATGAATTTTTTGGAGTGTGCCACATTAAAGAAAGATCTTTTTAATTTTTTGTTGCCTAATGTAAGCTGTTTCGTTTTTTTATTATAAATTATATTAGACAGGCTTCTTATCGGTATTTCCATTCCTGGGTTTTTTCCTTTTTCAATATCATTTAATATATCTTCACCTAGGCTATTCAGCTTTTTAGTTACATCATTCATTACCATCACCATCTTTTCTTAGCTTGGTTCTCTCTTTTATCAGTTCGATTATTTTATTTTCTATCTCTTTTCTATTTTTTTCAGTTAATTCTGATAAGGCGTAAGCAACCTCTGTGGCATACCTTTCAAACGCCTGCAGTCTTCTTTTTTGTTCACCCAAACGCCTTTTTCCGGATAAAAATGAAGACAACTTTCTGCCAGCATCTTGAATAGCCAGTTTGATCTCCTTAACAATGTTTGGGTATGGTGCTATAGCTTCCTTGCTTTCAGATATGAAGGGCACCCAAGAAGACGCCATGTGAATAGCAATTATAAGTGGTCCCAATGGAATACTGCCTGCTGGTTGCTGAAGGCCATAGCGTTTCCAGTCGGTTTTTTTCACAGCTTCTAGTATAGCCCCGGCACCAGCCTGATACATCAGGGGTACACGATTTGCAAACCTTAGAATCTCTGCACTCTTGTCGTCTCTTCCATCAATGCCATAGGCCAGGCCGACCTCGATTTGAAACGGAGTTCCTCTATAAACAGCAGGCTCTCTTGTAATTGCTGTTACAAACTCAGCTTCGGGATACTCTTTTTTAAGACTCTTTTTGAACTCTTCCTCGCCTATTGGTGATATACAGTCCAGCGGCGGCCTTTGTATCTTTACTTTTTGCATAGCAAGAAGAAGTTTTTTTATTTCGGCTCTTTTCAGAGAGCTTGGTGAAGCGGATTTCTTTAGCTTGGCAAGCTTGCATATCTCCCTCGCACCTTTGCTTCCGACACTGGAAAACTCTTTTGTTAAGAATGAAACCAGTGTCTTTGCATTTGTCTTTTTCAGCATTCTATCCAGAATACCAAACTCAACGCCATACGGATGTGGTTTAATCTCTTTGGCAGGTTTAGGGAGTTTAGTGACAGATCTCGGAAAGACAGTTTTTTTCCCATCAGGACTATGATACGTTATCTTTGCAAACGGATTTGATATTGATGTTTGTTTCAAGTAGTCATCAACACCTTGCTTTCGTCTGTACCTGCCAACAATTTCCATCTCTATTTTTGTTCCATGCTCTTTTATCACGGAATTTTCAATATCCTCCTCTTTTATAACATCCGGTTCGTTTCTATTTGAGTCTATCAAAAGTTCACAATAATGTGTATATTTTTTATTACTTGTTTTGGACCAGATTTTAGCTGGCTTGCCTGTCATCAGCTGACAGAACAGCACAGCAGCGCTGATACCAATGCCCTGTTGTCCCCTGCTTTGCTTTAGGTGATGAAACTTAGAGCCGTACAGCAACTTACCAAAGATTTTCGGTATTTGTTCTTTTACAATCCCAGGGCCATTGTCTGTTACAGATACCCTGAAGTTGTTGCCTTCAGAGTTTTTTACAACCACCTTAATGTTTGGCACCGTCTCTGCCTCTTCGCACGCGTCTAGACTATTATCAACAGCTTCTTTAACTATCATGAGAAGGGCTTTTGTCGGATTATCAAAACCGAGCAAATGCTTATTCTTTTCAAAGAACTGCGATACAGATATTTCTTTCTGCTGCGTTGCAAAATATTCTGCCGTTTTTTCATTATTATCATTGCTCATTATGATGACACCTTTTTTCAAGATACTGATATACAAACTTATGTGAAGACCCATTAATTAATTTTTCTATCGACCCAAGACAAAGCTTTACATTATCTGGCCTGCCTATTATAGATACTGTTTTTCCATATATAGACATTTTTGTATTGGTAAGCAACTCAAGATTTTTTCTAGTTTTGCCTTTCGTTCCTATAACTCTCGCTTTTATCCTTCTGAGCTGATTTTTTTCCAGCTCGATTGGTCTTATTTGCAGGACATTCTCTTCGTTGAATAAAGATGAAGCCGTTTCTGGCGAAAATCCCCGAGCAATGGCTTTAACAACACTTTCTACTACCATGACATTCAATGCGTTTCCAGATATCTTGACACATTCCTTTTCGATTGCTATTTTAACACCATGCTTTTCTAACTCTTTCTTAACAGACCCACCACGGCCAATTAAAACAGCAACCCTTTCTTCTGGGATTAGAACATGCTTTATAATTTTAACCACCAATCACGCTCAAGAAGAACAACGTGCTGCTATATATCAAGCAGTCCCTTTCTCTGCAGCCAGTTCGCTTGCGTTTTTGTATATCTCCAGACGATGTCCCCTCTTTCATCACCCTGAATTTCCCATGGCTCCACCAGTACAACAGCAGACTGTCTGACCCACATCCTTCTTCTAAGCCTTCCGGGTATTCTGCATATTCTTATCTTCATATCCGTGCATTTCACTCTAAATTTTCCAGCACCGAGCATAGCTTCAACTACTCCAAGCAGTTGTCTTCCCCTTGGTGTCCTGACCCTCATCTGTATTTCTTCCATCTACGTTCACCTAGTTTTTATTGAAGATTTTACCGAAGTCTTACCGAATAATAGTTCCGATATATCTTTTTACCTTTTTTCATGCCAATAAGCTTGTACGAAGCTTTTATTTTCATATTTAGATGTCTAAGTTCTCTTATGATTCTTGCTGCTATTTTTTTATCAGACAGATATATATTAAAACCATTTTTTGTTTTTTCCACCTTGGTTATAGTATCATTATACTTTTCTGGTATTACCGACAAGGCCTTTTTCAAAGGAACTCCGCGGAGCTGTATCTTGGCTTCGTAATAGCTCCCTCTTTTTTTTGTGCAGACATCACAAACATTTTTTTTCGCAATTATAATATACTCTTTTTCCTCCTCTTTTTTCAGCCCGCCAACAAGTCCAGACAACCTGACTGTTACGACATACCTGTTTCCCTGTCTTTTCCAAGAAACATCTTTTTTTACAACTTCGCCAAAGGTTTTAATATTTTTTTCTGTTATATCATCAACCAAACTTTTTTTTGGTTTTGTCCACTTTTTCAGAAAATATCGCCCGCACTCACATTCTTTTATTTTTATGACGGGCACCTTTAGCTCAAAGAGCTTGTGTGTTTCTAAAAAACATTTTTTACACAAGTTATCTTTCCAGGCTGGCTTTCCACATCTGATGCAAAACATGATTATATTTTTTCGGGAAAGCTAATAAAGCTGTTGTGTCAGAAGCGGCCAATCAGAAGCAATCAACAACAATAAGCAATGTCAACAATATTAGTCATTGTTAATAGTTAATAATAATTAGTAATTAGAACAGGCCTTAATAGAATATGCGCCATATCAACAGGCTCACTGTATAAGACACACCATTGTCATTAATGATTCTGCTGACTTCCATATACTGTTTTGGTAATGTTTTATCATCGATAATGAATTCTTCACCAGACGCCCACAATATGGAGGCCTTTAGCAGTTGGTTTATATCTGTATATTTTTTCTCATACTCAGGTATCCACACAGTTCTGCCTTTACCATATTTTGTTATATAATAGTTTGCCTTCACAGACGACAGTTCATCACTAACCAACACGGTTTTTTTATCCTTTGCTATTTTATTTGTAGTCGCGTCCCAAGGCAGGCCATAAAATTCATAGCTTGCATTTATTATAGACAGGTCGACAGACTCAAACTCCGGCAGCGAAACATTGGCGTTTATACGGACAACTTTTACAGGCACGTCGTCCACAACAATGATATCACCCTCTTCATAATATTTAGTATTAAATATAGCATATTCGCCTGTGGAATTATAATATGTTTCTATCGTGTGCTCGTTGCCGTGTATATAGAATTCTCCTTCGTGATCATAAGACGTGTTAACTCTAAACGGCACAGAAACAAAGTAGTCTGCTATTTTATACGACACGTTACGCGGGTCTGTTATATCATTGAATACACTATTGCTGCTACCACTACCGCCAGAGTTCCATGAAAGATTGAATATGGTGTTAAATATTCCGTCGTTAGTTTGGCCTGCTGTCAAATTAGCGATAGCTACGATTCCACCGCCCTGCGCGAGAAGTTCATTTATTT
>JAOZPR010000004.1:21655-25947 GCA_029932645.1 Candidatus Aenigmatarchaeota archaeon | reverse complement strand
AGATTTTGGTATGCCATAAACGCCGACAGCAAAATCAGCAGTTTCGTGTATCATTTTATCTAGTTTTCCCTTTTCTTTAAGTCCACTTTCATTGTTTTCTCTTATCCAATCTTGAATAAAACCTGATTTATCTAAAACCGTCAGCGCATCTTGCGCTTCTAGTTTTAGCGCAGCATCAAACCAGCCAGACTGCTGAACACGAGACGTGAAAAAGTATGACAGTGAAGCAAGTAAAATAATACAAGCAATTATAGCTTCGAGTATCTTCACAAACCCTTTCATCCTAATACACCAACACCCTTACCTTGACTATTTCACTGCCGAGTATACCAAATCTATATATCCAGAACTTTGGAGCCGTCTCAGATATAATCTTTGGTTTGCAGATCTCTTTTCCACCACCAAGAACAGAGTTTCCATCTAAATCTGTTATGTTGATTATCAGCGTATTCTTTTCCAAACCGAACAGGCCAAGCACTTCTTCATAATTATCGGTGCAGAGATCGTAGAGCTCGGTGATTTTATCTTCGTTTAATATAAAAGGCTGGCCACCCGAAAGCCCAATTCTTTTTATGTTTCCTATCGGTTTGGTGTTCCAGTCACTTGGCTCACCTTCATCTTTGAGAAGTATTTCAGATACCTGATATGCTTTTGACCTTGTTATATCTTTCACAGATTCACTATGAAAACCCGGCAGGCTGCTCAAAATATTATAAGACAACACACTCACTATTAATAAAAAAACAGCAACACTTAATATAAACTCGACATTCACTTGTGCGTGTCTCAAACCAGACCAACCCGAACTGATAATAGAAATATTACAAATCCAGAAACAGCCATCACAAGACTATGCTTAACACCAGCAACGACAGAACCGGATTTTATTTCACCTGCTATAAGACCTGTAAATATAGCCTGTATCATTATCATGGAAAAGAAAAGCGATCTGAAATAACATTCAGCAGCACCTCTTGCTCCGAAGCCAAAAATTTGGCATATTGTAAAAAATATTTCACAGTTAAAACAGGACGGCATTTTACTAGTCAGACACATTTCACAGGGGTTAACACCTATTTGTATTCCAGACATGGCAAATCCTGTTTCTTGCGCGCTCATTAGTGGAAGAAGAAATTTCATGAGCGCAATACAGATACCTAAAAAGATAAAAAATATGGCGTACATCATCATGGTCTGCTGATTCATGAGGTTTGCTTTCTCTTCCTTTACCTCTTTCACTTTTTCAATGTTGTCTGCCAGTGAGTTTAATATTTCATCGGTTTTTCCGCCAGATTTCTGTGTTTGTACCAAGACAGCGACAGACCTGTTTATTATATCACTTTTCTCCAGACGTCTTCTGAACATTTCTAAGGTCTTTTCGAGAGGCACATTCCAACTAATCTGTGTGTTTATTTTTTTAACCTCATCAGTCAGCAAGCCGTATGTGTTTTTGGATGTTGCATTGATAGCTTGTAAGAGTGATAAACCAGACCGCTTAGCTTCTGCAAGGTCCCTTAAAAAATTAGGAAATTCTTTTTCCATGGCTTCTAGTCTTTTAAACTCAAAATAGTTATATAAGGAGTACGGAACCACTAAAACAAAAGAACCTAGTAGAAGAATATTCATGAAAATTATTTTGTCTTCAAAGAGCATCAAAGACAGCGCCAAAACTATTATAAAAATGCCGACAGCAGCTGTAAAGACTAGTTCTTTCTTTTCCATCTTAATCAGGCGACAATCCTTTTACTAATATTATGAATGCAACAGATATCAAAGGTAAAAAGATGAACACAACAAAGCTTTGCAGAGCAACTATTTCCATACCAGAGCTGAGGGTGGCCATCACAGATGTCAATATGATGAAAAATATAGACCCAACGATTATCAATATGAGATATATCTCAACAAACAGCGATAGCTGATCAGAGTATCTTTTTATACCTCTTCTATATTCATTCATTAACAAGTTGCTTTTTTCTTTAAGGAATCTGAATAGGTCGCCGCCAGAAGAAATAATAGTATTTATTCCCCACAATATCTCCTTAAATTTCTTTGATGGCGTTTTTGTTGCTGCTCTTTTCAATGCTGTTGTAAAGTTCATGCCAAAGAGCTCAACATTTTTAACTATTTCTCCAGATTCTTTGCATATCTTCCCATAGCCTTTGAACCCAGCCAGCGTTTTGAATAAAAAAATTGGTTCGACCTCACCACTTGCTATTGCTGAAAGATAAGCTATAGAAAATGGCAGCGCTTTATCGACATCTTTTTCTATGCTTTTTGCCTTGGTGGCAGGATAACCATAAAACAAAAGAAGCAGGACGGTCGTGAAGACAGAGGACAGGGTAAAAGACAGCAAAAGAGCTGATATAATGTTTCTAAAAACGAGAGTGAAAATGAAAGCCAAACCTACTGTTTCAATAAAAAATGCTGCTCCCGCAGTAAACAATGCTGTTGAGATATATTCTCTTAGCGTATAGTTGAGTTTAGCTCTCTTTAGATCTGTTTCCATGTCTAGGAAATATTTCTCAATCCGTTCAGAAAAGTTTCCCAATAAATTGTAACACATTCTCGCATATGTAGTCATCTTTATTCCCTGATTTTCTCAAGCAGTTTATCCGGATATGTATGATAAAGGTTAATTATTTGTGTAACATCTCTATAATCGCTTAGCCCATGTTTAACCATCCATTCTAGGACTTTGGCACGTTTCTCTATTTCCTTGCGAATCTCGCTTTCTGTCAGATTAAGTCTTTCTGATATTTTTTTAAGACTAAAACTCTTTCCTACTGTTTTAACTTTATCTGTTTTTGGGTCCCACACAAAGACTCTATTTATAACAGGCTCTTTCGCATCTCGGTCATAACCAATTACCTCAGTAATATCACTCACCCTTCTTATATATTTTTTCCCTTGTTTAATTCTCTGAAGAAATATAATGATATCTATATTCTCTATAGAAGACATCGGAAGTTCTATTGGTTTTGTTGTTAGACGGTCTATTAACTTTGGAAATGACTCGGCATGTATGGTTGACAATCCTGGATGGCCCGTTGCTATCTGCTGAAACAAGACATAAGCTTCTTTTCCCCGAACTTCTCCCACTATTATATAATCTGGTCTTTGTCTCAGGCTTTCTTTCAGCAAATAAAACATATCAACTTCTGTTTTTTCGGTAGATATCGGAGATCTAGCAACCTCTGGAATCCAGTGAGTATGAGCTAATCTCAGTTCTGGTGTATCTTCGATGCTGACTATCTTTGCCTGCGGGTTTATGAAGAACGAAAGAACATTTAATAATGTTGTTTTTCCTGTAGCCGTAGTACCGCTTATCAGAATAGATGCACCATGCTCTATAGAAAACCAAAGATATGCTGTTGATAGCAAATCTAGAGTACCTAGTTCAAGCATATCAGTAGGTGTAAGTGGTTTTTCAGTAAACTTTCTTATCGTAAAGTTGCTGCCTCTGGTTGCTACATCACTGCTCAGGGTTGCTTGAATTCTGCTGCCGTCAGGTAATGCACCATCTAACAGAGGTCTGGCAACAGATATTGTTTTTCCACACCTTTCAGATATTTTCATGACAAAAGAGTCGAGTTCCTCTTTGTTTTTGAAGCCTATGTTGGTTTTTAATGCCCCGAGCCTGGGGTCTCTATGATATATGTAAATTGGTATATTTGTGCCATCACAAGAGATGTCCTCTATTCTTGGGTCGTTCATAAGGGGTTCTATTGCTCCAAGGCCAATGAAGTCTCTAAAAACATAGTATTTTAGAATCTCTCTTTTTTCCTCTGAAAACTCGGTCTTAAAATAATCCAGAGCATCATCGAACATGCTACTGATATATCTAATAGCTTCTTTTTTTCTCAGTTCTCCAAATGATATGTCCACTTTTTCTTCTATGAAATTTTTTATTGCGGACAGTAGTTTTCTTTCTTCTTCAGATAATTCTGGCTCAACAACAGTATATGTTATTTCACCCTGTTTTGGATCCCACTTAATATTCGCATATGCAAATACACGCTCCCCTTTCTTTGGGTTCTTCGGTATCAAAGCATAACTTGTCTTAAATAATCTGGTTTCTTCTGCTCTTAGGTCTTCTATTTTTATTTTTTCACTGGGAATGATTTCAGGCAGAGATATTCCCTCAGCAGCTTTTATTCTTACTCTCGGCTCTTCTTTCCACACAGTCTTTTTTTCCTCTTTTTTGTGTGTCAATAGGCCCTCAGCAAGTTTTTCAGCAATTTCTGTTATCTGGTCTTTTTTTATCGGTGCAGATTTCTGTTTTTCTATTT
>JAOZPR010000004.1:0-21555 GCA_029932645.1 Candidatus Aenigmatarchaeota archaeon | reverse complement strand
TTTTTCTATTTTCTTTTCTTTATGTGTTTCCCTCTTTTCTATTTTTTCTTTAGTCTCTTTTTTTTCTCTTAGCATTTCCTTATTTTCTTTCAGCTTCTCTTTTTCTTCCTTCTTCTCAATTAGATGCATTTTTATTGGTTTTGGCTCTTCTTTCCACACATCTTTTAGCACATCTTTTTTTTCAGCAGCCACTTTCTCAACAGGCCTTATTCTTATCTTTATCATTTTTTTTCGTGGTTTGAAGCCAGAAGAAAAAGAAACTTTATCTGTTTCGGCAACATCTCCGATTTCAATAGAAACAGGGGCCTGTTCAACGGTTTTTTTATTCTCATGCTTAAGTTTTAGCCGTAATTTATAATCATCGAGCGACGAGTCAAATGGTTTAATAATATGTTGATCCAGGTTTAGGTATCTGTTTTTTTCATTCTTCATATTCGCACCTTTTTATCCTAATTTTACCAGAGCACCGACTGATGTTTATATATCTGGCTGTGCTCAAGACTTCTCCATAATCAATATTATCGTTGGTCATATTAAAAAGTTGTTTTTGCACTTGGATATTACTATTTCTATAATCCGAGACTATGAGATACGCTACTGAATAGGTCTTATTATCGAGAATAATTTTATACTCTCTTCCAGACAATTTCTCTGGTATTTCTAAGATTAACCAACTATCTCCGCTGGTTTGGCTGACCTTTACAACACTGGCTGTCACGAAGTTAGACACCTCTTCTAGCTGGTCGTAGAATGTGAGTTTGCCAATCGATTTATTTAGTGATTGATAAGTTGTCAGAACAAGAATAGCTATACCAATACCAATGCCGAACAACAAAACCTCACTGATGATTCTGTACTGACCTTTCATATAATATTTATCTTAACAATCGTATTTATTAAACCTTCATTTTCACTTGTTCCGGCGTATGTTAGAATTATGTTATGCCCCTCGCCTGTTACAAGGGAACCCCCCGAGGCAGAAGCGAGTGATATTTTATAAGACTTCTGCTGAGCATCAAGCTGCCGGTATTTCAGCCTAAAAGTGCTTATATATTTTTTATTCGCCAATTTTATGCTTCTGACTTCTATTATCTCCGGTTCATCAATGCCCCATCTCCCAGTAGTTTTATTGCCCATACTCAGAGAAATCCAGCCACCTTCTGCGTATTTTGTTCCAGTTGTTTTTAGAACAACCTGAATGCTCTCATTTGTTTCATTGAACACAAAAAGTCCTGGAAGATTAAATTCTATCTGGTCCGAGCCGCCGTTTGCAACACCTTTTATTTTTATGTTGAGACTCTTAATAAAATCTTCTGCTCTCTCCAGCGTTGCCATGTCCTTATTTTTCTCAATAAGCGGGATACCAAACATATAGACAGATGTAACTACAGAAAGCGTCACGACGAATATCAGCAGTGTTGTCAAAACCTCTGTTTGGGCCTTTATCATAAAATCTGCCTAACCTTTATGGAAGTGGCAACCCTATCTTTTTTCTTGGTTCTGGTCCTGCAGCAGGCATGGATACATTTGGTCTCGGCGCGCCAGCAATACCAACTGGTCTTGGTGCCCCTGGTCTGCGAGACCGCTGCACTCTTTGCGCCATTCTTTTCTTGGCGAGGCTCGATAAAAGAAGGGCATTAATTTTTTTCTCAAGCATCTGTACCTTTTCTGTTAGCTTTTCTTCTTTCTCCGCGAATTTTTTATTTTCTTCTTTTATCTTTTCATATTCCTCGTCAGGCGCTTCCAAGCTTTCGACCTCAACTCTTTCTAAGAAGTCGGACAATTTGCTGCTCAGATTTTCTATTGAGCCAGAAAGGGTTGTAATTTCTTTTACAAGGGCTGTATTCATTTTTGTTAGCTGGTCTACAGTTTCCTGGTTTATTTTAATCGTCTGTAAAAGTTCATCAAAGATTTCCTTGTCTTTGACGTTTTCAATTCTTTCAATCCTTTTTTCAAGTCTTCTTATAGGATTTAAAGGAATCAGCTCATAATCATCTGTTTCCATAATTAGAACCCCCATTTACAGCTACTAAAAGTATTATTTTCAGCCATATAAATAACTTTCTAATAATACCACGATAAATCATGAATCCCCCTGTCCAAACAATGAAATGAGAAACAGAACGAGTAAAATTCATTTGATTTAATGAAAATAATTAAAATTAATAAATAAAAAAGAAAAAGCAAGCTCGGCTTACATCATGCCAGGTGGCATTCCCCCAGCTCCTGGTCCCATTCCCCCAGCTCCTGGTCCCCTGGGTGTTCCACCACCCATCTTACTCGCCGTAATCACATCGTCTATCCTTAGAATCATTTCTGCTGCTTCACTGGCACTTTGTATTGCCTGTGTTTTAATCTTTATCGGTTCTATTACCCCAGCTTCTTCCATATCTATACATTTTCCTTTTAGAACACCAACACCGTAAGCTACTTTGCCTTTTTCATGCAATGATCTAAGTTCTACCAGCGTATCTATTGTGTTCATACCACTGGAGCTTGCCAGGGTCTTTGGTATAATCTCCAGAGCATCGGCAAACGCATTTATTGCTAACTGTTCACGGCCACCAACTGTTTCTGCGAATTCTCTCAAATTCCTTCCTATTTCTATTTCTGTCGATCCACCGCCGGTCACTATTTTTCCTGATTTAATTGCCGAGGCAACACCCAAAATTGCATCTTCCATTGCTCTTTTGGCTTCATCCACGACATGCTCTGTTCCACCCCTTATTAGTATGGATACTGCTTTTGGGTTTCTGCATTCACGTACGAATATCATTTCTTCGCCAGCTATTTTTTTCTCTTCTACTATGCCTGCATGACCAAGTTCATCGTCTGTGAGTTCATCCAAGTTCGTCACTATGTTTGCTCCAGTTGCCTTTGCCAGTGTTTCCATATCGCTTTTTTTGACCCTTCGTGCAGCCATTATCTTGTTTTTCGCCAGGTAGTGCTGGGCAAGGTCATCTATACCTTTCTGACAAAAGACCACATTACACCCAGACTTTACGATTTTCATTACCATTTCTTTAAGCATCTTGCTTTCCTGTTCTATGAAGCCCTTCAGCTGATCTGGGTCTGTTATTCTTATCTGTGCATCTGTTTCTGTTTCCTTAACCTCCAGTGCAGAGTCAATCAACGCTATTTTTGCATTCTTAACGCTTTTTGGCATGGCCGCATGCACAACCTCTTTATCAATAACAAGTCCTTTTATCAGTTCTGTATCATCAATGCTTCCACCCTGCTTTTTTTCTATTTTGATATTGTCCGTGTCTATTGTGTCGTCTTCAGCAACACTCTTAACAGCTTTAACTGCCAGCTGCGCCAAAGAGTCTTTTGCTGCTTCACCGCCCTTTCCTGTCATGGCTGTTAGTGCTATTTTTTCCAGCTCAGGACTGTTAATAGAAACGTCTTTTGATATTTTTTCGAGGATTTTCAGTGACTTGTCTTTTGCCATTCTATAGCCTCTGATTATAATCGTAGGGTGAATTTCTTGATCTATCAAGCGCTCTGCTTTTTTCAGTAGTTCTCCAGCCAGAACAACTGCTGTTGTTGTTCCGTCGCCGACTTCATCTTCCTGTGTCTTCGCTACCTCAACCATCATCTTTGCTGCAGGATGGTCTATCTCCATCTCATCCAAGATTGTCGCACCGTCGTTGGTTATGACCACGTCCCCTATTGTGTCAACGAGCATCTTGTCCATGCCTTTTGGTCCGAGTGTGCTTCGAACACTGTCTGCTACTGCTGTAGCTGCGGTTATGTTTGCTTTTTGGGCATCTTTTCCTATCTGTCTTAGCGTCCCTTCCGGGAGAATAAAGATGGGCTGTGCCCCAGTTTGTCCAAGCATCTTATCACCTCTTTTTGTATATTTTTTATATATTAACTATTAACCGGTTCCATACATAATTATGTGCATGGAAGTATATCAAAATATATGTGCATGGAAGTATATTTAAACCTTACGTTTATACAGTTTCAAAGAATAAGTTTTTAAACACAACGAAACGCTCAAAAACTTTTCAAAAATTTCATTAGCTCGTTTGCACTCTTAAACTCGTTAAGTTCGGTTTTTTCCAGTGTTGGTACAGAAAGCTCCAGTCCTTTTTCTTTTGTTATTAATAGTGGGAGGGACTTGAAGAACGCAGAAAGTTTTTTCAGTTCATCTATCTTTTGGCACCTCTTTTGGGTTTCAGCCTTTGTCAGTATCATTTTTTCTTTTTTACTTTTTACAATAATATTAAATGGTTTCTGCTCTACAAAATTTGCGTCAAACCCTATTCTTCTAAACTCCCTAAAAACTTCGGTTTCAAACCGTGTTTTCGGTTTTTTTTCAATATTCTCGAACACTGTTTCTTTCAGAGCAAATGGCTTGATGATGTTCTTATCTAAAACCTTTTCCAGTTTTATGGCAAATTCTTTGGACATCTTCTTTTCAGTCTTTTCATGCTCATATATCGTTTTTTTCGTTGTCCCCACTTTTTTTGCCAATTCCTCTTGGGTCAGACCACGGCGTTCTCTGGCGAGCCTCAGCCTTTCAGGATATATATCAACGAACATGCCACCGCGTTTTCTAAATATCTTTGGAGAGAACGAGGAGAATATGTTTTCTAAGGTTTCTGGATTCATTGTTGTCAGATAAAATCTCTCGTAAATAATGTTTTCCTTTAATTTTTCTTTGTTCGTTCTAATCCCAATCAATAATGGGAAAGCGCAAAGACTTTTCGAAACTATCTTGAGATTTTCACTTTGCTGTTCTTGAAATGAATCAATATTGACGAGGACCTTTAGTAGCAATATTTTTTTTCTTTTGGCTGCTATGTCAAAGCATCCATGATATCTTAGAACATCAAAATTACTCTTTTCTAGAACATCTGTCACCCTATCTTCCAGATCGCTTCTTCTGAGCATAAAAATATAGAGATGAGAAAGGTTTTAAAATATAGGTTTTAAAGTGTTTTAAGCCAATAACTTTTAGATGTTGGGCCCGTAGCTTAGCCTGGAGATGCAATCGGGCAATTAGAGCGCCAGTCTTATACGACTTCCAAGCAAAATGGGAAATGCTTGGAACATCTGGGCTAACTGGAGGTCGCGTGTTCAAAAGGTTCTTCAAAAATAAGAGCCTGAACAAATCTCGCCGGGCCCATTCTTTCTTTTATTTTTTTCGATTTTTTCAGATTTCTATATTTTTTTAAAAAAAATTTGCTAAAAGTTTTGGAAAAAAAATAATAGAAACTTATTTATATGACTAAACAACATTAATTAATTGTAAATTTTTTCAACGGAGTGTGATTGTTGTGGCAAAGAAAAAGAAGAAAGCCAAGAAGAAAAAGAAGAAAGTAAAGAAGAAAGCCAAGAAGAAAACAAAAAAGAGAAAGAAGAGATAGGGTGTACTAGCCCAATTTTTTTGTTTTATCAGCTTTTTTTCTCCATTGCTTTTATTTCAGTATATCTGAAAATAAACTATTTATTCTTTAGACGATGATTATAATCATATGAAGCTGGTAATCAAGGTTGGCGGGTCTTTGGCCA
Organism: Candidatus Aenigmatarchaeota archaeon; assembly: GCA_029932645.1. Lineage (GTDB taxonomy): Archaea > Aenigmatarchaeota > Aenigmatarchaeia > GW2011-AR5 > JAGGXF01 > JAGGXF01. Next base: position 16,032 of record JAOZPR010000004.1, on the reverse strand, counting down.
TAGGCCCAGAAGGGCCAAGAGAGCAGTATATAAAGAAACTTGTTTCTGTTATTCAATTGCTGCAGGTCAATCAGCTCGTTATTGGAATTGGCGGGGGAGGCATGACGAGACAATATGCAAAAGCCATTGAACCCTTCAATCTTACCGACGATGAAAAAGAAGAGATGTATATTGATATTATGCGTGCCAATGTTCGGTTACTTTCTTTTTTGCTTAAAGGCAAGCCGGTTTTTAGTTTATCAGACATAGATGAAAAAGAAGAGGTACAGGTAACTGGCGGCATCGAGCCTGGTCGAAGTTCAGATGCAAATGCAGCATTGGCAGCAGAAATGATTAATGCAGATTTATTCATCATATTAACAGATGTTGATGGCGTCTATGAAGAGGACCCGAAAAAGAATAAAAACGCGAAGAAGCTGGATAAAATAAGTTTTGAAGACCTTGATAGGTTTGCCGTAGAGGTCAGCCCAAACAACTATGGCGTTGTTGACCCGACAGCGATAAAAGTCATACAAAGGGCAAGAATACCTACGATTGTTTGCAACGGCCACGACCCGAAAATAATTCTTCAGATTCTCAATGGCGAGCATGTCGGAACAAAAATATGTGACTAGAAAAATAAAGAAGATAGAACTAAAGAAGATAAAAATAACAATGCGCCCGGGCAGATATTCCTCGCTGTTGCCAGCAACAACGATTTTGAACTGCCGATCTCTGCCGTTTCTCCCATGTTATATATAATGTGTGAAGGCAACGTCTTTGTTTTTCACCGCTGTTTCAAACAGCGACGAAATCTAACCAACTAGACCACAGGCGCATGTCGATATATTTGTTTGTTGTTAAACTATAAAATCTTTTAACAAAGTATTTTAAACAAAGTATTGTAAAAAAACTATCTATGAAAGAGAAACAGGTGTTTATAAAAAAAGAAGCAGGTGTTTTGATGTTTGGTGCAAGTGCGCCGGGTAAGGTCATACTCTTTGGTGAACATGCGGTCGTATATGACAAGCTTGGCATTGCTGCAGCTGTCGATATCAGGTCTGTTGCTGAAGTGACTGAAAACAATCATAGACGCATCACGGTCAAAGACAAAAGGCTTGATATGATACAGCAACTGACAGAGTCAGAAATTTCACGCTTAAAGCAGCGCGTGGATGAACTGCGAAAAGAAGAAGATTATGAATCGCTAAAGCAGATGTCCAAAGACGACATCTTTTCCCCGATAAAATATATTATATCATTGTTTGTTGCTGAGCATGGTTTTGTGCCGTTTGAACTCTTACTAAGGTCTGACATACCGATAGCAAGCGGGCTTGGTTCTGGCTCGTCTTTGTTTGCATCTGTTGTTTCGGCTCTCGGTGATTTTTACCAAATGAATCTGACAAAGAAAGAGATAAGTGATATGACTTATCAGGGGGATATCATAGCTCATGGCGGAACGCCGTCTGGCATAGACAACAGTACCGTTGTTTATGGTGGTTATATAGCATTCAGAAAATCAGAACAAATCAAGATTTTAGATATCAAACAAAAGATACCTATTGTTATTGGTGACACCGGTATTGGTGGTAATACCGGGGAACTGGTCGGCAATGTACGCAAACTTTTGCAGCAAAATCCAGAAAAGAAAAAACTGTTGGACGAAATAGATAATATATCACAAGATTCTATAATAGCCATAAAAAACAACAGCTTGAAAGAGCTCGGAGCACTGATGAACAAGAACCACGAGCTGTTAGGGCAGCTTGGCGTGAGCCATTCTGCTTTGGAAAAGCTGTGTAATGCTGCACTGCAAGCAGATGCATTTGGTGCAAAAATGTCTGGCGCGGGCGGGGGCGGGATAATGATAGCTGTTGCCGATGATCAGAAAAAGGTAGCAGAAGCTATTGAAAAAGCTGGTGGCAAGGCAATAATCACAAACATAGGTGTTGAAGGCGTTAAAAAAATAAAAACGGATAAAAATCAGGTTGGTGGTTGAATGTTAGATTTTGTCAAGAAGTTAGATGCTGATGGTATTTTGGTAAAGATAGACAGACCGGTTTCTGTTGAATATGAAATGGCATCTATCATCAAAAAACTCCAAGACCGGCCGATTCTTTTTACAAAGCCTGTTTTGAAGAGTGGCGAACATTCTAAATACCCAGTAATAGCAAACCTCTGCCCAACAAGGCAGCTGCTTTGCAAAGCGCTCGATATAGATGAAAAAAACCTACTGTTCAAAGTTTCCGATGCCATCAACAACCCATCCAAACCAACGATAGTAAAAGAAAATTATGAGGAGATTGACACTGATTTGTCCCGCTTACCCATATTAACGCACTTTGAAAAGGACGGTGGTCCATACATGTCCGCGAGCGTTGTTATTGCGAACGATCCCAAGTACGGGATAAATTGCTCGTTTCATCGGATGATGGTCATAGGAAAAGACAAGCTGGCCGCGAGAATATTGCCGAGGCACTTTAGCCAGTATATTGATAGGGGTCTTAAAGAGTTTGCAATATGCATAGGCATGGAACCGAATGTTTTATTGGCATCTGCAATATCTGTTGGCGCAGGCCAAAGCGAACTTGAGATATCTAACACACTAAAGATGACTAAAACAGTTGACATAAACGGGCATGTTGTTCCGTGCTCAGATATAGTTATGATAGCCGAGTTAACTGGCGAAACACACGATGAAGGACCTTTTGTGGATCTTACAGAAACATACGACATAGTGAGAAAACAGCCTGTTATTAAGATAAAGAAAATATTTATCAGGAAAGATGCAGTGTATCACACGATACTTCCTAGCGGGCTCGAGCATAAAATATTGATGGGCGTCCCGAAGGAGCCAGTCATATTCAACGAGGTAAACAAGGTTTGTAGATGCAAAAACGTTTACATTACTCCTGGTGGTTGTTCATGGTTGCACGCTGTCGTGGCTATTAAAAACACAAAGGCAGACGATGGTAAACAAGCTATAGAGGCCGCGTTCCGTGGTCACAAGTCGCTCAAGCATGTCATAGTGGTGGATGAGGATATCAACATATTTGACCCGAATGAGATAGAGTGGGCTATCGCGACACGATTCCAGGCAGACAAAGATCTCGTGATAAAAAAGAACGAACGGGGATCTTCACTCGACCCATCAGCAGACCCGAAAACAAGAAAAACTACCAAGCTTGGCATGGACTGTACAATACCCTTTGATAAGGACGCGCAACACTTTGTCAAGGTAAAGGCCCCACTTGAAGACAAAATAAGTATCAGAGATTATGTTGAAATTATTGACTGAGTTGTTGATGAAAAATGTACTTAACAAAAGAGGAAGAAAGGATTTATAACGGCGAAGAAGGCATTGCCAAGCAAAAGGCAATCGAACTTCTTGTCGCATTAGGAAAAATTTATGAAGCAGACAAATTAATACCGGTGAGCTCTGCCCAACTGGCCGGCGTTTCTTACAAAACCATTGGAGATGCAGGTACAGATTTCATAAAATTTTTTTCTGATAACGGCGCCAAGGTAGCTGTGAACACATATCTCAATCCAGCTGGCATGGACCTCTGTGATTGGAAAGCAATGGGAGTGAAAAAAAGTTTTGCCGAGAAGCAGATGAAAATTATAGAGATTTTCAGAAAAATAGGTGTTAATATTTCATGCACATGCACACCATATCTCATCGGCCTTCGGCCGAGCACAGGCGAGCATATCGCATGGTCAGAGTCGTCTGCTGTTTCGTTTGCTAATTCTGTCTTAGGCGCTAGAACAAACCGAGAAGGCGGACCATCGTCTCTGGCAGCGGCGATAATAGGAAAAACCGCTAATTATGGTTATCATCTCGGCGAGAACAGGGTTGCAAATTTTTTGATAAAGGCGCAAGTCAAACTTAAGACCATTTCAGATTTCGGTGCGCTTGGTGTTTACGCCGGCAGGCTGGTCAAGAACAAGGTTCCTGCGTTCGAGCTCGAGCAGCGCTCAACAGAAGAGCAACTCAAAGCTCTTGGTGCTGCGATGGCAGCATCCGGCGCTGTTGCTCTCTTCTTTGTAAAAGGACAGACACCAGAGTGGTCACTAGACAAGCCAGAGACAATAGAAGTGAAAGAAGAAGATATCAAAAAAGTAAAAAAGGATTTGTCAGACACGGAAGACGTGGATCATGTTGTCATAGGTTGCCCACACTGCTCCTTGGGCGAGATAAAAACTATAGCAGAAAAAGTAAAAAACAAGCAGTTGAAGAGAGAACTGTGGATTTATACTTCAAGAGCTGTTAAAGAAGAGGCTGACAAGAAAGGATATACCAAGGCCATCAAGACAGCCGGTGCAAAAGTGATTTGTGATACATGTCCTGTTGTTTCACCTATAGAAGACATGGGTTTCAGAAACACGGCAACCAATTCTGGCAAGGCATCTTTGTACCTGAAAAAGCTATGTAAACAGAAGATATCCTTTGGTGGGATAGAGGAGATAATAGAATGATTATTAAAGGACGAGTCGTATCAAAGGGTCTGGCTGAAGGCGAGGCACTTGTAACAAAAGACGCTATTAGTTTTCTCGGCGATGTTGATCCGAAGACAGGAAAGATTATGAACAAAGAAAGCGACATCTTCGGAGAATGTGTCGCAGACAAGATTCTGATTTTTCCTCGTGGCTGTGGTTCAACTGTCGGAAGCTATGTAATTTTTCAGCTCAAGAAAAACGGTCTGACGCCAAAAGCCATGATAAACATTGAGTCAGAGCCTATAGTAGCTGTGGGTGCGATAATATCTGGCATACCGCTGATAGATAAGCCAGAAAAGAATCCCACAGAAATCATAAAAACAGGGCAAAAAATAAAGGTAGATGCAGACAACGGTTTTATTGAAGCAGAAGGATGAAGCTGTTGAATTTTTTTCAAATCAGTTCGTTGATCTACGATTCGTAATACACTTAAAAAGATACTGAAATATTTCTCTCATGGATGGTGCACATGCAGTCGGAATTAATCATGATAAAACTTGGCGGTAGTTTGCTGACAGATAAGACCAAGCCGTTTACACTTAGACCAGGTGTTATAAAACGCATAACAAAGGAGATACACAATGCCAGACAAGAAAAGGACATGCGACTGATTGTTGGTCATGGCGGTGGTTCTTTTCCACATTCCGCCGCCAACAAGTATCAGACGCATAAAGGAATTATAAACAAAGAAAGCTACAAAGGAATAGCCGAGGTTCAGGATGCTGCTTCTAGATTGAACAGGCTGGTTGTTAGAGAACTCTTAGATACCGGAGAAAACGCGATGTCCATCAGTTTGTCCAGTTCTGGTATAGCTGAAAACAGCCAGATTAAGTACATGTACATCGAGCCAATAAAGATTTTGCTCAAGTACAACATGATACCTGTTCCATACGGGGATGTTGCCTTGGACACAGCAATGGGATGCTCAATCATATCAACAGAGGAAATATTTTATTATCTGGCGAGAGAACTGAAAAAACAAGGATTCAACATAACCAAAATAATAAACTGTGGCGTAGTTGACGGCGTTCTCAAAGGAGACCCAACAAAAGACACGGATTTGGATATTATACCAGAAATATCAAGTGATAATATAAACCAAGTTAGGAAATATCTCGCTGGTTCTTATGGAACAGATGTTACTGGTGGCATGCTTTCAAAGGTTGAGAAGATGCTTAAAATATTCACAGAGTGTGGTGTCGATTCTTTGATTATAAATGGGCTTGTCGAAGGAAGGATAGAAAAGGCTCTTAAAGGTGAAAGCGTGCCAGGAACAAGGATTACGGCACATGCTACTGGGGCGAATTGATATGAAAGTCATTGTTGCAATAACAGGAGCATCCGGAGTAATTTATGGGTTGGAACTAATTAAAAAACTCAAAGAGCATGAGCTTTTTATAATAGTCACAAAAAACGCCAAGAAAGTTATGAAACATGAGCTGGAAGATTATGATAAAGAGATTTTCAAACTCAAAGATTTTGGAAAGGTTCTCGATCCAGATGATATGGAAGCTCCCATAGCTTCCGGGAGCTTCAAAGCTGATGCTATGGTGATATGCCCGTGCTCTATGAAGACATTATCAGCAATAGCAACCGGATTTGCAGATAATCTCGTGTCGAGATGCGCAGATGTAATGATAAAAGAAAAAAGAAAACTAATCTTAGTTCCGAGGGAGACGCCGCTCTCACCAATTCATATAGAAAATATGCTAAAGTTATCAAAGATAGGTGTGAGCGTACTGCCACCATGTCCGGCGTTTTATCATAAGCCAAAAGCTATTGGCGATATGATTAACTTTGTCGTCGGGAAAATACTTGACAGCCTCGGAATAAATAATAATCTATATAAGAGATGGTGTTAAAATGTCAACTGAAAAAAGAAAAGAAGAACACATAAAGATATGTCTGGAAAAAGATGTTGATATGCATGCGACTGGCTTTGATGATGTTTTTCTGTCGCATCAGGCACTACCGGACATAACCTACGATGATGTGGACTTGACAACAGATTTCTTCGGAAAAAAATTAAAGGCGCCGATATTGATAGAAGCCATGACTGGTGGAACGAAGATAGCTGAAAAAATAAATAAAAACTTGGCATGGGCTGCTGAGCAGGCAGGCATAGCCATGGGTCTGGGTTCTCAGCGTGCTGCCTTGGAAGACCCTTCTCTGGAATCAACATACCAGGTGCGAGACGTTGCGCCAAACATATTTCTTATAGGTAATATCGGTTTTGCACAACTAAAGAAGTATGAAAAAGAAAAAATCACGCGTGTTATAGATATGGTAGATGCCGACGCACTGGCTGTTCATCTGAACATCTTACAAGAACTGGTACAGCCCGAAGGAGACCAACAAAGCTTGCACATTACCCAAGATACAATAGAAAAAATAAGGTTTGTAGCCAAAGAGCTGTCCAAACCTGTTATAGCTAAAGAGGCTGGCTGCGGCATTTCAAGAGAGGCCGCAATTAAGCTCGAAAAGACTGGCATGTCAGCTATAGATGTTGCAGGGTTTGGCGGCACAAGTTGGCCACTCGTAGAATCTTACAGGTCTGATACAAGCATAGGAAAAACATTTGCTGGCTGGGGCATACCAACTGTTGTTTCTCTTGTAGAATGTTGCAAAAGTGTGAAAATGCCAGTAATAGCGTCAGGTGGCGTGAGGAGTGGCATAGACATGATAAAGTCTCTGGCACTTGGTGCATTACTATGTGGTGCCGCGCTCCCATTCTTAAGACCAGCAACAGAGAGCAAAGAAAAAGTCCTCGAAAAGATAGAACAATTCATACAAGAATTAAAGATAGCAATGGTGCTTGTGAACGCCAAAACTATTGATGATTTGAGGCGCAAACCCGTTCTGATCACAGGAAGAACAAGAGAAGTTCTAGAACTAAGAGGTTTTGATGTCAGAAAATACGCGAGAAGATAATTTTTCTAATTTTCTGTATCTATTTCTTGGCCCGTGCGACCTTTCTGGTCAGATAACCGATAACCTTATTCCTGGCCTTCTTTTCCGTGAACACATTTAGTTCGTCAGCTATCTTTTTGTTCTCTTCAAATGTTTTTTTCCATTTATCAGGATAACGCTCTATAAGCTCAAAAGCAGCGTTCTTGATTTCTTTTGTTCTGATTTTTCCCATATAGACACCTGTTTTTCACTTCTTTTCATCCGTCTTATCACTTAGGTTTTAATAGATTAAAACTTTTAAATAGCTTATGATAGCGCACATTACCAAATCACCTATAGGCTGGTTTGCTTTTGATGACAGCGGAGAGCTTCTATACTATCAGCTTATAAGACCAGATCCAGAAGAGGCTCTCGGGGTTTTAACCAAGCCTATACCAAAGACTTTTTTCAACTCTATCAAAGGATATGAAACAAAAGAAGACGGTTTTGCCAGGGATATTATTTCTAACAGAATAAGAGAATATGCGCTCTCATTGGGTTTTGTTGAGACACCAAGGGAACTGAATGAATTTTTAACAAGCTTGGGAATTTTAATAACGAAAAAAAAGGCCAAAAAGTTCATAACCAAGGACAAACTGATTGTACAGGCATCTAGCACATTAGACGACTTAAATAAACAGATAAATACATTTTTTGAACATCTCTGTGAATGGTACGGTTTGCATTATCCCGAACTCAAGCTTGATAATGAGAAGTATGTAAAGCAGGTTGCCCAATACGGTCTAAGAGAAGAGATGCCGGGATTCAAAACATCTTCTGGTCTTGCACTCAGCGAGAGAGATATTGAAATTATAAAGTCATATTCCTCGTTCATTTTAAGTGCGCTTCAGCTTAAGAAAGAACTTGAGAAATATATCAAGGAAGCAACCAGGGAGACGTGTCCAAACATTACATCATTGATAGAGCCGCTGCTCGCGGCCAGAATACTCGCATTAGCAGGGTCTCTGGAAAGACTCGCAAGAATGTCTTCATCAACCATTCAGTTGCTGGGTGCTGAAAAGGCACTGTTCAGGCACCTGAAAAACAAAAAGAAAGTAAAGCCGCCGAAGTATGGTCTCATATTCTTTGATAAAAGGATACAAAACGCGCCCAAGGGTGAAGCAGGAAAGATAGCAAGAATCCTTGCATCAAAGCTTATGATGGCTGCAAAGATAGACTATTACTCAGGTAGGTTTGAACCAAAATTAAAAGACGATATGGAGAAAGAGATAGGAAGAATAAAATAATCATGCTGTGATACAATGAAAGAAATATTTAACGGTGTGTTCCGAGTCGGAAAAAATATTTACACAAAAAATCTAACACCGGGAAGTCGTGTTTATGGAGAAAAACTTTTTGTTTCTGCTGGTGTTGAGTATCGCGAGTGGGACCCAACACGTTCCAAATTATCCGCCGCTATCTTAAACGGGCTGACAACATTGCCTATCAGGTCGGGTTCGGTAATCCTGTACTTGGGAATAAGTGCGGGGACAACCGCAAGCCACATCAGTGACATAATCGGTAAAGACGGCCTGATATACGGAGTGGAATTCGCTGAAAGAATGATGAGGGAGTTGATACCGGTTTCTGAAAAGAGAAAAAACATCATACCGATTCTAGCAGACGCGAGAAAAGCAGAAGAATATTCCTGGATAGAAAAAACAGATCTGATTTATGTGGATGTTGCTGACCCGCAAGAAATGGAAATATTCATAAGAAACGCAAAAATGTTTTGAAGCCTAGTGGGTTTGGCATGATAGCTATTAAGTCACAGAGTATAGACGTAACGAAATCGCCAGAAGTCATTTACAAGCAAGAAATTAATAAATTGAAAAAGGCAGGATTTGCGGTCGAAGAGCAGATAGAATTGAGTCCGTATCAGGGTGACCATGCTTTTGTTCTGGTAAAAAAGCCATAAAAAAGCCGGCCTATTTATTCACGATTTCTATCAGCCTTTCTTTGAATTTAGGCCAGTCTTCTTTTTTTAGTGTTGCTCCAGCCGCTGCCTTGTGCCCACCTGCTGTCCCGTTCCCAACAGCCCTTTGCAACACGCTGGCCGCGTCTATTGCCTTGTCTTGGTTTCTTGCGCTTAGTTTTATCTCCCCTTCTTTTTCTTGCCAGACCACAATAAGTTTGTCCAAATGTTTCTCGCTGATTATTGTTGACACCGCAGACCTCAGGTTTAAGCCAGATCTTAATTTGTAAAAAATTATTTTACCACGAGTCTCCGAGTTTTTTTCAAGGTCTTTTTTAATTGCAGCCAGTTCATTTTCCACTTCTTTATAGGCATTAAGAAGGTCTACTGCGCTGTCCGAGTACATCAGGTCTTTTGGCTGGTCTGTGGACTCAAATATTTTTATTATTTTTTCCGGTCTTGCATTCCTCTTTGCCTTGAAAGCATTTATCATGTCAGAAATCTTACCAAAGAAAGACTTCTGGAGCGACTTTTGGTCTGTTTTTTTTATATACTCTGGATATTTCTTTTCAGCTTCTTTTATCAGGTCCATGGAATCTTTTATCTCATAATCAGACACTATCCCGACGATAGCAAACCAGAGAAAGTTACCCATATCCACAAGCGATGAACATAATTTATATACAAGATAAGAAGCGCTTCTATAGATATTCGGTTCCTTTTCTCTTGGATTATAATATACAACACCAGCCGGTTTCTTGGTTATTTGGTGGTGGTCTATTATTAGTATCTTAGCATATTTTTTCAGTTCCATTATTATACTACTTTGCTGGTCCATGGCCAAATCAAGAAATATTAATTTATTCGGCAGATAGGATTTTATTCTCTGGACAAGGTTCTTCTCGACAGGCATGGGCTGACTTATGATTTTTTCTGGTTCTATGTTTGCATACTTTTTCATAAATTTTTTCATTAATATGGATGAACAAATACCATCCCCATCGTTGTGAGAGACTATGATAACATGGTCTCTTGGTTTTATTGCTCTTAAGAATTCTATTGCTTTTTTCATCAAATCACTAGAAAACTATATTTAAAATATTTTTAAAGGCTATTGTCCTTGTTTCTCTTCTTCTGGAAGAAGTAATAATTTTATTTTCTGGTTTTTTATGAAGTTTATATTTGCATCTACCATAGCATCCAGCTGGTCAACGTGGTGGAGAATTATCGCTTCTGTTGTCTGTGGCGGGTTGGGTCCACTCGGGCCAAAGTGTGAAGCAACTATATGTACGACCTCTTCTGGAAACCCCCGTGCATACAGCTCGGCTGCTGCCCAGATGCCATGGTCCATAAGTGTGTCGGTCTGCTTTACCATACCCGCGTCCCAGTGAAATATAAAAATCTTCATTATGTCGTGCAGGAGACCAGCGCTGATTAGATGGTCCATATTCACTTTCAGGTTCGGATAAACCCTCTGAAGATTTTCTGCCACGCTTATACACGACAATGTCACAGAATACGTGTGGTCGAGCAAACCACCCGGATATGCATGGTGAAAGTCTGATGGGCCGGCTGGCGCGTCCTTTAAAGCAGCACCCGGATATTTGAATTTCTTGTTTGTTATTTCAGGATTTTTCAAAAATTCTATCGTCTTTTCTCTAAGTTTCTTATCTTTGATTTTTTCAGCGAGTTTTAGTAATCTTTTCATGTTCAGACCTTCTTCTCTATGCTTATGGTTATCTTTTTGTCTTTAAATGTTACAACTTCCCCTTTTTCTATAGTTCCAAATATAATATTTTTTACACCAGCCCTTTCCTTTATCACGTTCTCAAATTTCTGGATAAGTGACTTTGCGTTTTCACTTATATGGACATCTATATGGTCTGTCACAACTAGTGATGCCGCCTTTCTCATGGATTGTATTTTTCGCAGCACCTCTCTTAAAGCAGCTTCTTCTTCCAATTCCTTACTCATGCTGGTATCAAGAGATATTTTCACGTCTTTTTCACCTATAACGAAGATCTTCATAGGCTTGTCAATTTTTTTCAGTTTAACATCTTTTACGTTTCCCAGTTCCTTTATAATTCCCCTGAGTTCTGATAGGTCCAAATCACAATCTATCGAAACGCCCGACAGAGGCCAGCGCAGTTTGATACCCTTTTCCTGCCTTACGGCGTTCATGTTTGTCAACACCTCCAAAGCCACAGTCATTTTCTTTTCCAGTTCAGTGTCTATTATTCTGTCATCTGCTGTTGGCCAGGCCTGAAGATGGACAGACCCAGTTCCATATAAATCTTGGTAGATATATTCTGTTATGTGTGGAGTTATTGGGCACAGAAGTCTCAGCAACTTCTCCATAACATCATAAAGCACAAACTCTGCTGCTTGTTTGTCACCCAGATCTTTATTATTTTGTGAAAGCCTTTTTCTTACCAGTTTTACATATGTTCTTGAAAAGTCATTTACTATAAAATCAATCAGCTTTCTTCCCATCAGATGAAACTCAAATCGTTCAAAATGCCTGCCCAGCTCTTTTGCGAGCGTGTTAATTCTTGACAAGAGCCACAAATCCTCTATTTTGCTGTTCTCTAATTTTGCTTTCTCCATTCCCAGCACAGAAGGTTTGTTTGCATATGTTCTCATAAACTGATAAATATTCCACAATATGTTCAAGTTTCTTCCCAGTTGTTTAGCTTCTTTTACACTAACCTTTTGTACATCCCATGGGGACAGGCCAGCACAGAAATAAAGCCTGAAGACGTCTGCGCCCAGTGTTTCCATCGTTTCATCAGCCCATATAACATTTCCCAGAGACTTGGACATCTTCTCTCCTTTTTCATCTAGTGTCCAGCCGTTCAGGCAAACAGTGTCATAAGGTTTTTTATCAAAGGTTGCTACAGAGCTAAACATCAATGTGTAAAACCATCCCCTTATCTGGTCTTGAGATTCGTTTACAAGGTCGACGGGCCATAGTTTTTCGAACAGCTCTTTATTTTTGTATGGATATCCGAGAGATGCCCACGGCGATATGCCAGAATCAAACCAGACGTCCATCACATCCTTTTCCCTGACCATGCGCCCGCCACAGTCGCATTTGAGCAAAACCTTGTCTACGACATTTTTATGCAGATCAATATCACTAGGCAGCTTTTCTAAAGAATATTTTTTTAGCTCTTCTAATGAGCCGATTGCTTTTTTCTTTCCACATTTCTCACATGTCCATATAGGAAGCGGAATTCCCCAGTATCGTTGTCTGGTAATGGCCCAGTCTGGCGAATCTATGAGAAGGTTTCTGAAGCGTTCCCTAGCAAATTCAGGCAGCCAGTTTACCTTTTCGTTCTCCTTTATCATCTTGTCTTTCAGCGTGTCTATCTTGAGGAACCACTGCTTGCTCATTCTGTATATCAGCGGTGCTTTGCAGCGCCAGCACAGCGGATATGAGTGCGTTACAACGCCCGCGTGCAACAGGACACCGGTTTCCCTTAGTTTTTCTATTATCTTTTTGTCCGCATCCTTGACGAACATTCCCGCGAACTCGCCAGCATCCTCTGTCATCTTACCCTGCGAATCCACTGGTGATGGCTTTGGCAAACCATAATGTCTTCCAAGTTTGTTATCAACATCACCATGACCAGGTGCTGTATGCACACAACCAGATCCCGTGTCCATATCCACCATATGACCGAACTCTTCTTTGCTGGCCTCGCCTTTTATATGCGCCTTAGAAACAACACGCTTCTTCATGATGGGTATTGACAATATAATCTGATGTGCCTTCTCGCCCAGATTTTTCTGGACAGGCACATCCAGTGCAGGCAAGTATTTTAGTCCTTCCAAATCCTTGCCTGGCATCTTCTCTACAATTTTATATTGTTCAATACCACACTCTTTCATAACCGGTTCAAGTCTTTTCTCCGCAAGTATTAAGAAGTCTTCCTTACCATTTTTTTCAACAACCTTGACTTTAACATACGCTTCATCAGGGTGCACGACAACGGCGACATTAGCAGGCAAAGTCCATGGTGTTGTTGTCCATACAACAATGAATTCATTGTCCACACCGGCCACAGGAAATTTGATATACAGTGATGGGTCCTGAACATCTTTATAAGAGTCAGTGACTTCGTAGCCAGACAAAACAGTCTCACAGTGTGGACACCAGAAACCCGGTTTGTAGCCTTCTACGAGCAAGCCTTTCTCAAACAATTGCTTGACAGTCCACCAACCAGATTCAATATAATAGTTTTTATGCGTCATGTATGGCTCTAGCCATGCTTTCCAGGCAGCCAACTGCTTGTAGAGTTTCATCCATCTTGGCTTGTTACTTTCTGCAAAGTCCTGGCAAGCTTCTATGAATTTATCCACACCAACCTTTTCTTCTATATCCTGTTTTGATTTTATTCCCAGTTCTTTTTCTACCTTGTTTTCTATTGGCAGACCGCCGCAGTCAAACCCGGGCTGAAACCATGAGGCAAAGCCCTGCATAAACTTTATTCTTGCCCACATATCCTTGAACACGATTGTCTTTACATGTCCGACATGTGCCACACCGTTAACATAAGGAGGCCCGTCCAGCAGGTAGAACTTTTTTCCGCGCTCCGCCAGATTCTTCTTGAAATCAACAATCTTATTGGCTATTTTTTGCTCTTCCCACAGTTTTTGCGCTTCTTTTTCTATTTTCTTTGGGTCATATTTTTCTATCATACTACATCACAACGCACAATACCACAGCTAAAAACCTTTAAAAAACAAAATTTAAATACCTAAATTAGGAATAATCACATCAGTACAGTATCACTACACTTAATATATACAAGCCAGTTATATAATTTTAAAAAACTAAGCGTACAGTATTTTTTATCAATATCGCCAATATCAGGGATACGGGTATTCAAATGACAGAATGTGAGATATGCGGTAGGCCAGGGAGAGTATACAAGGTAAAAATAGAGGGCACTGTTCTTTCTGTATGTAGGTTTTGTTCTTCACTGGGCGAGCCTGTGGAAGAGCCACGGCCACGTGAAGCACGTGGAAGAGCAAGAAGGACATACGCGCCTGTCCAATACGAGGAAGTTGAACTTGTTCCTGACTACGCTGAACAGATACGGGAAGGCATGAAAAAGCGGAAATACGAAGCAAAGATGCTCGCAAAGTTGCTAATGATTAAGCGTTCTTATCTGGAGCGTGTAATGGCAGGCAAAACCAAGCCAGACAAGCAAACGGCCAAGAAACTCCAGTATGCCTTGCGGATACATATAATCAACGAGCCTGGAAAGCCCTATGAAAAATCCAGGAAAACACAAGCAGCCGCGGCCGAAAAAGAGAAGCAGCAGAAAAAGCCACGCAAGGCCGAGCCGCTCACAATCGGCGACGTCGTCCAAATAAAGACGAAAAATAATAAGTAATACTTTATTGGCAACATCTAAACTTTTTATATTTCTTGGCTCAATCTAATGTTAGTGATGTTCATGTTGCAACCAGTAAAAGGAACAAGGGATTTTATAGGCGAGGATGCTGCCTTGCGGCAGTTTTTGCTAGACGTTATAAGGCGTGCTTTTGAAAGATATGGTTTCATGCCTATGGACACGCCCGCGTTTGAATATCTTGAGCTTTTGTCTAAGAAATCAGGCGAGGACATAGAAAAGGAGATATACTCTTTCAAGGACAAATCCGGCCGCGCGCTCGGATTGCGCTTTGACCTTACTGTTCCAATGGCGCGCGTTGTCGCATCGCAAAAATTCAAGAAGCCGTTTAAGCGGTATCAGATAGGCAAGGTCTGGAGATATGACCAGCCGCAGGCTGCGCGCTGGCGCGAGTTCATGCAGGCAGATATAGACATTGTTGGATCGACCTCGCCGTTGGCAGACCTCGAATGTCTGAAGCCAATTGTAGATATTTTTAAGGAGCTTGGTCTGGAGTTTTCCATTAAAATAAATAACAGGAAGATTTTGGAGTCTGTCGTCCGTTCGTTTGGCATCGAAAACATACCAGCAGCTTTCCGGATAATAGACAAGCAGGACAAGATTGGTTGGGACGAAGTAAAAAAAGAACTCAGGAAGAGCTTTCCTGATAAAGATGTGGAAGAGCTCGTTGATGTTATAAAGAAAAATGATTTGGATTCTTTGCAGTTGGATAAAGAAGGAGAAGAAGGCCTGCGAGAGCTTAAAGCACTCATCGACCTCGCAAAAGCAGCCGGGATAGACAGCCAGCTCAAAACAGACATATCACTCGTGCGCGGTCTGGAGTATTACACAGGCAACGTTTTCGAGATAATGGCTGGCCTGAATGTTAGTGTTGGCGGTGGCGGCCGTTATGATAATCTCACAGAGATTCTCGGTGGAGAAAAGGAGCCTGCAACGGGCATATCCATCGGCGTGGACAGGCTCGTGAAAGTTTTGCAGGACAAAAAATTCACGCTACCAAAAAAGAAAAAGGTATATGTCGCGCCAATAGGTGAGGCAACAGGAGAGGCTTTGCGTATTCTTGACCAGCTCAGAGCAAGCAATATAATATCAGAGATAGATATGATGGGCCGTTCGCTTTCAAAACAACTGGAAGCAACAGACGCAGATACAGTTATCATCGTCGGTCCAAAAGACCTCGCCAACAAGCAGGTCACGATAAGGAATATGGAAACAGGTGAGGAAAAGAAAGTGGCCATAGACAAGATAGTTGAAGAGGTTATGAAA
>JAOZPR010000003.1:28130-43822 GCA_029932645.1 Candidatus Aenigmatarchaeota archaeon | reverse complement strand
TATTACTGGAAAAGTAGAGAAAAAAGCGAAGTTGACTTCATAATAAAAAATAATGACAACTCATTATTGGCTATAAATGTTACATATAGTAATAAAATAAATGAGCGGGAGATAAAATCTTTAAGGAGGTTTAAGGAAAAATTCAGGTCAAAAGTGAAATCACTGATTATAATAACAGATAATATAGAAAAAAAAGAGGATGGAATAAGTTATATTCCACTGTGGAAATGGTTAACTCGTGGTTCTTTAATCAAACTTAACCTTGAATAACTTAACTTCTCCGCCCCAGTTGTTCACAAACTCAAAGTGTTTGAGTCCCTGGCCCTGGAAGAAGAAGAGACGCGTGAACATGCTGTTCTCAAGTTCCTTTGGTATGAAAAATAGGGACTGCTTGCTTGGGTCAAGCCAAACCATGCCTTCTACTTCTGCACCTTGATATTGCTGCATAAATGCCTTACCGTTTTCGAAGTAGAATAGCTTGCTTATCTTTGTGAATGATGGACCTTGCTTTAATACTGGTGTCATAATTGTTTGGCCGCCTGCTGTTTTTTCGTTTATCACAATCGCTTGGTTCTGGCCAAGCGAAAAAACATAATTGGTAGAGCCGTCTTCGCCTTCTTTTTTCATCGACAACTGCAACGGAATATAAAAATATTTGTTACCTGTGGCCTTGTTTGGCTCCCAGGTCGAGAAATATGACCACCACTGAGACTTTCCGATTAAATCCCAGGAAGCAAGATAATACATTTCTGAGCAATTACCACGATATAGCTTAAGAATGTCGTAAGCAAGCTCTTCGTCGTCTGTGAACAGGGTTGTTGCCATGTCCTTCATACGCGATCTCACAACCGTGTTGCCTTCTATAGTAAACATGGTCGGGTCCTGGAATGCCTTGGAGTTCAAATCAACAGATGATTTATTAAATTGGGCAAGAGCATTCTGAGTTCCGCCATCATAAACAACAGGCCTTCTCGCGATGCCTGTTATGAAGTGTCCCGGATCCCAATAGGTTGCAACCACCGCGCACTCTTCCGTGTTGTTCTTAATCCAGTTCAGCGCGGTCCACCAACTTGGCGTTAATATCGCCCTCGGGTTGGCAGCAATAACATATGACTGGTCAAAAGAGGCAACTGTTGGAATGTAGATAAAGAAGAATAAAATAAGGATAACTAAAATTTTATCCCATTGCGGCTTCTTTTTATAGTGGAAGTATGCGCCAAGAGCTAATAAAACGATAACCAATTTATAATCTAACAAGACAGATAATAGCAATGAAAAAAACACAACCAGTCCGGCGAGGATGTTTTTGTTCTTTATCTCAACCCATGAAAACAGGAAAAACAATGCAATTGAATAAAAAACCAAAAACAACCATCTGAATGGAATGGCTCCGATAGTAACAGGAAGGGGGAACTGCGATATCTTGAGACCAGCAATAGGAACAGTAAACCCAGCCAGATAAATAACACTGACTAGCCAAAGCAGGGCTGATGCAACTCCCTCATCTGTTATTTTCATAATACCATCTTTTTTAATCCAAAAGATCCTTCCCCATTACAATATCAAACAGTTTTGCAAGAGCAATACTGGATAAAACTATTAGCGGTGTTGATAACAAGATAACAAAACGCACGGCAACAGTGCTTGCGTAGAGCGGGCCTACGAACCATAAAAACATCAATATGAGACTGTCAAGATGCTTTTTCTTTTTGATGTAAGAAACGATGAAATAAATCATCGCGTATATAGCGAGGAAAAACGGATGAACAATTGTGGCGATGCCGCCAAGCGGCATGCCTGTCGCGCGCGTTGCTATCGTGTTTATCTTGTCAAAGAAAGTTGCTCCCTCTGGCGACATCATCTCGGCAATAGAAACCCACACATTGGGAAACCGCCTGCTGGCTTCTGCTTTCATCCCGAGAGCTCCTGTTGGCGCATTTATTATACCGACAAGTTTGTTAACACCAAAGAACGGGACAATTAATAGAATATAAATTAATATGATGATTAGGAAAGATGAGATGATTTTCTTGTTCTGTTTCCACGCCTTTCTTGTATCACCGAGGATTAAGAACTCTGCTATAAGTTTGACTGCCACAAAACCCGCGAAAAGCCAGACCATATACCAAGAGCCGCCCCATGTGTGCGTGAAAAGTGCCAAGGCAAGCCCTGTAAGTGCAGCCAGCAAGACAGAACGTTTGCCTAGTCCCTGCTTTTCAATATTCTTTTGGGTTGCCAAAAACAACGCGACTGGTATTAGTGTCATTAGCAGAACAATGCCATCAGAATCCGGATCCCCGCCAAGCGTTCGTGTCATGTTAAATGGGTTGAAAACCAAGAAAAAAGCTGCTATTATTCCTGCCTTTTTATCAAATAGATATTTACCAATGAAATATATTGGTATAGCACAAAGCGCTGCTATGGCTGCAGGGAAGTATATAAGATATCGCCACAGCTGCAGACCAGGAAACAGGCGAGCAAAAAACATGTATGAGTACGCGCCAAGATACATATAAAATCTGGCTATGCTTCCTGTGTTTAGCCCTTCTGGCGCAAGCATGTACGGATCGATGTTCGGTATTCCGCCGTCCTCTACGATGAAATCCATATACCTGTAAAAATAGTATGAGTCTATATTAATTAGGTACGGGTAATTGAAAGCAAAAATTCTGATGTAGAACGCCAACAAGATGATAAGCAATAATGCCAATTTGGCCCAGTGTTTTTGTACGAAATTTGACAAAACATGAGAGAAATGCCGTGCTCCTGTTATGTCTATTTCTATCTCGTCCTTTTCTGGATGATATTTTTCCTCAACCTTGATGCCCTCTTCTTTTTCTAGGCCAGCTTCTTCTTCCACTTGTTCCTTAAGCTTTTCGTCTTTGATAAACCCCAAGAGCTGTTTTAGCTTTTTTATTTTTTTCTTTACCATGAAACCACTTTGTTGTTTTATTGCTAAACATTTGTTTGCAAAGATTTTTAAGCTAAAATAAAAGTTAAGATGAACAAAGATCAGGCCAAAAGGTTTAGGTTTTTGAGCATGAACTTTGTTATTTTTTTCTTTGGTATGCCCGAAGCTGCAGCAGAGAGATAATCATATCGCTTAACTGCCTCTTTGGCAAACACCTTTTCTACATCATCCTTGAACAACTCAAAGAGCTCATTTATTTGTTTGTTCGTCATCTTGCGATATATCGCCCTGAGTCGAAGACCGTTTTTTATTTCGCTACCAAAATCGTCTCGCCATGCCTTCTCGTATGCTTTTAGTGTGGCCGCATCAAAACGGCCCAAGGAAAATGATTTTTCGATGGTGTTAGCAGCATACGTGGCTGCCTTGAGTGAATATATAATACCGCCGCCTGTGAGCGGCTTGACCTGAGCAGCAGCATCGCCGATGAGAAGGCATCGGTCTGCGAAAGATTTTAGAAGACCCAATGGGATAGGCGACGCGAATATCCTCTTTGGTTTGACATCCTGCCTCTTAAGAAAATAATCAAGATGAGCCCTTGGTCTGTGCGCTGTAGCAAGGCCACACTCGCCAAAAAAATTCCATGCAAAGAAGTCTGGAGAATAAAACTTGTTAAGATATACCTTTATTTTGCGCGTTTCTTTGCCTTGTGTAAAAGCACCGTGAAGAAGCTTTGGTTGTTTTGTTATGCCCTTCTCAACCATTGCACGTCTTGTCAGAGAGTTTGCTCCATCGCAACCAGCAAGAAGCCTGACAAAATATTTGTCCTGCTCTGTCGTGACAAGACAGCAGTCTGAACGAAGCTTGACAGACAAGACACGCTCATACTTTATCATGTCCTCTACCGGCCTTTTCATGGCCCTAGCAAATTCTATGCGCCTGAGTGCGTATGCAAACGGCTCCTTGTTTTCAAGATTGATTGTTTTGCCATTTGGCGAGAAGAGCGTCATCTTCTTGATTTTTTTCCTTATGAGTTTTTTGATTTTTTTTGTTTTGATGAACTTTTCAATATCCCTTGAGACGATGCCGCTGTCTTTAAGTATTGGCTTTTCAAGCTGCTCGAATATGACTATTCGTTTGCCTTTGAGCCGCTCACTGAGCAGCGTACCAAGCTGGCTTCCCGCAACCCCAGCGCCAATGATAGCAATGTCATAGTCCACTTCAATCCCTCTTTGCTTCTTTCCCTCAATATGTTATCTGTTATCTTGTCTGTTGTCTAAACACAAACAACACGCTGTTATAACATAATAGTATAAGATGATGCCATAATAAACATGATGTCACAATATAGCGCCGCAACACAATGCCATATATAATGTTTTTAATGTTAAAAAACAATGTTTAAAAGTATTGTTAGATAATAAACTTAAATAAATTTAGTAAATTTAGATGGTTTGGTGGCAGACGAGCATGTTTATATGGAATATATTAAATAAACACTGGAAAAAATTGATGTTCATACCAATAGTTATATTTCTGCTTTCTGTCGGCTTTCTGGCGTTGAACACCGTAACAAAAGGCTCCTTTATAGAGAAGGATGTGGAGATGACAGGAGGAAAACTCATAAGCATAATAACATCTGATCGTGTTGACATCGGGGCTGTAGAACGTGTTGTTGGCTCTGCAGGAACTGTGAGAGTGGCAAGTGGTATTACGAATACCATATTAATACAGGTTCCTGAAGAATATGATGAGAAAGAGATTATTGAAAAACTTGATTTTATTAGCATAGAAGATTATTCTGTCAAACAAATAGGGCCTGCGCTAGGAGAGATGTTTTGGCACCAGGCACAGCTGGCGATATTTTTTGCTTTTGTGCTCATGGCTATTGTTGTGTTTGTGCTTTTCCGTTCGCTTGTGCCAAGCTCTGCTGTTGTGCTTGCAGCAGTTTCAGACATGACAATAACAGTTGCAATCATGTCTTTGCTTGGCATACAGCTATCACTAAGCGTGTTAGCAGCACTGTTGATGTTAATAGGTTATTCTATAGACACAGATATCTTACTGACCAGCCGGCTGTTGAAAACAACCGGATCAAAAGAAGAAAAAATAAAATCAGCAATGAAGACCGGGCTAACCATGACAGCAACAACGCTCGGTGCATTGACTGCGTTATATCTACTCAGCGAAACGATTGTACTAAAACAGATGGCAAATGTGCTGATAATCGGCCTGGTTGTTGACGTTTTCACAACATGGCTCACAAACGTAGGAATACTAAGATGGTGGTTTGAGAAACGGGAGAAACGAACAAGAGAAGCGTGAACAAATATGAGAGTGAAAAAACTGTTTACTGATTTTAGAGTAATATTGTGGATTGTTGTAGTAGTTATGGCTATCGTGGCAATAAGCCCAAAACTTTCTGAACAAGGCATTTCCATAACAAGCATTAATGCCAGCTCGCCGCTGACTGATGTCCTGCAACGCGGCGATAAAATTTATCAGATAAATGGCCAGCTGGCTGATGAAAATCTTATAAGCAAGCCATACTTCGGGGAAGTGCAGCTGAAAACAAACAAAGGCCTGTTGTTTTATCAGATGAATGGAACTCTGGGCGTATCTGGTATCAAGGCAGAAAAAAATAGATTGCATTTTGGATTGGATATTAGGGGCGGTATAAGAGCTATCATAGAACCAGAAAACGCAACAGAAGAAATGGTTCAGTCAATAATAACAACCATGCAGACAAGAATCAATGTCTACGGCCTTAAGGAGTCCTTGTTCAGACCGGTCTGGAGCGAAGGCAGAGCATACATACAAATAGAGATAGCTGGTGGTACTAAAGAAGAATTGATAAAACTTTTGGAACACCAGGGAAAATTCGAGGCATATATACCACTAAAAATTACAAACGACCAGATAGAATTTAATAATAAGAAATTTGATGTTAGAACTGACATCAACAAAACATTTGAACTGGATGGAATTGCATTCAAGCGCGTGAACGAAACTTATGTAGAAGCTCTGGTGTATACTGGGAAAGACATACAAATGGTTTATCTTGATCCCCAACACTCGTGGCTGCGGCCTGTTGAGAACGGTTATACTTGGGGGTTTCAGGTCTTAATATCGAATGAAGGCGCTGAAAAATTCAAAAAGGTGACTGCAAACATACCGGTCAAAACAGGTATAGGAAGTGAGCAGTATCTGGAAGAACCAATAAAATTATATTTAGACGACAAAATAATGGACCAGCTGAATATAGCTGCTGGCCTCAAAGGCCAGCTATATACGACGCCCGCGATAACAGGCGGAGCTAAAACGCAGGATGAAGCAATGGAAGAAAAGCGCAGACTGCAGTCCATATTAAGAAGTGGCTCGTTGCCAACAAAAATAAAAATCCTGCAGATGGATGAAATTTCACCGCGGCTTGGTGCACGGTTTCTATCCAGTGCGATGATAGCAGGATTGGCTGCAATCATTACTGTATCATTCATAGTTTTTATCAGATATAGAAAGCTTAGGCTGGCCATACCAATGATTCTTGTCTCTTTGTCTGAAGTACTAATAATTCTTGGGGCGTCTGTTCTAATTAATTGGACAATCGATTTGGCCGCTATAGCAGGTATTGTTGCTGCTGTTGGTACGGGTGTGGACAGTCAAATAATGATTTTAGATGAATCCATAATGGGAGAGAAAAAGGCATGGTCATTAAAGGAGCGGTTGAAAAGAGCATTCTTCATGATCTTTGGTGCTGCCGGGACAACCATAGGAGCTATGCTTCCGCTCCTTGTGCTTGGCTTCGGTATGTTGCGCGGTTTTGCCATTACTACAATCGTAGGTGTTCTTGCTGGCGTGCTTGTCACAAGACCGGCCTTCGGTCGAATAGTCGAGTATTTACTCGAATGAAGGGATAAAAAAGGGCTCCAGAAACCTTTAAAAGATTTTCTACTCTTTTTTAAAAAGGAGTGTGGTTTTCATGGATGAAAAATGGGGAAGTTACGCCTTTTTGCTTGGTGTACTAATAGCGATTCTAACAGCGTTCATAACAGCAACATGGGTACCAGCATTGCTAGTGTTACTTGGTTTAATCGTCGGTTTCCTTAACATTGCCGACAAAGAAGTTCAATCATTCTTAATAGCTGCAGTCGCTTTGATTGTGGCGGGTTCAGTATCAACTAGTGTGGGTGTTATTTGGGCACCATTAGAGACAATCCTAGGAAACATAATGATATTAGTAGCACCAGCAGCCATAATCGTGGCACTAAAGGCGATTTATTCTTTGGCTTCTAAGTAAGCCACTTGTTTTTTTATTTTTCTTTTATATTTTTCTTTTATTATTAATTAAATTAACTAAAAAGAAGGGACAACAACCGTGTTCTTAGTATGGCAATATCACTTTTCTATCATCATGTATCCGGCCTTAATCGCGACGAGCCCGGCTATCAGTTTGACAACATTGAACAACAAGAACACTGTCCAGAACGCAAACTGAAAAATATTCACATTAAACGCATTGAAGAGCAACCATATCGTCCCAAGAGATTCAACTACAATTACCAGGCCAATTAAGAGCAGTGCTAGTGAAAGCGGATTATCCATCAGGAAGTGTTTTCTCCTCTGCCTTTTCGCGACTTTTTTAGTTTTTCTGACCATTTAATCACCTTGTTTAAATGTTGTTTAAATATTGTCTTGGCTGGCTTATATAATTAGTTGTCATTTGGTCGTTGCGTTTGTGCTTCGTCTTTAAGCTCCATTATTGTTCGCGCCAGATCGTTGTTTAGCTCCTTGAGTTTTTTGAGTATGGTTTCTTTATCTTTACCTGTCTGATCCATTATCATTTTTATATCCTCTTCTGTTGGGCCGCCGGCAGGCTCTTCATGAACCTTGCCTGTAATCTGATATGAATCCCTGTCCACTATCTTTGCTATGATGACCTCTGGCTCTTCTATAACTATGTTTTTATCCTCACACTCTATCACAACACGCTTCGCCTTGAGCTCCCGCATGTTCATCTTCATCTCTTTCATGAGCTCTGTCATCTTTTTTAACTCTTTTATTTTTCCAAGCATTCAACATCACCTATTTAGTTTAATTGTCTTAATATGTTTTAAAGCCGCTCTTCGCCAAAAAGAAGCTCGATGATTGCGCGCGCCAGCTCGCACATTACCTCGGTAAAAAACACTACAAACAATATAAGTGGGTCTTTTTCAGCCTTTTCCCAGTCAAAATCGCCTTTCTTCCCGGCTTTCTTTGTCTTTCTGAGCATTAGAATCACACTACACGCACGCTTTATAATAGCGAACATAAAAATATTAATATGTTTTTAGAGGTGCTGCTCTACACTGCACTGGGTATAATAGTCGGCATTTTCTGCGGGCTATTGCCTGGTATACACCCGAACCTTGTGAGTATTTTACTGATAAGCTTCCTTGTTGGTGCTGCCGGCACTAGCCCGCCTTACCCATACATAGCATTTATAGTTGCCGTGTCTGTAACAAACGTTGTTGTCAATTTCATACCAACAATATTTTTGTCTGTGCCTGACTCTGGTATGGAACTTGGTGTTTTGCCAGGGCACCGCTTGCTTCTGAAAGGGCAGGGCCTGGGCGCTGTCCGCCTCGGTATTATCGGTGCGCTCGGTGGTGTTATATTCTCACTGCTTCTTTTTCCGCTGGTTATTTTGGTTGTGCCCAAAATATACATGATAATACAGCCAAACCTGCATATCATCTTGTCTGGAATCGTGTTGTTTTTTATTTTAAAAGACAGAGAACCGGTTGCAGCAGCCGGACTTTTTCTGTTATCTGGGCTGCTTGGACTGACAAGCAGCAAGCTGCCTATAGACCAGAATCTTGTCCTTTTTCCGCTCCTCACTGGCCTCTTTGGCCTTAGCATGCTTCTGGTGAGTATAAAAAACAAAACTAAGATACCCACAGAGGAAAACGAACTTTTTGTCTCTGGTCAGACCATCACTAATGGTGTTGTTAAGGGTTCTTTCGGTGGGATGACAACCGGTCTGCTGCCTGGTATAGGACCGAGCGCAGCAGCCATGCTGTTTAGCAGCGGAAGCGCAGAATCCTTTCTTGTGACTATAGGAGCAATCACTGGTTCTAATGTGCTGTTCTCTTTTCTCGCGTTGTGGTTAATAGGCAAGGCCAGGTCTGGGGCAGCAGTAGCCCTACGCTATTTTATGGGCACACTCTCATTCGCAGATTGCATGTTCATAGTTTTTACCGGTCTCTTGTCTCTTGGGTTTGCGGTTTTGATTACCCAAAAGCTCTCTTCTCATATAATGAAACTCCTAAAAAAGATAAATTACGCCCTCTTGTCTGCAACCGTATTTGTATTCACATTGTCTGTGATTATATTATTGACAGGTGTCTGGGGGTTTGTGGTAGCAGCAATAGCAGCAGCCCTGGGAATGATTCCGAATTTATCAAGAGTGCGCAGGGTGCACCTAATGGGCGTTCTCTTGTTGCCTACTATACTTTTTTACGCTGGCTTCACGTTCTGATATGTGAATTTCACGCCACAAACTAATGTTCATATTGCTTCATTTTGTTCACACACCACTAAAAATAGCGAAATTTCAAACCAGCAACCCCCTTATTTCCTATGGAAAAGTTGAACCTGAAAAACATCATATATATTCACAGCCAACTTCACGTGCTTCACAACAACAATATTTTGAAGATATATTCAGAATTAAATAGGAGTTATCCAATAAATTAAGAAAGTGCCTTTTATTTACTTCTTTTACTTCTTGGCCTGTTTTCTGACCTTTCGGGAAACGCTGCCATGATACGCAATGAGAAGCTCGCCCCCACACTCACATCGGCCAGTAAGTGGCATGCGGCGATATGACTTCTTACACTTGGAGCAGACAAACTCTTCCCAGCTGTCAAGTGGCTTTTCTTCTCTTTTACTGCTGCCAGAATATTCCAGACTTATTTTATGATTTAGCTTGCGTTTTTTTCCGGATATGGCATCTGACAACGAAACCTGTTGTCCACCGCCAAGAAGTTCGCTTGATGAGACGCCCACAGCACTTAAAATCCTTGCAACAGGCGGTAGGACTTGATTCTCTATGTAATATTTCGAGTCTATTAACAGACCATGTTTCTTGGCATATTCCGGGTCTTCGGCACGCTTGGAAAGCATCTGGTTGCCCTTTATTATAACAAAACCTATCCGCCCACCGACCGGTGGTGCATGCACAGGGTCCCGTCGATACAGCTTCTTGGCCAGCTCTATGTGTGGGAGCACACCCTTGTATGCAGATGGTGTTTTTGTGATGCCCTTTATAATCGTTAGCTTTTCCAGAGGCACCTTACCCTGTCGGAGTTCCAGCAGAACTGTTTTGACATAATCTATGGCCTTTTTGACATCGCCGTGCCTCAATATCAGCTCAAGTATATGATTCATCACATCAGTAACCAGCTGACACCAGTCACGCCGTACAGTCTCTATACCACGCATGTCTATAGAGTCTTTCCACTTGCCTTCAACCTCAACAAATTTCCAGCCGGCATAGCGTTTTTTTGTAAGTATCAGGAATGTTCGGTACACCTTTTCAAACTCCAGCTCAAGATATCCTGGCAGGTGCTCTGTTACATACTTGCTAATTCTTTTCCCGAGTTGGGCAGCCTTGTCTAGATTTGTTATGTCTGTCTTCAAAAAGATAGAATCTGTGTCGCCATATATAACCTCAACAGGAAAGTTTTCTTCAATTATCTTTTTTGTCTTTTGTATATTTTCCCTGCCATATGCTGTAATACTGTTGGCAACATCCATGACATATAAGCGCGCGCGAAGATAACCTGTGTAACCATAGAAAGAATTTGCCATGATTTTCAGTGCGAGCTGCTTCGCATTCAGAATCCTTGCTTCCTCTCCGCTTACCTTTTTCATCTTCTTCTTTATTGCGAACCGTGTCTCAAGCAGGTTCTCAAGTATGCTTGGTAAAACGCCCCTCCGAACAGTTTCGTCGACAAAATATGAACCAGAGGGTGTTTTGTGTTTTTTAACATTTGTTGGGGAGTCCTTGGTAATCAGGCAAGTCGGGCATATATTAAAGGTTCTTATTAGTGATGGGTACAGGCTCTTGAAATCCAGAACCAAAACACAGCCATCTGCATGTAGCCCCTTTTTTGGTTCGAGAACTGTGGCACCCTTCAGGCCTTTTTTCTGTCGCTCTGTTTCCCGCTTAATTATTTCAGCCTTTGATGGCTTTGTGGGTATCACAAAATCCCGTTTTCCGCATGCCCGGAGAAAGCTTGTTTCCACACGGGCAGACTGACCGCCAAGACTGTCTTGTAAGAGAAGGCCAGAAACCTTTGAGAGTTCAAAAAATTTACCCAAAAGGTCGGTATTTAATAATATTTTGAGTGCCAGGTCAGCGTCCTTACGGGAATACCTAATAAACTTACTAAGCTTTTCACTAGAGCCATTCCAGAGCTTCACCATTTCCTTATAACCAACATCTATTTTTCCGTCTCCCAGCATCTCAAGAGCAACCGTGTTCAGATCATATCTCTTGAAACGCATGAATGGGTCTGCCTTGATAATCTGGTACGGGTCAACAACCACCCTGCCAACAACAGTACAGGTCTGGTAAGCACCGAATTTCCTAACAAAACATGGTTTATCAGTTATTCTACCAAAGTTTTTCGGCAGATTGTTTCTTCCGAGACGCTCCAAGATGTATGGAATGTCGAAATTAATAATATTATAACCAGTCAAAACGTCCGGATCAAAATCATCTATTATGGCCAGAAATCTTTCCAACATCTCTTTCTCGCTGGAAAAATTTTCAACGTCTTTTTCTCTGGCGCCCTGCTTTGCAACAAGAACAAGTGTTTTCTTTCCGCGATAACTAGGATTAAAAGCCATAGAAATCATAACAATGGGGTCTCTCTTTTCATCAACCATTCTGTTATAATCATAGGATATTGCTTCAATATCGAACGATAAATATTTCAATGGTGCATTCTTCACTTCTCGCACGGGCTTGATTGTTTTTGCCTCAATAATCGGGCACTTAACAGTTTTGCTAAACTGTTTTCCGCCAACAACATCAAACCAGCACATACCCGCCAGTCCGTTATCTACCATGAAACGATACTTGAAGAGTATATCTGCCTCAAAAATTTTTTTAACGATTTTTCGATACTTTTCAAACAGTTCGTCTCTTAAGAATGGCACATCAGAAGGTACGTTTGTGAACACCTTCAACACGTGTGTCGGGCGCGCCGTATAACCTATTGAAAAAAATTTCTTGGCCTCTTGTATTTTATGCACCCTGTCAGAATATTTTTTATTTAAAACCTCCACTATCTTTTCGTTGTCGCCATAAACATAAAAATAAGGTCGAAAGTCCTTTGAAAAAACGCAGGCTGTCCTTCCTGTATCGGTCTTACAAAAAAGACGTATGATTGGCTTGTTGTCTGCTATGATATAATCAGCATCTAATAACTGTAACCTAACCATTAGACCAACCCACTACACACTAATATGACAACAATAAACGATAACAATAACAACTATAATAATTACAAACACACGTACAACAAACCACAGGCCCAACAAACAATTTAACGCTCTAAATATTTATAGTTTATTGAAAGAATTGTCTTTTTATTCACATGTCTTTATCTTTATTATATCTCATTATATCTTTACTTGTTCTACTGCCCGTGTGTTGAAATCGACAACAACCGGCCTGAACTCGGTCAGCGGCGAACCGCTGTTTACTATTGTAACAGACTTATAATTTCTAACGAACGGCTCATGTGTATGGCCGCAGTGCACAATATCAGGCACCTCATCCAAGACAAGATAATCCTCTTCTAAGATATCTTTTGATTTTCCAAGATACCGCTTCTTTAGCATACTAAGATTAAAATCGTGGACAAGTAGTATTTTAATATTATTTAGTTCAACCATTGCTGGATTGCTTAGTGATACTATATTCCTTTTTTCTCCTTTCTCGTGTATTTTAATCGGTAAGGCCGGATATTCATTATTATCCATGTTGCCTGGTATGATAACAAAAGTTTTTCTCCCATTAAACTCTTCTATAAACTTCTCAAATGCGGCCATGTCTACGATGTCCCCAGCCACAAACAAATACTTTATATCGCTTTGTGAAAACCATTTGAAAAACTTTTTAATGTCGGTTGTTGGTGCCTCGTTTAGATGTAAATCAGAAATGAAACATGCCTTTCCAGAGCCAGAAGAAGCAGAACGTAGTGGAATATCTGGATATATTATCTCTTTCCCATATATTACTCTGGTTGCCGATATTCCACGAACAGCGATGACATCATCCAAATCAACGCTTGCTGTATCAACAACCCCCGAACTAAAAACAACTGGAACAGCCCCTGTCATGTCTTCCAGTTCAAGAACCTGCTTTTCTTCCTTTTCTTTCTTATCCTTAACTATGCCTATAACAGTAACCTCTTTTCGCAAACCACCAAGCTTGTTTATCGAAACAAAATTCGCTTTAATTTTGCCTTGTATGATTTTCTGCATTTTTTTATATTTGTCCTGGTAAAAATGCAGGAAGTCTTCTGTCTTAATCTCGTCCAACTTCTTAGTAATATTTTTTATGATTTTTATTTCATCTTTGCTTTCATCTTTGGCCTCTGAAGTGCCTTTGTCTGCCCCTTCGCCCGCATCAGGTTGTTTTATATCAGAGAGCATGATCACGGCTTTTTCTGGTAATTTTTCTGGGCTGGTCTTATCTTTTATTTTAGTTATCATCGCCTTGATGTCGTCGTCTGTTTTGTCGGCCGCAGCCAGAAAATCCAATGCATCAGAACTAATCAAAAAGCCAGCATCCAAAAAAATATTAACTATTTCGTCTTTTTTCATGATCAACATCTTCATCTATACTCTCACTCTAACATCCTATCATCTAATGGAGCAGCTTCTTGAAGACCCTGTCCAGCGCCGGAACAGTGTTGTAATTTTTAAGCTGCTCTGGTCGGATCCACACGTATCTTTCGTTCTCCTCATTGAGCTTTATTTTATTCGACGTTGCCTCGAAAAGGAAGGTATGAATCAACCAGGTTCTGTTTTGGTCTGTATCAACAACCTCAACAACATCTCCTGTTTTTTTCAATATTACATCAGACCCGATCAGACCCGTCTCTTCCTCTATTTCTTTTATTGCCCGCTGTTCTGGGCGTTCGTTGTTTTTCAGGTATCCAGATACTCCGGCCCACCTGCCCTGATACGTGCTCACTGCACCAGACCTTTTTAATAAAAGTATCTTTCCTTCATGCTTTATCAGGCATGTGACAACAGGGGTTGCAACCATTTATTCATCACCATTGGCTAGTATTTACCGCTATTCACCAAATCTGTCAAACAAAATCTTCTTTACATTATCCAAAACAGTGCCCTCTATTGCCAAAGATATCTCCCTGCTGCGGCCGTATCTCCCATGGGATATGACCTTTGTGTGTATTATACCTAGCATATCCAGTTCTGCTATAAGGTCACTAATCCTGCGCTGTGTCAAAATCTTGAGTCCGTTGTTTGTGCATATCTCTTTATATTTATCAAAAACGTCTCCTGTCAACAGACTGCCTAACTTGTCTGAGTCTGCTTTTATAATCGCATAAAGAACAGCCTGGGATTGTCTGGGCTGTGTCTTGACCGACTCGGTCACGCGATCCAAATCTATTCTTTGCTCTGCAATATCAACGTGCTTCTCGCTGATTTTTGTTTCGTGCTCTCTTTCAGCAACCTCACCAGCCACGCGCAGCAAGTCTATTGCCCGTCGAGCATCACCATGCTCCTGTGCAGCCAGTGCCGCGCACTTGTTTATAACAGACTCCTCCAAGACCCCATCATTGAAACCAGCTGCAGCCCGTTCCATTAAAATATCTCTCAGTTGGAGCGCGTTATATGGTGGAAAAATTATTTCTTCTTCGCCGAGCGAACTTTTAACACGCGCATCAAGAGCATCTGTAAACGACAAGTCGTTTGTTATTCCTATTATTGCAAGATGGGCCTTTGTTAGATCTGTATTTATTCTGGTTAAATTATAAAGAAACTCGTCTCCCACTTTACTAACCAGCGCGTCTATCTCATCCAAAACCAGTATAATAATTTGTTCTTGCTTATCAATAAGTTCGAAAAATTTTCTGTAAAGAACATCTGTTGGAAGTCCTGTATCTGGCACAACACAATCAAATTCCTTCAATAGTCGGGCAAACAAGCGGTATTCTGTATCAGCAACCTTCTTCATTTTGCAATTTATGTAGATGGTTTTAATAGGGACTGTTTTGTTTTTTTTCGCAGCTGTTAAAAGCTCGTTCATAACAAAATGCGCGCTTATTGTTTTTCCTGTGCCAACCGTACCAAAAACAAACGCGTTGTTTGGGCTATAGCTTCGCAGCGCTGGAGCAACAATAGAGGCGAGCTGTTTTATTTGTTCCTCTCTGTGCGCAATCTTATCCGGAATGTAATTGCTTGTTAAAATGTTTTTGTTTTTAAAAATGCTTGGTTTGTCTAGATATGAAGAAAAAAGACTATCATCCATAACCAACACCCCACAAACCAATTAAAGACCATAAAACACATAAATCTAACATATATTTTAAGCATATAATTTTTATTAAAAACGTATTTAAAACTACCTTTATTTCTTTTGTAAAATATATAAGCATTTCTCTACACGAAACTGGGGTTGCCTTTATATATTTTGCTTTAAACAGACCTCACCCCCTGTTTTCGTATAGAAATGCGCTTATAATAAAATAATTAA
>JAOZPR010000003.1:17986-28030 GCA_029932645.1 Candidatus Aenigmatarchaeota archaeon | reverse complement strand
CCAGACAACACTTCTTTTTTTAAGACGCCCTTTCTTCTGCAGTTCGGGCAGACGATTCTTGCTGGATAAAAACATTCTCCGCAAACAAGGCACCTGTTACCGACTAAGTTATATCTAGATTCAAACAATCGCCAGTATAATGCAACAGATGATCTATGAGTCATTTTCACCACTACCGCTCTATTGGGTCCTTGCCTAAAATATTCACAACAACAGTTGCTCCAGAACCGCCAACATTATGCGTCAACCCAAAGTCTGCGTGCACCTGCCTTTTTTTTGCATCCCCACGCAACTGCTTCACTATTTCAACGATCTGCGACACCCCAGTTGCGCCGACAGGATGTCCTTTTGCCTTCAGGCCGCCGCTTGTGTTTATAGAAACCGCGGCCCCCCTCTTTATATTACCCTCTTCTATAAATTTTCCAGATTTTCCAACCCCACAAAAGCCCAAATCTTCCAGAGCAATCAAACCGTTTATAGAAAAGCAGTCATGGACCTCTGCAACGTCTATTTTTTCTGGTACGGTTCTGGACTGTTTATACGCCTGCTTAGCAGCAATTTTTGCGGCCCGGAGCGATGTCAAGCTTTTTCTATCATGTAACGCCAGCGCATCTGTTGCTTGCCCAGACCCCAGAAGCCATATTGGATTTTTGAATTTTTTAGCAATGTCTTTTGAGGCTACTATAACAGCAGCAGCGCCGTCTGTAATAGGAGAACAGTCTAAAAGCCGCAACGGGTCAGCAACAAGCGCAGATTTCAAAACATCTTCTACTGTGATTTCAAACCGGAACTGGGCATTTGGGTTCAGCACAGCATTTTTATGGCCATTAACAGAGAAAAGCGCCATTTGTTCTTTTGTTGTGCCGTATTCATACATGTGTCTTCTGGCCATTAGAGCGTAAAGCCCAGGAAAAGACATTCCAAGCCATCCTTCCCATTCTTGGTCTCCTGCTCCCATAAGCGTTGTTGTTACGTCTACTGTCTGAAGGTCTGTCATTTTTTCGGCGCCTGCGGCTATAACAATATCATACCTACCAGATGCAACAGCCAGGCACGCCTGCCTGAATGCGAGGCCTCCGGATGCGCAGGCAGCTTCAACACGGGTTGATGGAATACCGACAAGCCCTGACTGGTCTGCGGCCAGAGCAGCAAGGTGTTCTTGTCCTGCAAACCGACCGCCGCTCATATTACCAATATACATGGCTTCAATATCAGCGCCTTCTATACCCGCGTCTCTGATGGCTGCCACACCTGCAGCTACTGACAAGTCTCTCAGAGACTTTTCCCAGTGCTCGCCAAATGCGGTTTCACCAACACCAACAACAGCAACATCTCTCATAATATTCACAACACTATTTCACAACACCTATTCCATAACGCTATCCCGCAACGCTATTTTTATGTTTTTTTCAATTTTTTTCAGTTATATTTTCAGCTTTTTTCTCATCTTCACATAAGTGCCGTAATCAATATACTGCTTATTCTTTTCGATATATTCTTCTGTTTTTGGAGCCCTGTCTTGCTTCTCCAAGATGCTTTCCTTTACTAAAAATGAAAAAGAGTCAGAACCTGCCCCACTCCCAAACGAGGTCATTAATATTTTTTGGCCTGGTTTTGCGATATCTAGAACCGCGCTTAAGCCGAGTGGCGACGAACCAGAATAGCAATTACCAACGCGGGTTACAACAAGACCGGGTAGGTATTTCTCTTTTGGTATTTTAAAATGTTTCATCACTTTGATTGGAAATTTTGCATTGGGCATGTGAAAAACAACATAATCATATTCTTCCATGCTTCGGCCCACCTTTTCCAAGAGGCCGTGTGTGGCATTTATGACATGCTTGAAATATGCAGGCGTGCCTGTGAAGCGCGCACCATGTTTTGGGTAGTCCTGTCCTTCGCGCCTCCAAAAATCTGGCGTATCTGTTGTGTAAGAATATGTTTCTTCCATAACCACAGCAGGGTTGGATCCGATTATAAATGCAGCGCCGCCTGCTGCAGCCGAATATTCTAGTGCATCGCCCGGCCTTCCCTGGGATGTGTCTGCGCCGATAGCTAAACCATATTTTACCATACCTGCCTTTACCTGTGCCAATATAATTTGCATGCCGGCTGTGCCAGCTTTACAGGCAAATTCAAGGTCTGCTGTGGTCAGTTCAGGGCCGCATCCCAACGCCTCTGCAACAATTGTTCCAGAGGGCTTTACAGCATATGGGTGCGATTCTGACCCCACATAAACAGACCCTATGTCTTTTGGGTCTATACCAGCACGTGCAAGCGCATTCCGAGCAGCTTCGACTGATATGGTTACTGTGTCCTCGTCCAAAGCAGGCACGGATTTCTCAATAATTCCTAAGCCTTTTGTAATAGTTTCTGGGTCCTTACCCCACACGCGTGCGATTTCCCCTGTTTTTATCCTGTAGCGTGGAATGTAGGCACCCCAGCCAACTATACCAACCATATCAAACATAAGTTATTTCTTACGGCAGGCGGATTTAAGTCCTTTGCGCTGTCGAATAAAAAATTGTCGAACACGCCAAACGTCGAAAAACGAAGTACGCCTGCATTACGACGACACGGATTAATAATTTTCATGAGCATATTTAATTGGTGATTAATATGCGTCTTGGTTTTGGCCGAAAAAAAGACGGTTGGACCGGTGTCGAAGACAACAAAGCACTCGTTGCTGCTCTTAAAGCAGAGGGGTTGCCAAAATATTTTCAATTCTTTTTCAACCGAGAACTAACAGAAGAAATAAATTTAGAAGAATATAGGGAAAAAATCGACGTAAAAAAAGTAAAAGAATATAAGGCCTTTTTTAAAACAAACGCACTCCCTGGTATAGACCACTTCTGGGTTGTTAAGGAGACCGATTTAAAGAAGCTAGACAAAAAACCAATGAGCAAACAAGAGTTGTTCGACACAGGAATAAAATATATACCAGGCCACAGGATTGGTAAAGCATATCATCTTTTCTAGAAACCTTTTTATTATCCGGCTGATATTAGTTTAACATGGTCCTCGAGTCAATCATAGACCCACACAATGCTGAAAAAAAGCCGTGGCACGTTTTTTTTATAGCAGTAATATTCACATTCATAGCCATTTTTATTTCCAACGTGCTATTCCCATCCGAAATTTCAATATTGACAATAGCCTTTATAACCATTCTATTCGTTCCGTTTTTTCAACATTTGTTTTCGATAGAGGAGAGAAAAGATGAAGAAGAAGCAGAAGGAAAGATACACCAGGGGCTTCTTCAGCGCCACAGACAAATCATAACAATTTTTTCGTATTTTTTCCTTGGAATAATAGTTGCAACCAGTTTTGTTTATATCTTCTTGCCGGGAATTGGTGAGAATGTTTTTTCTTTGCAAGCAAAAACACTTGAGAGCATATCAACACAGGCAACAGGACATGCATTGTTTGACGCAGCATTTTGGCGCATACTCATAAACAACACAAGCGTTCTCGTTTTAATTTTTCTTACAAGTGTGTTGTTCGGTTCTGGAGCTGTCTTTATTTTGGCATGGAACGCTTCTGTTATCGGTGTGTTTGTCGGCCTGTTTATAGAATCTTTGATTAAAACAGGAATGGCTACACATGTGGCATATCTATACGGCGTTCCTTTGGGCCTTGGCCAGATTTTAATTCATGGTATACCAGAGGTAGCAGCATATTTCTTGGTTGGTATAGGTGGTGGTATTCTGTCCGTGGCAATAACCAGGGAAAAGTTCACAACGCCAGAATTCAAAGAGGTTTTTAGGGACGCCTTCTTGTTTTTGGTGGCGGCAGAGGTTTTAATAATTATAGCAGCCTGGTTAGAAGTTCTTGTTTAGTTTTTAGTTCTTATTTATGTCCAACCTTATGTTTATGTGAATTTTTTTCTAAGGCTATTCATAAGTTCTTTGACAGATTTTGCCTTCGAGAGAATTAGTGGTATCTGTTCAGCATTTGCAATCCTCTTGGCTATTTCATCGACCCGGTTTGTTCCATGCATGACAACAAGACCCGGCCTTAGATTGGTGACTTTAATCGCAACCATTGGTGACCGGCCTGTCGAGACGCCTGTGAATATTAACGCCCTTTCTGTGGTCAGGCCATAAAGTTTTACCAGTTCCATTGGAGAAAACTCAACAATGGCTTTTAGTGAGTCTATTATTGTATAGCCGTATATGTCTTTCTCGCCAAAATTCAGGATAATTTCGCCATCCACAGCCTTTGCAACCTTCTTAATACTCACGGCTTCTGTGAATTCTCGTATATCAAGTATAGCATTACTTATCGCTGCGGTTTCAGGAAAGTTTGAGAACTCTTTGATAAGCTTGCCACCGTGCTTTTCGTCTATGCTTAATAGACCATCAACAATTTTTTTTACAACCCTGATACCAGGAGACTTCCTTCGACCAGATTCATAATCACTGATAACAGAAGGCATGACGCCGACTTCTTCAGCCAGTTCCCGCTGTGCTATCTTCATGATATGACGCCATTTCTTTATGACAGCGCCCGGTCGATCAGCCAAACAAACCTCGCCAGCGATTTTTTTGGCTATTCTGTCTCTAGCTAGCTCAAATTCTTCTACCATGTTTTGACTTTCACTTCCTCCTGCTTTTTTATGTGTTCTTTCCACTTCTTTTTTGTTTTCTGTCAAAATTAACACCCAAAAACAACGTCGAATACTAGTTTTATAAACGTCGAAATGTTTTTAAAGGTTTTTTATATGCCAGGTACAGTGCAGGTACAGTGCTAAAACAGTAAAACAAATGTGCGCTGATGGCGCCAAGAGCAGATATTTGTTATGCTTTGTTTGCTATTCCTCATTTTTTATTCTTATATATCATCAATCTTTATACCATATTCTTCAGCGAACTTTTTTCCGACGTTACCTTTGTTTTTTATAACGTCCGCTAACTTCAGAAACAGCCAGCCTAGCCGTGTCCGTTTCCATGCTATATACGCAGCGCCGCCAGTACGCCTTTTCCATTCCTTCAGCTGTTCTAGTTGTTCGCGTTCCACAGTAAAACCAGTCTTTCGCGACTTGCATTCTATGACCAAAACCTTCTTGCCCTTAATCGCAACAAGGTCCGGCGTTGGCAGGCCGACGCGGCCAGACCGCGGCGCGCGCATGACCGCATAGCCGCGCGCATAAAGCAAATGAACCAGCTGATTCTCAGCAGCATATCCCTTTCTATACGTCTTTACCATAACCACGCACCAAAAACACACTATGAATAATATGTCACCCACGCTTTTAATGGCTTTCCGCAGGATTTGAAAAACAATATGAGAAACGATGTCTAATCAAAGCCGAGCCGCTTAAATTTATTCTCTTTTAATTTCTCAGTACTATTAATAACTTTCTTCTTTCCTGACTTTTCATTAACTTTATTAATTTTGGCATCGAAAGTGTTTTTAGTGATGACATGCGGTATCAAATGAAAGTGGAAGAGATAATGGATAAGAACCCGGTTTTCGTAGAACCAGACACCACAATACAAGAAGTAGTTAAACTCATGAAAGAGAAGAAGATCGGTTGTGTCGTGATCAAAAACAAAAAACCACAAGGAATAGTAACCACGCGGGACATCGTGTACAAGCATCTTGGAGAAGGAAAGGGAAACACAGTAAAAGACATAATGACAACCACTCTAGTAACAGTATCGCCAAACAAAAACATAGAAGATGCCGCCGCATTAATGGTGGCTAAGCACATCGAAAGACTACCAGTGATACACTATGGGAAGCTTGTTGGTATTATATCAACAACAGACATCCTTAAGGCAGAGCCAGAGCTATATAAAAACATACTAGAAGGCCTGAAGATGGGCAAAGGTGCTTTCCTTGAGCGGGGCGGAGATTTTGGCCAGTGTGAATCCTGTGGCAACTATTCAGACGACCTTGAAGAGGTAGAGGGTCAGTGGCTATGCGAAGAGTGTAGAGAAGCGAAGACCTAAGCGGTCGTGTTTAAATGGTGCAGGACTGTTGCATACTTTTGATATTGTTTGGTTCTATAGAAGCGGTGCTGATAGCTTTAGCCACGGCACTTTTCTATATTAAAATCAGAACAGAAAAAAGAGGAAAAAAATGACAAAAATCATAGATAAGATGCTTAATGAAAAATTATTCTTTAGCGTGTCTGAGCCGCACCTCGCTACTGAAAAAATAAAAGAGATATGCACGAGACACGGAAGACTTAAAGAAAAAGAAGACAGGATGTTGTCAGACGGGCCGATTCTCAAAACAATATCAAAGTTTAATATAACCAAAACAATAGACAGTTCCTCTAGGATAGTCTTTTTTTTCGATATAGAAGGGATTAAAAAGGACGTGGGTAATACTGCTGAGCTCTCTGTTGATATACAGGTCGAGTCTGTTCTCGCGCCCAAGACAACCACAGGTTTTTTTTCTGGGGTGTTCCGAGATTTTTATATGAGTGAGATATATCACAAAAGGAACATGGACAAGATTGCAAACGAAGAAGCCAAAAAAATAATACAAGAAATTAATGATGAAATTGGCAGGCTATAAAAAGATATAAAACAGGCTATAAAACTGCTTATAAAAATTTCTCATCAGTTATTTATTAGCCCACCAGCCCTCAACTGTCTGAGCTAACACGTTTTGTGTGCAGTGATGAACAGCGTTACTGGTGGGCCATTCTAATCAGCGTGGTTTTTGTGTCCAAAAAAACAAACAGCAACGGCGTAAAGAAAAGCAGTTTTCTAGAGGCGATTAAAAAAGAGCTTGTGCTCGTAGAGGGCGAAAAAGACCAAGTAGCGCTAGAGCGACTTGGCTTTGAAAGAATAATTAAGATTAATAGGGGCAAGGCGCTTTTTGCCATTGCAGATGAGCTCGCTGGAAAATGTGGATCTGTTGTTGTTTTATCAGATTTCGACCGAAAAGGAAAAGAGATTTGTGCCCAGCTCACAAAAATGCTCGAACAGCGGCATGTTAAAGTGAATAAAAAGGCGCGCATACTACTTAAGAAGATTTTTGAGAAGGCATGCGTGGAGAGCTGGAAAGAACAATAAATAAAACCAAAAGAAAAGCGCCACCAAGAGCAAAAGGAAATAAACCAGAAGCAAAGGGTTGTCAAGTCGGGTAGTGACCAAACGCAGCCGGGCTTACTATAATTATTTTATTAAATCTTCCGGCCAATTATTATTTATGAAAAGAACCATAGAAGTGTTTGTCAGAACAGACCAGCCAGAATTCCGCGTCGAACAAGAAGAGGGCAGAACCCTTGTATTTCTTCGTTCCAAACCAGAGAACAATGCTGCCAATCGTGAACTAATAGCGGAGTTTAGGAAGATGTACAAGGACGCAAAGATTTTACGCGGTTTTCACTCAAGGAGAAAAACTTTACTTATTGATGAATAATGATTCGGCAGAAAACGAACAAGAAAAACAAAAGGTTTATATAATTTTCCATGAACTAGATTATAGTTAAAGCCAGAATTTCATAGTTTATTATATTCATTTCGGTTTTGTGTATGTTTTTATACCTGAGACAAAAAACAGCGTTGTGCTGTCCAGATTAAACTAGGTTCTGGCCTTTTCATATACGAAGAGGTGATATTTATGGCTAAATTAGCCCAAAATTTTGCTAAGTATTTAATACACGCCAGACTCGTGGCACAGGGTGTTATTGAAAAACCAGACGTTATAGGTGCAATATTTGGTCAGACAGAAGGGCTGCTTGGTACAGACCTAGAGCTAAGAGAGCTGCAAAGAACAGGTAGAATTGGCCGAATAGAAGTGAGGGTAACCACAAGAAAAGGAAGCAGCGAAGCGTCAATAGTCATACCTTCTAGTCTGGATGCATCAGAAACGTCATTGATAGCGTCTTCTCTGGAAACCATAGAAAAGGTCGGTCCGTGCGACGCAAAGATTGTTGTTAATCGCGTTGAAGACGTGCGGTCGCAAAAAAGAAGATATGTTGTTGACCGTGCCAAGGAGATACTCAAACAACTGATGGAAGAAGGAATACCAGATTCTCAGAAAATCTCGGAGATGATTAAACAGTCTGTCAGAAGCTGGGAGGTTTCTTCTTTCAACGGTTTGTCCTGCGGTCCAAACATTCGGGATTACGATGAGATAATTATTGTAGAGGGCAGGGCAGATGTCATCACCCTGCTCAAGAACGGTATAAGAAATGTGATAGCTATAGAGGGCTCTAAAATACCAAAATCCATTACAACTCTAACAAAAGAAAAGATAACAACAGCATTCTTAGATGGAGACCGCGGCGGTGATCTGGACCTCAAAAAACTGCTAAGCGTGGCTGACATAGATTTTGTTGCGCGGGCAGATGAAGGAAAAGAGGTTGAAGAACTCTCAAAAAAGCAAATTTATAAGGCACTTAGAGAAAAAATACCGGTTGACCAGGTAGTTGACCAGATGAAAGCCGCAGGTGAATTTGTAGATGTCAAAGAACAAGCACCAGAACCAAGAAAGCTAGTAGATGACAAGAAAGCAAGATTTTTCAAGGGCCTTTTGGAACAGCTGACTGGCACACATGCTGCATTCCTGATAGACGAGAACCTCAAAACCATAAGTAAGATTCCTGTTGCCGAGCTTCAGAACGTTATTCACGATTTTTCTAATGTCTTTGCATTAGTGTTTGACGGAAAAATTGACCAACCCATGGTCGATTTGGCAGCGCAGAAGAACATCAAATTCCTGGTAGGCGCAGGATTCAAGGAGCGCGTCAGCTTCCGTTCTGTCAGGGTATTGACGCCGAAAAATTTGAACACATAACCTATGATATAACGGTTGCCACCGGCCACATATTTTAATAATTTTAACGTTTTTTAGAAACAGCTTTTTTTCATTTTGTCAGTATTTTAGCCTTATTTTTCAGCAGGATGGTGTCTTCGATGCGCACGCCGCCGAGCCTTTTGTCATAAACAGCAGGTTCTATCGTGAAGACCATATTCTTTTTTAGTGTTGCCTTTTCGTCTATTCGGGGAGGTTCGTGTATCTCTAGGCCAAGCCCGTGTCCAAGTGCATGATAATTTAAGAAAGATTTTTTTGCCAATCCGGCCTTTTTGAATTTTTTTCTGGCCAAATCAAGAAGAACCTTGCAGGACACGCCAGGTCCCAATGCAGCAATAATTTCTTTTTGGGCTTCTTGAACAATGCTTATTATCTTTTCCAGTTTTTTGTTTTTGCGCAGCAAAACAGTTCTGGAAAAGTCTGACCGATAATGCTTGAAACAACAGCCAAAATCCAGCAGCAGATGGTCTTTCAGCTTTTGCTGTCCGGGCCTTGCATGGATTATCGCAGAATGCGGGCCAGATGCAACAAGCGGCGCAAAGCTTGTTGTCATTTCATTCTCAAATATTTTTTTAACCAACCATTTTTTAACATCAGCTTCTGTTTTGAATGCGCGTTTTATGTTTTGTTTCAACAAGTCATCAAATATTTTTTTAGTGGCTGTCGACGCCTTCTTTATCTTTTTTATTTCTTCAGCATCTTTAATCATTCTTATATCTTCCAGTTCATCTTTCAGCAACACGATTTTTACACCAAACCGTTTCAGTTTTCTAACTATACCGAAAGCCGTGTGTTTTTCTATACCAACCCGTTTCCCCTTCAGCCTCTTTAAATTCTCCAGATGCTTTTTCCACGGTTCAACTTTAATTCCTGATAAGGTTTTTTTATCAGAAGACGTGAATATTGTTTTTTTATTTTTCTCCAGAAGCAGAGCAGTAAACCAATTATCATAAAAACCGGTAAAATAGAATATGTTCGGTGTTGTTGTCCACGATTCGCTGGACGAAGGCCGGGAAAACAGCAGAATGCCGTCAAGCTTCTTCTCTTCTATAATTTTTCTAACAGAACGTAACCTACGTCTAAAATCACACTTCACGCTAACTACACCCACCACATTAAAAGAAAACTATTTCTTCTTTCTATGTCGCATTTTCTTCTTTTTCTTCTTCAGCTTATGCTTCTTCATCTTCTTTCTCTTTCTTTTCTTACCGCAAGGAATTTCAATCACCTTTATTTAATTATAACTCTCATGAATATAAAACT
>JAOZPR010000003.1:0-17886 GCA_029932645.1 Candidatus Aenigmatarchaeota archaeon | reverse complement strand
TTTCCTTTGTCTATCAACAGCTTTTCTCTGCCGCTCGGATAGATGGCGTTTAGCGTGACGCCGCGGTGCGTCACGAAATCCCAGTGCAGCGAAGAATCGCTCGTGCCACCATACATGTTGTTCTTTCCTAATGCTACGTGTATTGTGCCGCCAATCTTTTCGTCCGTCAGTAGATATCCGATGATTTTGTTTATTATCGGATTGAGACCTATACCAAGTTCTGCAACGTTTGTCGTCCGTATTCTTTTATAATGGCGTCTGTCGATTTCAATGGACTTTTTTATTGTTTTTTTCAGGAGCTTTTCGTTTTTCTCAGCAGTTGTTTTTTTCATATTCAGTTTGCCCTTATTAAAAACGAGCCGGATGTTCTCAATCATCTTTCCTGTGAATTTGTCTGTTCTTTTTGGCGATACCAAAACACCTTCTCCATAGGTTTCAATAGGCGCGATAAAAACCTCACCAGCAGGAAGGTTACCCCCAACATCCTTGTTTCTTATATCGTCGTCACCGATAAAGCCGTCATCAACATTTATGCGTCTATTTCCAATTTTGAGTTTCAGGTCTGTGCCAAACTCATCTGTTATATGCACATGTGTTGCATTTCTCAGGGTTTCTACCAAAAATTTGGATTCTTTTATTAACAATTCTTTATCAACGAGAATTCCGTCAAAGATAAATCTTTTTAATAACGCAAGACCAACACCGAGGCTTTTAGCCAGCTCTTTGCTGGGATATCCAACATAACACCACTTCACGCCTTTTCTATCCATTTTCTTGCTTATGGCCTGACTTCCAGCAATTGCGGCAGACATTTTTTTATGCGGTATGTTCTCGTCTATTTTCGGGTCCTTTGGATATTCAAGAACAATATAATTATTCAGCACATCAACAAGCTTTAGGCTTAGTTTTGACGGGCTTGAAAGAAATTTTGCGGGTACGCGGTCATATACAGCACGATAGAACTTATCAGAGCGTGTTGAAAAAAAGACGTCTACTCCCTGCTCTAGCGCGAGCAGGGTCAGCTCTTCCACAAGTTCCTGCTCATGCAAACCGCCTTTTATCATGAGCGTTTCGCCCTGTTTCATGTTCATAGAATTTATGATATGTTTTGCAAGTTTTTCCTTCAAGGATTTTTTCAGCATTTTAAATTCCTCCAGAATCGCCGCTTCTTATATCTTCTTATATTTTTACTCCATGCCTTTTTAAATCTCTTTTCAGTTGCACCGCGTTTTTAAATACAATCCCGTTTATACCAACAGCCCGTGCACCAATAATGTTTTTCTTCTTATCGTCTATGAAAACAACCTCATTAGGAGAGGCGTTTAGTTTTTTAAGCATATATTTGTATATGTGCTTTTCCGGTTTTATCTTGCCGATATAACACGAGAAAAACAACATATTAAAGTATCTTTTCATTTGATGTTTTTTAACTAGTCGTCTAGATACGTCCCTTATATTGTTTGATAGAAGCACGGTTTTATACTCCTTTTTTAGTTTCCAAACAAGTTTTAACATCTGTTTTTTTGGCCTAACAATAGAGAATAGAACGTTTCTAGCAACAACCTGTTCAATACCCGTTGTTTTTGAAAAATTTCGCCAAAAATTTTCACACGAGACCTTACCAAGCTCGAACCTCTTAAGATTCTTCTTAAATATAGTAAGAATAATTTTTTCATCAACTCCAGTCTTTTTACTTAGCTTTTCAGAAAACCGGTGTGAGAGCGCTTCTGGCGCAATAACACCACCATAGTCAAAAACGATGAATTTTATTTTTTCTTGGCGTCTCCTTTTCATCCTTTTCATATTTGTTCAACCCTTTCTCCTATTATCTCTAGTTCTCCTTTATATTTATCGACTTTTCCCACAACTTTTATTATATCACCATTTCTTATATTATAAGCAAACGGCATCTTTTTGGCTTGATTCTCAAATACAACGACTTTTATTTTTGCCCCCTCGTCTGTTAACGTCAGAAATACGTGACCGTCTTTGGTGAAAAAGGAGTCGACTTTACCATAGGCCGATACCGTCTTTCCAAGAGAAGCTTCATTTATGTTTTTTATGCTAGTGTTAACAGGCCCAATCAGTTGTGTAACAACAAAGAGGCCAACAATTCCAACACCACCAACAACCCAACATAATCTGACAAGCGTCCTGTCCGAAAACATTAATCACTTTTCGTGGCGAATTATTTATATTTAAAGTGTTCTAAAGCGTCTGAAGACGAAACTCTTTAATATCCTCGTAGATTGGTCCGTGGGGTGTAAGCGTGCTTTTCTTGAGTTTAATAATATGGACAGACATTTTTCCAATTTCGGCGTTTTTCAGCTCTTCAAGCCTGCTTAGAAGGGCTTGCTTGTCTTTAACAAATTTTACCCGGCCTATGGTAAGATGGGGTATATCAGAGCGCTTGCCAATCTTAATCTGGTTGATTTGTTTTTGTAAGTTTGCCATCTTCTCAGCACCCTGACCGATTCCGAGCCACAACACACGGATGTAGTTAAAAGACGGAAATGCACCAATACCACAGATATCAATGCTAAACGCATCGTTGTTCGCGGCTATATTACTAAGCTTATTTACAACCGTGGCAGCCTGCTCATCATCTATTTCACCGAGAAAT
This sequence comes from Candidatus Aenigmatarchaeota archaeon, assembly GCA_029932645.1. Classification (GTDB taxonomy): domain Archaea; phylum Aenigmatarchaeota; class Aenigmatarchaeia; order GW2011-AR5; family JAGGXF01; genus JAGGXF01. Next base: position 15,263 of record JAOZPR010000003.1, on the reverse strand, counting down.
TTGAGCGTGAAATGAAGATTTTCTGGTTCGATAAACTTTATCTTACCCAGATCCCCAAGCCTTTGTTGGATACCAGCCACCTTATTTTTGAGTTCTGGGGCAAGTTCCACAGCAATAAAACAGCGCATGTATAACTTATAGTGAAAAAAACATTAAAAGCCAGGGGCCCGAAAGACCTAAATAGCGATTAATTCACCTGTTTTTCGTGAGGGTTTAATATTTATTTGGAATACCCAAAAGTATGAATTTCGTGGCTTTTCGGCCATTTAGAGCCATTTTTCTATGGGAAAAAGTATTTATAGACAGTTGTCTAAAAAATTAATTATTATGTGAGATATAAGGATTAACAGAGACAGACTAAAAGAGGTTAGAGGAATGCCAAAAGCAGACAAACCCGGGAGACCAGGTGGGCCTGATCCGAAAAAGGCCATGCTTATTATTAAGATATTATATGAGAACCCGGAAGGGCTCTGGCTGCGGGAGATAGCTAAGCGCGCAAAAATACACCCTTCTACGGTTAGTCACTACATTGATACGGTTCTCGCGCCGCTGGTCGAGGACACGAAACTTGGCCGAGAAAAGCCCATTCTCAGGGTCATCAAACTCAAACCATTTATTATAGACAAACTTTCTAGAGGAGAGAGTTTATCTGACACCTTAAGATATTTGAGACTTGTAAATAAGTTTAGAACACTGTAAAACAAAGCTTTGTGAGGATTGCCAGCCCTTGTTAAAAAATTGCTAAAATATACAAAAACATGTAAAAACGTGCTGATAGCAGCATTTTTTGGGCTCACACCTAGCGTGATATTTTCTCATTAAAAAATGATAGAATTTGTGTGTTTTTTCGGTTTTGTGAACAGATGTGAACACGCGTGAACATCACGTGAACACAGCTTTTGGGAGCCTGTTGAAATTTTTTTATTATTTTCAGACTTTTTTTACCTTGATTATTGCTCTTATCTCTCACAAAGTATGGACATGTAATAAGAATCTACCCATAATTATTTGTTTTTTCTTTTGCTACTTCCTAAGAATTTACTAGGAATTAATGTTCACATTAACTTCACATTTGTTCACATTTTCTTCACATTTCGAAGCTTATTTCACATTAACTTCACATTTTGTTCACATTTGTTCACATTTTAGGCTGAACTTCACGTGAACTTCATATTCATTTCATATGGGCCATGTGAAATATTTAAACCCGCCGTGAACTCGCGTGAACATTATGTGAAATTGACGTGAACTTGTTCTAGGTGCGCGTGAACACGCGTGAAGGTCGCGTGAACATTATGTGAACATCACGTGAACACGTATGAACAAATACCTGTGCCGTCCTAGCTATGGGGGCATAAACACGACTGATATATGACTGATATATAATGATATATGAGTAGCATGCAGCTATCTGGCCTATAACCCAAAAATTTATATACTATACATACCATGTTAATAATACAAATTTCATGCGAATACACACGTGAACTCATGTGAACTCATGTGAACATGCGTGAACATCACATGAAGGTCGCGTGAACTTATGTGAACATCACGTGAACAGATGTGAACACGGTGTGAACATTGCTATCATTGGTGTTATTTGGTGTTATGAATGGATGAAAAAACAGAGAATCTGAACAGCCCGAATACAACAAAAGATATTATAGAATCGCCCGGGAAAGAAGAACAAAAAAACGAAAAAGATGAAAAGTCCGAAGAAGTGGGATCTACACTCTGGTTTAAGGAGCAGGGATGGTGTTCAAACCCGTTTACCTTGACCATCAATCCGAATCTTTTCGTTGGTTATGACGAACAGTGCAAAAAAATTTTGAGGCACATAGAAGAAAAACACAGACTAGCACTTATAATAGGTCCTACTGGTTCTGGGAAGACAACGTTCTTAAAATGGATTGAGAAAAAAATTTCCGACGATTTTCTGACATTGTTTATAAGCAAACCGCCTGAAACACCAGAAGAGTTGGCAATGCTCTTTAAAGAAAAGTTCAAGCCATCGTTTATAGAGAAGCTGTTCTTTTTTTTGCGGCTAAACCCTCACATAAAAATGCCACACCAAATCCCGGATTTTGTGAACAAAAAGCTCGGGAAAAAATACCTTGTTGTTTTGTGTGACGAGGCGCACGAAGCAGACATAGAGGTTTTAGAGTGGCTACGCGTTTTTAGCGATCAAGTAGATAATATTATAATTATCCTTTCTGGGCTGCCGATATTTGACGAGATACTTAATATGAAGTTGCAGTCATTTGAAAAGAGAATCATAACCAGAGTAGAACTCGTTTCGCTTTCGAAAGCGGACACAAAAGAGTTGATTAAAAAAAGAATAGAGAGTGTTGGTGGTTCTTACCCTACCCCATTTACAGAAGATTTGCTGGAAAAAATATATGAAAAGACGGGTGGTTTTCCAAGAGAGGTTCTTAGAGTTTGCGACAGGCTAGTTAACCTGGCCACCGAGACTGGTGCTCATCTGATAACGCCAGAGTTTCTAGAAAGTATTGAAAAGGAAAAACAAGAAAAAAAGCGCTCGTTCAGTCTTTTAGACAACCTACCTTACAGACAAAAAGAAATAATAAATATGCTCATCAAAAAGGACATGAAGCCTGGGGAGATTGTTAATCTTTTAGACATGGCAAAATACAAAAGCAGGGAGCACGCGCTCCGGTCTGTTAACAATATTCTTCAGCGACTCAAGAAGGACGGAATTGTGGAAAGACAGAGTCGTGGCCGCTCGTTTGTTTACAGACTCAGCACACAGGCCAAAACAATTCTTGTGAAGGCGTGACTATGAGCATGACTATGGCCGGGGGCTTGAAAATGGGGTTAAACCCTCACATAAAAAAACTAAAAAAAACAAAAGGTAAAACAAAGGACATCAAAGGCCAAAAGAAAAGGCGCAAGAAGGCAAAACACAGAAAAAATAAAAAAATTAAAAAAAAGAAAGAACCCAAAAGAATCATAGCCATAACAGGTATGCCGGGCGCCGGAAAAACAGAGGTCAGAAAAATAATAGAAAAAAAATCCGTGCCTGTTATTGTGATGCGGCATGTTGTAGAAGATGAGATGAGAAAGAAAAAAATCGAGCCGAACAACAAAAATTTACGCGACTATGCAGATAAGCTAAGAAAAAAACACGGGTATGATATAGTTGCAAAAAAATGCGTTCCACTGATAAAAGAAAAATTCAAGAAGTCGAGCACGGTCTTGATAGATGGTATAAGAGGTCCACAAGAGGTCGCGCTTTTCAAAAAACAGTTTGGACAAAGATTTGTGTTAATTTCTATTCTAGCCGCACCAAAGACACGTTTTGAGCGGCTTAAAAAAAGAGGGCTCCCGTGGGATATGAAAACAAGAAAAGAGTTTGATTGGCGTGACAAGAGAGAGATTAGTTGGGGCCTTGGTGACGTTATAAAAAAGGCAGATTATATAATAGATAATGAGGGAACTAAAAAGGATCTCAGGAAGAAGATGGGCAGGGTTTTCTCTAAACTCGCTCTCTAATACTCCTTAATCTTTAATATTATGTATAATTATTATGTATAATTGTGTTGAGGCAATGAAATGAAAAAAACATTAGCTCTAGTTGGACAGCAGGGAGTTGGAAAAACGACGCTGGCAAATTTTCTGAAAGAGAAAGGCGTTGTTACGGTTTTTGTAGAAGATATAAAAGATATTACAGAGGGCCACCAGAAAGAACAAAACGAACAAGCCCAAACAAAAAAAATTATAGAGCGCATCAGGTCTGTAGATGCAGACACGGTGGTTATAGATGATATCAAAAAGATATCACAGATAAAAGAGCTGAAAAAGAATTTTTCCGTCCGAGTACTTGCTATTACATGCGATGATAAAATTAGGTTAGAGCGCTTGCTTGCAAAGAAGCCCAGCCTAGCAGAAAAAAGGAACATACTCCTTGATGAAAAAAAGACATATGATATTTTCAAGCTAGTAAATCAGGCAGACATGAAAATAGACAATTCCGGAGGTATGAAAGAGCTGTACGAGACCGCAAATAGGGTTTTTAGAAGTCTTTTATCTGATTCATGACGCGTTTGATGGAATTAAAAGCTTTTTAAATTTTTATACTAAGTAAATTATGTAAAAGATTCTGTTTATGGTTAATAATTAAGAGGTGGGAAAATGGTTAAAGCCCGAGGAAGAGAGATAATTGGTAAGATAGTTGTTTCTGAAGAGACCGGAAGAAAGTTCGGCGTAGTTGGTGATATTAAATTTGTTGCTGAGAGCGGGGAACTCTTAAATATCGCTCTTGCTCAGGAAACACCGCATGCAAATGATCTTAATCTGGAGAGAGATGACCACGGCAGGATGCTGGTTCCGTTCTCAACAGTCAAGAGCGTCGGTGATTTTGTAATAATATCTGAGAAGGATATAATTTAAGATGCGTTTTGTCGCTTTCTTATTCATTTCTATCTTTCTTATTCGTTTTAAAGGCCCTTCTAAATCTCATCAGAAGCATATTTCAATTATGCCCAGAATATTTTTTTAATTTTACAACCCTGTTGGCACACTCAGTCCCGCACACCTTCTGTCGTTAGGTTGAAAACGGCCTCGCCTTCAGGCAAGCACGGACTGTCGATAAGCCTGGCAATTCTTTTTGTCCCCTTACTTTTTCTCAGGTACAGTCGGAATGTCGCAGCATGTGCCAAAACATGTCCGCCTATTGGCTGTGTCGGGTCACCAAAGAGAATGTCAGGTCTTGACATGACCTGGTTTGTTACAAAAACAGCGATATTATAAACATCCGCAGTTCTTTGCAACGCATGTAAATGTCTGTTCAGTTTTTGTTGCCTTGGTGCCAGTTCGCCACGACCAGTGTAGTCAGATCGGAATTGTGCTGTGAGTGAGTCCACAATCAGAAGCTTGACATTTTTTTCTTTTATAATATCTTTTGCCTTTTCAGCCAAGACCACCTGATGGTCTGAGTTATATGCCCTTGCTATGTAAATATTTTTTAAGGTCTTTTTTGGGTCCATTTCGAGCGCTTCTGCCATTTGCATTATTCTTTCTGGTCTGAATGTTCCTTCAGTATCTACGTATACACATGACCCACCCATACCGCCTTTTGCCTTTGGCAACTGGACAGCAACAGCCAGCTGGTGCGCCATTTGTGTTTTGCTTGAACCAAACGAGCCATGAACCTCTGTTATTGCCTGCGTCTCAATACCACCACCAAGGAGCTCGTCCAAGCTTTTCGAGCACGTTGTTATTTTACCAATCTCCTTGCGCTTTTCAGCAATTTCTTCTGCTGTCTTAAAACCCATCTTCAATTTTTCCCGAGCAGCCTGTATGATGTTTTCAGCAGTCTGCCCACCTATGTCAGCAGCAGCAGATATCTCGCCGCTCGAAGCTGCAGCTATTGCCATGAACTCAGTATAACCAGCCTCTATCAGTTTTTCAGCTGCCTTTGGCCCAACACCAGGCAGATCCTCAAGATTGTCAGCCATATTCATCACCCACCATTATATCTTATCAATTTTATCAAAATATGTTTTATGCTTTTACACGTCTTCGCCTTTGCACGCACCTTTCTATATTTCATCCCATCAGTTTATTAATCTCGTCCAAAACAACAACATCTTTTATCTGATCTGTCATGAACTCAAGCCTATCAAACAAATCATTCTTTTTTACACGACCACAAAACAGGTATTCCCTGCCTACCGGGATATTCTTTATGAGCTCTTTTATATCCTTGTTTTCGGCCTCGCTCGCCTTCATGCCAAAGATCTTTTCAGCGTTTTCTCTGAATCCAACCACACGTATGTTGCCTGTTCCATCATCCATGACGCCAGAGAACAAAAGCACAGGTTTTGGCTCTTGTTTGCCGTGCTCTTTACAGACCCACTCATCGCCCTCTTTCTTGACGCTTTTTCCACACACAGGACAGACCTTGAACACAGGTTTGGTCTCAAAAATCTGAACAAGAGTAGCCCGGACTTCTGCACGCATTCCAATAGTCAGCTCAGATATATTTTTTCTTTCATATGTTCGTCCGCTTCCTATATCAACATTTATTTTTTCATCTGTCTTCATGATTTTTCCATATCTTCCTAGTCTAAGCTCAGGCACACCACGATTGTCTTTCACATATCCCTGCACACGAATCGTATCACCAGTATCCACCTTATCTAAAGCTGCTGTCTCGTCGTTCCATAGGCTTAACCTTATAGATCCGGTCTCATCAACAAGATATATACTTGCTACACAGCCCGTTGCATTGTTTGTTTTGAACTCCCTCACAGGAGAAATATAACTAACCTTACCAACAACATCCACAGAACGCATACCAGGAACAATACTGCCTATATTTAGCCTGTAGTCCTTTCTTTCTGGTTTTTCTATGATATCAACACCAAGTTCTTTTGCGACGATGTGTGCAGCACCTTCCTTTGATATCAAGCCAGACAACTCTTCAACCTTTTCCTCGATTAACAATCTAACTTTTTTTTCATCTGTGCCGGATTTTTCAGAGATTTTCTTTATAATTTCGTCTATCATATGACCACTGCTATAACTAAGGCGGAAATTTATTAAAAGAATGGTAATGCGGCGAACAACCGAACAACAGAGGACCAGCACACATAAGCAGCAGACACAGCAGGCACTACTATTTTATTACTATCTTATAAGTTCCTTTTTTGCCAGTTTTATGTCTTTTTTCATAACAGTCCTTCTGCCAGAATATTTTGCCAGGTCAGCGGCCTTCTTGCTTATTTCTCTTGCCTTGCTCTCCAATATTTTTGCCAGCTCTTCGGCTGCATCTTTTGACACGCGCTTTGCTCCGGCTTTCTCTATCAGGCGCTTGATAGGGGCTATTGTAAGTTCGGTCATAAACATATTATTTACAGAAACTATTAAATCTTAGCGATACTAATTAAGTATTAGTATTAATGAGGTGTGGATGTGGCAGAAAAGATTTTGGTAATATCTGTAGACAGGGATAATGATATTGGGGAAAAGGTAAACATAGCTGGGCCAATAATAGGCATAAAGAACAACCTAGAAGCGGCCAACAAGCTTCTCTTGACAGACCCAGAAGATTCCGATGCCAACACTGTTTTTGCTGCTGTTAAGATAAGCAAGGACATCAAGAACAGCGAGGTTATTACGCTCACGGGCGACAAGCATGTTGGCATAGATTCTGACCAGATCATAGCATCACAGCTCAACAAAGCCCTAAAAAAAATTCCAGCCAAAAAAGCGGTTCTGGTAACAGATGGTGCAGAAGACGAGTTTGTGATACCATTAATACAAAACAGGCTTGACGTAATTTCTGTCAAGCGGATCATTGTAAAACAGAGCCAGCAGCTTGAGAGCACATATTATGTGATAACAAATTTCATAAGACAGGTCTTAAAAGACCCGGCCATGTCACGAACCATTTTAGGCATACCAGCTATCGCACTGCTTTTGTTTGCCTTCCTAGGTTCTGCCGGATGGCGCTTTGTTTTGGGCGCTATTGGCCTGTTTCTGCTTGTCAAAGGGTTCCAGATAGAAGGCTTTTTAGGTACGATTCTGAACGAGTTCAAAACCGCGCTGCGTAAGGGAAAGATAAGCTTCTTTCTCTACATCATCTCGTTAATTTTCATAGTTATAGGTTCTGTATACGGTTATCTAAACGCCCGTCCTCTCGAGTCCGGCATATGGTTCGATGTGTTGCTAAGTTTTGTCTATGGCTCAATATATTACTTTTTCGTAGCAGGTTTTCTCATGTGGGTGGGTAAGGTCATACTGCATTATAATGAGAAGAGGCGTGTGGCCAGGCTATTCACAATACTGGCACTCCTGTTTTCAATAACAATAGTGGCAAGGTCTGCCACCGAGATGCTTCTTAGCCCAGAGATAGGCATGGGCGGTCTTATATTTTCGATAACACTCGGTTTCATTGTTATAATAGTCGCTGTTATTATTGAACGGGCGAGAAGATAAGTAACATACAAAAGAAAAAACAAAACAAAAATAAAACAAAAAAATTATTTAAAGGGGTTCTTACAAAGAGGAAAATAGTGGGGTCGTTTATTTTCATTTGTGAGCAATATAAGTTACCGAATAATTTTACTTATAGTTTGTGAAGTTTTGTGAAGTGTGGTCATGACAAACAAAACAGAACTGGAAAATTTATTCCTCAGAAAAAAGCCAGTCAGGCTTTTGATGAGCCTCAAGACTGGAAAAGGTCCGAAGTATGTGTCTGTGCTCGCAAAGGAAACAGACTGCACATATTCGCACATAGTTAAGCTTCTCAACACGTTCAAGCAACTCGGGCTTGTTGAGTTCGAGAAGACGGGCAGGGTCAAGTTCATCAGCCTCACAGACCGCGGAAAGGAGCTCGCCGACGTCACAGAAGCCCTGCTGAGAAAGTTCAGCAAATAGCCCAAAAAACACCTACTTTCTACCCAAGAGTGACAAATTTAAGGTTTTCTAGCTAAATTGTTTTGCGGCAATAGAAGAGGAAGCACGGGCTGTTCAAATAGAAGTCTCCCGGATTATAGTTGCAATACATGGTAAAACCAATTATGACTTGGGGTGTTTGAGATGGGAAAAAGAAATGCTGTAATGGCTGGCGCTCTTACGCTTGTTACAGGCTTTCTTGGCGGTGTGACTACATATGCATGGAAAGGTGGAGATGTTAGAGAGCTAGTTCATTATATAGGGGAAGACTTGGGTTACAAATTGGGAAATTTAAAAAATGCTTTTTCTTCTTTCCCTTCAGAATTGCCTAAACTATCACATAAATATCAGATAAATGAAAAAGCTGCTGGTTACGCATCAGTGGTTGGCGTGGGGGTTTTCTTATCTTGTCTTGTTTGTTACTATTGTTACTCTAGATTAAAGACCAGCAGGCCTTATGATGAACCCGAAGAACATCACATGACACCAAAGGAGATACTAGAGAATATTGAAAAGGTAAAGAAATTCAACCCCCCACTACCTAAAGAAATGAAGAAACAACTTGACGAAGCAAAAAAGGAGAGGCTTAAGAAATTAGAAAAAGAATTAGAAAAATATAAATTCTGACTAAATTCTGAAACTCATTTTAGGCCGCCTTCAGCAGAAAACGAGAAAAATCACTTACTCCCGCTCGCATTAGGAGTTTTTGGTCGTATCAGTAAATAATAAAAAGGTTCAAGCCTAAGTAGTTGTAGCATAACCAAGCCAATTCGGCAAAAAGTACAAAAACAGCGTATTTTTTATTTTACTCCGCATTAAAGATGAAATTCTCTCTCGGCCAGGTTTGCGAACAATCAGGTAATCATATGGCATATATAATAAATGAAAAGATAAAGGCTGGTCTCAGGCTTCTCCAGGCAGAAACGCATAAGATATACAGGACCAGAGAACCCAAGGAATCTTTTACAATGGCCAAGGAGGAATGTGCAAAGCTAGAACGCGCTTTTGAGGAGAACAGTAAAAGCAGAATCAAGGGGCACCTGGCTGAGCTTTTATTGAGGTTTGTCTCGCTTTGCAACAGCGTTGGTGTGCGCGTTGAAGATATTATAGAGGACAGGGTTAATGCGCATATTAAAGAATATCATAAGGATGGCAAACCATACCACGACGCAGTCAGGCCAATGACATTCCCAGAAGCAAAGGTCAGGTTCAAGAAAGAAACAGAACCAGCGCAGTCTTCAGAATATGACGAGCCTTATGTCTAACATTAAATATAAATATCGGAAGTTCCTTATGTATCTTAATATATCAGAGCATATGAAAAGCAATCAAATGGGTGGTGTTGTTCAATGAAAAGGGTTAGTTGGGATGAATATTTTATGAACATAGCTAGACAAGTGGCCACGCGTGCCACATGCCCCAGAAAAAGACTGGGCGCAATAATCGTGAAGGACAAGCGAATAATAGCCACGGGCTATAATGGCTCACCACCCGGTATGCCACACTGCGACGATGTAGGCTGTTTTATTGTTCCCACTGTTAAAAGGGTAGACGGAAAAGATATTGTTAAAGATCATTGTATACGAACACTACACGCAGAGCAGAATGCTATAATACAGTGTGCTGTTCATGGTGTTTCGTGTAAGGGGGCGACCATGTATTCTACTATAAACCCGTGTTATACCTGCGCGAAGATGATAGTAACAGCCGGGATCAAGCGATTTGTGTACAGCTCGAAATACTTTCATGACGACGGCCTTGATTCGAAGGCACTTGCCCTCTTGAAAGAGGCCGGGATACAAGTTATCCATTTCGAAGACGAACTAGGAGAGAATGATAAGGAGGCACATAAAAATGACAAAAAAAAGAATGTCTGACATGGTTTTTAAGAATATTCACCCGCCAGATTATAAAAAAAGGCTCACAATCAGAGATTTTTCTGAGGTTATTGTCAGGCGACTTGGTGTCAAAAGGAAAGAAAGCAAGGCGAATCATGCAAAACTGCTGGAAGAAATGCTAAAGATGAAACGGGAAAACATACCCATTTCCATTGGTCAGGTAGCTGAGTATCTGGGCGTTTCTGAGTCTCAGGCATATGAAGAGATAAGGAAATGGCGCACACTGGGGATAATAGAATTTGTGAAAATACCAGTCGGAACAGACTTTGTCAAAGGTTACATGCTCTCTGCCACTACTGTTAACCGGCTCATAGACAAGGTTGAGTCTTCCTTCGGCGCCTTCATAAGAAGGACAAGAAGAATAAGCAAGGATTTTGACGATGTTTTGCAGTTGGAGCTGGCACGAGCAGGTCAGGACAGGCAAAACATCATGACAGACAGCGGAGAACAATCAGCAGAAGAGCCAGCAACCACCGAAGAGCCCAAACCAGAGGAAAACAAAGCCCCAACAGAGCTAGAAACAGAGAACAATTAATATATATTTCTAAATATATTTATTAATACCTATTTTTAAGACAATAGAACACAATGCGGCCACGGCTTCTTCGGGTTATAACGGCCAGAACACATGAACATAGAGCTGCATTTCATAATCCTGTCAGTGCTGTCGTACCAAAAACCGCCGAGCTGTTCGCAGCACAACCTTATTATATTATAATCTTCTTCAGTGTGCGGATATCTCAGTATGTCTGTTTCCACGCCATGCCTAGAACAAACAAAATCTTTGGTCAGTCCGCCAGCAACAAGATTCGCGGTCACAGAACGGAAGTTGAACACTAAATAAAGAAGGAAGATAACTATAACACTGGTTATTATGATTTGCTTTGTTTCCATATCAATAACTACTTACCCTGATTTATATTTATTATTTATTTTTTCATAGAAGGAGCATATAACTATATTCTATTTATCATACCACCGAATGAACTTCTTTACACACATCCTGAATGGTCCGTACCTGTCACGCAGACTAGGGTCCTGTGCAAAGGTCTTCTTTTGTCCATCCAGAATAAATATCGGGTCAAACCCAAAACCGCCACGGCCAGCAGGTCTCTGTGCGACCTTGCCGGAAACAGAAGCTGAAAAAACCTTTGAACCCTTCTTGCCAGCATATCCAAGCGCAAGCCTGAAGTCAACAGACCTGTTTTTAACACCTTTCATCAGTTTTATCAGGCCGATAGTTCCTATCTTTTTCAGCACAAAGCTTGTGTTAATTCCCGGAAACCCGTTCAACGCGTCTATAAACAGACCAACATCCGTGACAATGACACCTTTCCCGAATTTTTTATAACAATAGCTCGCACCGAGCAATGCAACGGTTTCTATCTTTTCATCGTCCTTTATTTCAGGATAATTATATTTCAGCTGTTCCACCACGACATTGCTTTTCAGCTCTTTGAGAATATTGTTCAACGACCTGACCTTCCCCGCATTCCCGGTCACGAAGAACAAATGATGTTTCATAACTATATTTCATCAAGAAAGGTTTTATTAGTTTATGATTTAGGCATTTTTTGGGTAGTGCGGCTCTTTGGGTATTTTAGAATATTTCTCTATATTTTCGACAAGCGCTGCTAAAGCATCATACTCACTTTTATCAATTTCCGTTTCCGATACTTCTATAAAAAACTGGTTCATTCTTTCATCAAGCGCCTTACAACCAAGTTCTTCTAAAACTTTTTTCATTTCTTCTTTTTTTACTTCATGTTCCGGATACACAACCAGATTAATTTTTTCATTGAGCTTAAAGAAACCAAGTGCGTATAATGATGGGTTTCTGTATATAGAGTGGATACGAAAGCTGTTGTACTCTTTCAAACATTTTTCAATCCTTTTATTTATCATTTCTATAGTTGGCACTTTTGGCGTTTCTGTTGAATTCATATTCTCCCCTCTAACGCGTATACGACAGACTACCCAGAATCAGGTATTATTATTATAGTGTAGTAACTATATAAAGATTTTTGGCGCCAGCCCAACAATAAAAAAGAGAAAAGGCCTACCGGCCTTTTAGTTTCATATACATTTCTGTCAGGAACGCTATCTGGAACACCTTGGAAATCGCTGAACCCAGCAAAAACACGAGACCTGTTAACAACAACAGCACCGCATATTCTGAAAATGCTGTAGCAGTCCCCGATGAAAAGGACGCAATTGCTGAGAAAAGTACAAACAGCATCGGTATCGCAAATAGGAAAGCAATCACTATGGATATCACAGACATTACTATAACTGCGACCAAAACACCAAGCCAGTTCTTTCTGAATATGTTCCATGATTTTTTAATGGCCTTGCTGAAGCCCATGTTATTAAGAACAACTGCCTGAAAACCGAAGATAAGCGCCAAAGTCACGATTAATGAAAGCAACCACCCAAGCACTGGAATTAAAGATGCAATGGTTGTCAGAACAGCGATAGCAAGCATAACACCAAGCAGGCTCCAGAATTTTTTCTTGGCAAAATTAAAGCTCTTCTTCAGCGACTTTTTGAACCGGTAGTTATGAATATAGGTGCCCTGAACAAGCACGCCAAGAACAATGGCTACAAGCACTCCAAGCATCATGGTTCCAAAGTTTGAGGCAAAGGCCGCGGCAACCGATAAAGCATTCAAATTTCCCATTGTCGCTGCTTTAATCATGTTCCATATTGGAATTGCCATAAAGGCAAAAACAACTAGCTGAAAGACAAAATATGGCAAAAACTTTTTTAGTTGAAAAGAAAATCGAAAAGACTTTTCAACAGAGTCTTGAATTTTCAGATTTTTCACCAAACCACCTCACCCATAGACCGATTATCTATATGCTAATTATTAAACTTTCTATTTAAGATTTTTCTTTTGTCGTCACCCGCGGAAATCTGACTGGCGGCGGAAGTTGCAATTCTTCTGATATCACTATAACCTTTGACAGGCATCTTCTGAATATAGTATTCAGTACGTCGACCATCATCTCTTTTGGCAGCTTCTTGTTCTTTTTCCACTCTTTCAATACTTTTTCATACTCTTTTGTCTGGTACATGAGCTCTCCTTTCAATTCTATTTCGGCAACATCCGGGTCGTATTTTGTTTTGAAGGCGAATTTTATTGCCAAAATTTTGTCAAGCCCAGGAAGTCCTGTTTTTCTTTCTTCAACATCTTCTATAACAGGAGAAGAACCGACACTTATTTTATTTTTTACCTGTTTCTTTACCTTTCCGCTTATAGACAAAAATCTCATTCCGATAGTTCCCATATTTTTCACCTCTGCGAAATAATTCTGAATTATTATCAATTATAACTTAATTTTTAATAGTTGTTTATTTAAATTAATACCATTATTATGAGGGTTTAGAAAACAAGCACGAGGATTTAAAAAAATCAAACAGAGGGACTGTTAATGAAAGTCATGGTTGTTCTCGCAGATGGGTTTGAAGAGATAGAAGCATGTAGCATTATAGACGTGCTCAGAAGGGCTGAAATACCCACTACCACCGTAGGTCTGACATCAACTGTTCTTGAAGGGGCACACAATATAAAAACAATAGCAGACAAGAAACTTTATGACGTAAACCCAGACGAATACTCTGCTATAATCCTGCCAGGCGGCAACGCCTACAAAGTTTTTTTAAGAAGCGCTGCACTAAAAAACATAATCAAAAGTTTTAATGAGAAAGGCAAGCTTGTCTGCGCCATATGCGCAAGCCCGGCTGTATTGGCTGCTACTGGAATTTTGGACGACAAGGAAGCGACGATTTATCCTGGCATGGAGAAAGAAATACCAAAGCCAAGGTCAGCAAAAGTTGTGCAAGATGGCAACATAATAACAGGCCAGGCAGCAGGGGCTGCCATACTCTTCGCTCTAAAAATAGTAGAAAATCTTAAGGGCAAGAACCAGGCAAATATAATAAGGGAAAGATTGGTGATGTGATTGGAATCTGATATAGAGACAAAGATTCTGGAAAAGCTTTCCAAGTCAAAACTAATAACCAAGCAAGAGCTTATAAGATTTTTACAGACAGATGGAAGCAGAATAACAAAACCAGAAATTAACTCTGCGGTTAGAAACCTCTTGAATATGGGATACATAAACCAGATAAATCCTGTGGGTTCGTCTTGTCTTGTCATAACACAAGAAGGATCAAAGGCTATACAATCCCGCTAATTCAAAACCCCTTCAGTTTTAAAACCTTTCAGCAATTAAGTTTTTATCCCATTTCAATAGCTCCGTAGTCTAGTGGCCAAGGATGCGAGGCCCTGGACCTCGTGACCCAGGTTCGAACTAACCCTTTTCTTTGTAAAGAAAAGGCTTAAGTTCACCCAAAAGAAACTTAGGCTTCGATATTACAAGGATGGGTTGCGAAATTCCTGGCGGAGCTATTATTTGTTTTTATTTGTAGTTTACCCAATATAACTTGATGTGCCCACAGAATACTTCTTTTTACCAGCTTGTCTCTTTTTTATACCTTTTTTCTTCCCGAATGTTTTTATCTTCCCGAACTGCTTCTCATATTTTTTTACAAGGTTGTCCATCACATCAACAAGGTTTTTTGCCATCAGCGGATCAACAACTATCACGTTATGATGTATTACTATGCTGTCGTGCGGTCCGTCAGGCAGCTCATCTGTCCGCGGAGATGTTTGTTTAAAATCAAGCGCAAACTTGGCCTCATTAAACCGTATTGTCGCAGCATCGCTAAAGAACGCCGGACCCCCATGATTAATACCAAACTTGAGTTTTCTCTTTTCAGCCATCATAATCACCTCACGATTGTTTATATTTATAGGGCATAGCTTATAAGATTTAGATTTTAATCATCATGAATATCGAAGTCCAGTCAAACCCTGTCCTTACCCAAAGTTTTAAAAAGAAGCAATAATACTTATATTAATGTCCGAGAAGTTTG
>JAOZPR010000039.1 GCA_029932645.1 Candidatus Aenigmatarchaeota archaeon | reverse complement strand
ACCATGAAAAACACTTCTGAATACTAAAATCTAGTGAAATCTCTTCAAATTCTATAAACTAATTGCCCAAGAGACATATATATTTTTTCTCTTGGAAAGAAAAAGGAAGAACTCGCTATACTGGCTCTGGACCTTCCGCTGCCTGGAATCTTTCCAGAGCTGCCCTGTGCGCTATAAACCTTTGACCCGTGGGCCCTAAAATCTTAATTATTTCCTCCGGGTCGATTGACTTCTTTATTAGTTTTTTTATCTTCTTTCTGAAGTCTTTATCTAAAGCTGTTGTTTTAAACACATAGAAGGCAAGTGGAAGTACGATAAACGGACTCAGCTGCGGTGCAACTTTACTTTCTGTCATGGCCTTGCCTCCGTGCTTGGTTTCCCCTAATATTGGTTTAAACCAATCATAAATCTTTGCTAGCGGATCGGTTATACGGTCAGCCAACCGGTATGACCATCCGGCATCTTTGTTTATTCTATTATCTAGATTTATCCAGATACCATCCTCTTCTCTGCGTTCTCTGTACCAGCGCTCCTGACTCTTGACTCTATAATAACCATACTTATTGCCCTTGTGGTACTCATCAAACATATCTTCAAGCGTATCCAAATCTGTGTAAATCGGTATGCAATTCTCAGATGCTTTAAATATATTTCCGTCCTCTGAACCCAAATAATCTACAAAACTATAATAACTATTGACAAACTTTCTACGCCTCCACGGCTTGAGAATATCTTTAACAGCATAGAATCTGGCAGCCAGTCTTGCTTCGTCTTCTGTAATTATGTTATCTATTTGCATGGAGTCGTTTCCAAACAGATATTTTAGAACCCATGCTGACAGGCTAGAAGCTTTTTTATGTTTTTCAATAATTTTCTTAACTTTGGCAGACCAAACTCTCCTATTGAGTATAACATCTGTGTAAGACTCCAAGTCTTTTAATTGCTCATAATATCGGAGAAGATGCACCGCTGTTCTATGAGAAACCTCTTCATAAGACGCCCTGAAAAGAGCCTCTACCCCGGCCAATGGATCATAACTTTTTGGATCTTTGATATAATCCAGCAGGTTGAAGTTCTCTTCCCACTTTTTTTGCGTCTCTGGAGTTAAATGAGCATTAAAATCGTTTCTAATTTGCTTCTTAAGTTCCCACTTCAAGATTTTCTGGAATGGCTCAAGTGCGCGAATTTCTTTTGTTTTTTTCTGCGCATAGTTATTATATTGCTTTGGTTCGTCTATCTTTTTCAAATCTTCGTAGTACCCAAGCATATCAAAATCTTTGAAAATGTCTAAGAATGTCAGATTTGTTGGCATGTCCGGATACTTTCGCAACTTAAATTTGGATTTTTTATCAGGTTTCGTCAAGATATCATCTTTCTCCAAGAATTTTGGAATGGATTCTTCTCGAGTGAATTCATAGTCCTCAAAACCTATTCTATATGCATTCTGCACCCTGACTAGACGGTTGTATTGTTCCAGTGTCTCCTTATTAAGATATTTTTTAACCAAGTCTACCTCGGGCTGTATATCTTTCTGATTGATTCTTTCAAGAGCTTTTTTGAATGATTGATAATTATTTTTCAAGAGGTTAATCTTTCCTTTGATTTTTTCAATTTCGGGTGGCTTTTTATATTGCAACGCTTCCCTTTCTATCAGCTCTGTCGGGTCTTGGTTTTTGGCAAGATAAGAAGTATATTCTGATAAAAATTTGGGGTCTGTTAGATATTTCTCCAATACGTTTAATTCATTGGCACTTGGTGTAGAATACCCAACTTTCTCTCCAAAAAAGTGCTCGAACATGTCTACTTCTGGCTGTTGTGTTTGCGGCCGCATCAGTGTTTGTGGGGACATAATAATCACTATTAGTATCACTAAAAAGTGATAAATTTATATAAGAACTATTAGAAGAAAAATTTATTTAAAGATTGTTATAGGCGATATAAGTAAAATTTACATAACCTTCCGCACGAAAAATTATAAATACGAGAACGCGCAAAACTTAGAACAGTGGTGACATGGAAGAAATTCTGGAAATGATACTCTTTGATATTCTGAGGGTACAACCATCCCAAGTAACCGGTGTTTTCCTTACGGATCTTGTTAATCTGATTTTACTTCCCAGCCTATTCATCTTATTATTCACAAAAAAGGTGGCAGCTGGCATAACACACGAACCTGAGAAGTCTGCGCTGAATTTTAAGAGCTATTCCGGGGTTATGGCTGTTGCACTCTATCTTGTTATAATTACACAGGGCTGGTACGGATCAATAGCTGTGTTCATATCTAATTATATAATTATATTGTTAGCTGTGGCTGCCGTGTTGTTCTTCTTAACCCGATTTCGGCACGGAGGTCTGGGAATTTAAATTTATTATACAAATTACTAGAAGTCTGTGGGTCTCTCATAAGCCCACCTCGACAATTTAGGCAAATTTAGAAAAATATTTGGATATCTTTTCAATATCTTTCAAAACCTCTCTTCCGTCTCCTTTATAAGAACCGCCTGTAGCCTCATCTAAAAGGTTCCATATGTCACCAAAAAGTATTGAAAAATCATAAGTCTCTAGACCGTCTTTTGCCTTCTCGGGAATTTTGCACAGATAATCACGTATCTTTGTTTGCGGTATTTTCTTTCCTAGTTTTTCGAAACCGTTGCCTATTCTACCAACATATTCAGGCAATTCACCAACACGACTTCTAATTTTCATACACCTCACCACTATTACTACTATCAGGTGGCACTATATAAAGATTTCTATTGGACGGAATATACGACAAATAGCGAATATCTAGTATGAGAAATAGTAAAAACAAAGGTAAAGCCTGCCAACTGAAGATAGAAAAGAATTGTAAAGAATTGTAGAACAGCTGCGCGCAGCTGAAAGTATAGCCTTCTGACTTACTTATTTTATGTCAATCTCACTCGGCTTTTGAAGACAATCTCGCATTATGTGCGCTAGTAATTGATGCTCAGCGCCGTTATTGTAAACACAGCACCTTCCTGCGACGATATTCTGAGCGTGTTCACACCCTGTCCAATGTCGCTCTTCTCGAACAGGTATGAATGATGACCGCTCGCTGCTGTTTCTCGTGCTATCTGGTGTTCTGCTCCTGACGGGTCTTCTAGTGTCACGACAAGTTTGCCTGAGTGCGCCACAGAGCTGATATCGAACGCGACCTCACCGCGCACAAACCTTTCATAATCTTCTGAATTTATCTGGAATATCTTCTCAAGGCCACGCTCTCTTTTCTCCTTATATTTGAACCAGAGATAGCCAGAGCCCTCGTAAGCACTGTCTGGGCCTGCGACAAGTTCTATATAATTCTTTCCTTGTTTGAGCAAGTCTGTAGCAACGGTTGCGCGGTGCGTGGGCACGGTCAATCCGGAGAATACTTCTTCATTGTTGACGAATATGTCTAATGAGCCTTTGTTCGTATCAAAATATAGAACAATCTGCGCCTCGCTTATATTGGCTTCATTGTCTTCGATGGTGAATTCAATGCTCTTCTCCTTACTCATATACTCTTCTATGTTAAGCGTGACGTTTTTCAGATAGTAGTGATTAGGCGCCCATAAGCGCCATGTGGAGCTTGCTGGGGTAAGAGATAATACATTACTGTTCTCAAGCAACGAAATATCTATAGGAACGTTGTAGAATCCTCTCTGATAATTTTCTGATTCGACAGTCTGACCATTTACATCTATTTTTAATGGTCCGTAGCCATTGGTAGACTCAACAATAAAAGACAACACGGCAGATTTCACATAATCCCTGATAACATCGAAGTGATAATTATAACCCTGTGTGCCTGTCAGCAAGCCACTGCTCACGTTGTGGTCCCCTATATCAAATGTTCGCCTGCTGACCTCTTTCACAGTGCTGAATTCCGGAATATTGATGCGCTTTGAATTTTCAACTGCATAAGGACCTACAGTAACATCCAAAGTCTCTTGTATCTTTGCCTCTATTTTTTGCTCTCCGAAAGAAAAAGGCCCTATAGCGAATATTACAACCAAAACTATCATAAGTCCGACTGCAACAGCCAGCCACTTGAGAAAATCATCCATTCAAAGCACCCCTTTAGCATGTATATCTATAATATCGGCTGAAGATATTAATAATTAATTATATCGGCTTCCGCGTGACCACATTTTATTGAAAATAACTTACCACTACTTTTTATTAAAAACAGAAAACTTTATAAATATGTAGGGGTATAAAATAGTATGGTGAGAATAAAAAAGAAGCCCATAGGAAAGCTAGTATATTATTATTTAGAACACAGTATGAGAGAAGGCAATAAAATCAAAAAGAAGGAAAAATATCTTGGAAAAGAAATACCAAAAAACATTGAAAAAATAAAAAAGCAGTTCATTTATGAGATTTACAAAGAAAAATGGTATTCAACAGTT
>JAOZPR010000002.1:17210-44333 GCA_029932645.1 Candidatus Aenigmatarchaeota archaeon | reverse complement strand
ATTTCAATTCATTCATCATTTCTTCTCTCAAAGTGTTCATTTCTTCAACTGTTTGATTAAAAGCAACCATATCCTTTTGTTTGAAACTGTCCTCTTGTTGTTGAAATAAGGAAGCGATATCACAAACATATTTATCCATAACAGAAGCGACAGAATAAAATGTGCTTATTGTAAATAAGAAAAGTATTATGAAAATAATTGGTAAAACAAATTTTTTCCATTCTGGCCTGAGCAGCTCTTTAAAACACATAAATAAACTTATATCTCGAGCTTTATTAAATTTTTCCATTGAAGTTATTATCATGACTGATTATGTAGAGCATCGCTGGATAAACCCGCGGAGTATGGAAAGGCGGACGTATCAGGAAAAGATAGCAAAGCGCGCGCTTGATGGCAACATGCTGGTCGTGCTGCCGACAGGTATGGGTAAAACACCTCTAGCTGCGCTTGTCGCTGCCTACAGACTGGAACAGGACATGCACAAGAAAATCATGTTCATGGCGCCCAGCAAGCCACTCGTGAACCAGCACAAGAAAAGCCTTGACCGGTTTCTTAAAGTCGGGCCTGATGAGATAAAGGTCATAACCGGTAAGATAAAACCGACCGAACGCGGGGAGCTCTATAAAAAAGCAGATATTGTCGTGTCCACGCCTCAGACCATACGCAATGACCTGAAAAAGGGCGTACTAAATATGAAGGATTACTCTCTTCTTATCGTAGATGAAGCGCATCGGGCTGTCAAGAATTATGCATACACATACGTCGCAAAGAAATACATACAGCAATCGGAAAAGCCTCTCATACTTGCACTGACTGCGTCGCCTGGCGGGCACCGATATAAAATAGAACAAGTTAAAAAGGCGCTTTTCATTAAGAATGTAGAGGTAAGGACAAAGGATGATACTGATGTCACGCCTTACATAAAGTCCGTGCAAACGGAGTGGGTCGAACTGGAGCTCACAAAGCCCATGCAGAGCATCAAAAAATATCTGGAACAGATAAAGGATGAAAAGCTGAATATGCTGATGAAATGGAACATAATCCGTTCTTCGCGCGTTACCAAATCTCAGTTGCTGACCCTGCAGCAAAGCCTGGCGCGCAGCAAAAGCGGCTCAAGCTTCGCAGCCATGTCTTTGATAGCAGAGATTATTAAGGTGGACCATGCAATTATGCTTCTGGAAACACAATGCCTGCACAGCATGAAAAAATACATGGATAAAGTTGTACGCGAGGGGATTGATGGCGGTACAAAAGCAGCTGCCCGTCTGATTGCGAATAAGAACTTTAAGGATGCTGCACGCCTACTCAAAGAACTCATTGACGAGGGTAAAGAGCATCCGAAAATGGTTAAACTATGCTCAATCGTTGCGCAGGAATTCGAGCACAGCAAGGATGCGCGGTTGATAATATTCACACAATACAGAGATACAGTAGACAAGATAATTGAGGAACTTAAGAAGACGGCGGGGTGCAAACCTGTTGCCCTCATAGGTCAGGCTGGCTCGCGTGGCTTGAACCAAAAGGAGCAGGTAAGACTTATCAATGACTACGACCTTGGGTTCTACAACTGCCTTGTCTGCACGAGCATAGGTGAAGAAGGGCTGCATTTAGGCAGCGCCACAGCAGCAATATTCTACGAGCCTGTGCCTTCGGCAATACGAACTGTCCAGCGCCGGGGCAGGGTCGGTAGAGAGCAAATGGGTCGTGTCTACATACTCATAACCAAGAACACGCGCGACGAGGCATATTACTGGGCTGCAAAACATAAAGAGAGCAAGATGACAAAAATCCTTTATAGAATGAAGGAAAAGACGCTGAAGGATTTTAGCAAAGCGTAAGGCTGGGTGAATTACCATGGCTAACGAAAAGAAAGAGGAGAAAAAAGAGCAAAAAAAAGTTAAAATAATTCTTGATAACAGAGAGCAGCTTGTCAAAGACCTGCTTAATGAATATGACTGTGTTATCGAGGAAAGACAGCTGCCTGTTGGCGATTTTGTGTTGTCTGACCGTGTTTTGATAGAAAGGAAAACTGCTGCTGATTTTGTTCAGAGTATTCTCGATGGCAGGTTGTTTAATCAATTGATTGCGTTGCGGCAGGTCCAAAGGCCTGTCCTGGTTCTGGAAAGCGATGAATTCAATGAGCGTATAACCAAGAACGCGCTGCGTGGCGCATTGGGTTCTATAGCCATAGATTATCAGATTCCGATTCTCTGGACCAAGGACGCGAAGGAAACAGCTGGTCTGCTTTATCAGATAGCCAAGCGCGAACAGCTTGGCAAGAAAAGAGAGGTCAGCATCCGTGTTAAGAGAAAATTCAGAACGCTCGAAGAAGCGCAAGAGTTTTTGGTCGCGGGCCTGCCATCTGTGTCCACGACGCTTGCGCGTCGTTTGCTAACTCATCTGAAAACGCCGGAAAAGGTTTTCACAGCGTCTGAAGAGGAGCTGAAGCAGGTGCAGGGTATTGGTAATGAGCTTGTGGCACGCTTCAAAAATATATTAAAAAGCGAATATAAGCGTGGTAGCGAAGAGAAAAAAAACCGGAAAATAAGGAAAGTGATAACAAAACAGGATAAGAAATTATAGGTGTTTATTTATGTCAAAACTCTCTCACATCCCTTTATATTCGTGGGTTAGGTCCTCTTGGAAAGAGTTCAACGAATTAAGGGAACAAACCCCCTTCGTGGACACTGATAAACTTGTTTGGGATTATATACGTGGAAATTTAAAAAGAGAGAAATTAGAATTATATCATCCGGGGTTGTTTTCAGAATTGGAAAAATGCAACAAAAAAGGACTGTTGCTTGCTTTGGGTATATATAAGATTAAAAGATTTCTAGGCAAATAAGTTTGGTAGGTGTAATCATGTTATACACAACAAACACATTCGTGCCATATAACCACTCGTTAGAAGAGGCTGAGGTCGTGTTTATTGGGGTTCCTTTTTCGTCTACGTCTGTGAGTGAGACAAGCCAATATGGACCTGTCGTGGTTCGCGAGTCGCTGAAACTGACAGAAGACTGGGACGATAAAAGGAACGTCTTCGAGAAGATATGTGATGTCGGCGACCTTGAGGTTGTAACAGGCTCTTATGATCTCACAGCAGAAAGGCTGAGGGAAACAATAAAGGATATACGAAGTGCCAATCCTAATGCGTTTTTGATTTTTGTCGGTGGCGAGCACCTGATAAGCCTGCCCATAGTTGAGGAGCTGCGGCCCAAAACCATTGTTCAGCTGGATGCCCATGCTGACCTGAGGCCTGAATATCTTGGGTTGAAGTACAGTCACGTGACATGGGCATATCATGCGTCAAAGATTTCTAAAATTATGCAGCTGGGCGTACGGTCGTGGTCAAAAGAAGATGATTTATCTCGGGCTGAACAAATCAAAGATGTTGCAAACATACCAAAACTGGCTGGCCCAGTACATCTCACGGTTGATATGGACGTTTTTGACCCGCCATATGTTCAAACTGGCCTGCCAGAACCTGGCGGGCTGCGGCCGGAGCAGGTTTTCGTCATCATTGATACTATTTGTAATTATAATATAGGCAGTATGGACATCGTGGAAATAGCTGACCGCTCGCTGCCCAGCAATACTGGGTTCCTGGCAGCGCAGATAATCAAAAGGGTTCTGAGTAAGAAGAAATAATCTGATATGATATCTTATTCTGAGGCATTCCAATACGCAAAGAACAATTAAAACAAAAGAAAAAAGAATAGCTGCCGAAGCAGCTGGACAGAGTCTTGGTTCTTAACCGAACAATAGCTCATAGACAGCCCAAAGGCCACCTACCAGCACGGCAATGAAACCAAGTATACCAACTATTTCACCGATTATTCCTATTGTTGCAATGCTAAAGATTGTCCATCCCCATGGTAGTGCAAACAAGCTGGAAACCAGGATTAATATTGCGCCGCCCATGATCCATGCGAATGGTTTCTCGATTCCTTTCTTCTTGATTTTGGTGTACTCTGCCAATGCTAGTCCGAATAGGACAGCAATTGCATATCCTACCAATCCTTCAAAAACCATTGGTTATCACCTAAACAAATATCTGACCAATCATAATAAAAAGTTTTTTGTACGACAATTGACGAAAAATAACTTTATATATGACTAGAAACATGTTTTAAAGTTTCTATCAACATTATCTCAGTGATAATGATGTTGTATCTTGTCGGTATAGGCATGCAGGAAAAAGACCTGTCGCTGAAGGCCGTAGAAGCGTTGGTCAATTGTCAGAAGGTATATATTGAAGGATACACGAGCAAATGGATTGGATTCAAAAAAAATCTAGAGAAACTGGCCAGAAAAAAGATAGAGATACTGGAAAGAAAAGATATGGAAGAGGGTCTGGATAAAGTTTTGAAAGATGCGAAAGACCAGAGCATTGCCATACTTGTTCCCGGCGATCCTTTCACAGCGACAACGCATATAGAGGTTATGCTGTCTGCTGAAAAGATGGGCCTGCCGTTGCGAATCGTGCATGCGCCAAGCATATTTTCTGTTATTGCTGAAACAGGTCTGCAGATATATAAGTTTGGTGAGACTGTTTCGCTGCCTAAGCCGCAGGAAAATTACAAACCCACAAGCTGGATAGCGAAGATTTACAAGAATTTAGAGCATGGGTTACACACGCTTGTGTTGCTTGATGTCGAGCCAGAGCCTATGGCAGTAAAAGAAGCGCTGAAAATAATAGAAGATGCTGACAAAAAGGACATGCTGAACAACAAGAAAATCGTGGCCTGCGCATGCCTAGGCACGGAAAAGCGTGTGATAAGATACGACATAATAGAACGACTCGTGCATGATGAATTCGACACGCCCGCATGCATTATTATCCCGGCCAGCCTTCACTTCAAAGAAGAAGAAGCCCTAAACATGTGGCATAATAAAAATAATGAAAAAATAATGGTGTGATAATGATTGAAGATGAATTAAGAGCAGAAACCAAAAAATGGCTCGAAAAGATAGAACAAAAGCTACCGAACGTGAACGTGAATAGCAAAGAAAAAGGAGACCAGTTTCTGAAAAACATCCATGCTTACGTAAGCGACTCGAAACATTTTCTGGAGAAAGGCGACCTTGTCCGCGCTTTCGAAGCGGTCATCTGGGCATGGTCTTGGTTAGAAATAGGATTAGAAATGGGGGAACTAAAATCCTCTGAATAAAAAATACCAGAAAGCCACAGCAATTACAAGGCTTATGGCGCCACTAACGATTTTTAAGAGCTTGTGATCCATCTCGCCCCATTCTTCCCGCACAAGCCAGAAAAATGTTCTCCAGATTCCTCGCAAGGTTTTTACTGCGCTCATAAAAACATCCTGTGGTAATTATTCTCTAAAGGAAATATTAATAATTTATAATTTCTGCGTTTACAGCTTCTTTATCCTGCCGGGCTTGGGCTCGAAGCAC
Source organism: Candidatus Aenigmatarchaeota archaeon (assembly GCA_029932645.1). GTDB lineage: Archaea > Aenigmatarchaeota > Aenigmatarchaeia > GW2011-AR5 > JAGGXF01 > JAGGXF01. The sequence goes on along the minus strand of JAOZPR010000002.1, from coordinate 38,918 downwards.
GCACCGTCAGCCAAGAGTTCATTTATTATCGGGTCAATGGTCTGTTCGTCTAAGCCGGATTCTTCGATTATGTCCGTATAGTCTGCGCCTTCACCAGAATCGAGCTTTTCAATGAGTTCGAGCACCTGCTCCTTGCTCTTTCCAGTGTCTTTTGGCTTTTCTGTCTCTGTCATCTCTTCTGATGCGATGATTGCCTCAACACGCTCTGGCTCTATATGGTGCCTTTCCTGCATAAGCCGCTTGAGCTCGTCGAGATCTGATGTTTCCTTTTGCTTTTCCTGGACCATCTTCTTTATTTTTCTGTCCTCTTCTTCCTGCTTCTTGAGTTCAAGCCTTCTCAGCGTGATGCTGTTCAGGTCTTCCACCTTGTACACTATCTCGGGTATTATGTAAATCTCTTCGTTCCATTGCCTAACCTTGCCTATCACGTCCACAAGATCCCCTTGCTCAACACCGTCGAATATCAACATGCCCTTGAACGCCTTTGCTCTTATAGTGTCTGTGCCATCATCTATGGTTATGGCTGAGTACTCCCTGTTCTCTGACTGATACTTGTGAACGACAAAAGCCATTATCCTGGCACGGGAAATCATCCTACCAAGCGGTGTAAGAATATAGTTCGGGTTGAACCCTTCTTGTTTTATGTACTGACCACTGGTCAGGTCTTTTATCGTGCATTTTACCGCTGTCAAGCGCTTTTGCTCTGGCATGAATATAAATAGCGGCAAATCTTTTTAAAACAGACCGTGAAAAAAGCCTTCTCACACCTGTAACTGCCGTGTTTTCGCTATGTTTTGGCCTACCGAAATCTTTATATACCACCAAATAGTAGTATATAATTAAAGAAGTGAATTAATAATTACTAATGAGTGGTGATTATAATGGATTTTATGGAAAAACTGGTTGATATGGCTCATGATGATATCCTTGGAATATCTGACAAGGACGAAAAAAAGCTGAAGAAGACGCTCAAAGGTGAAACACTCGACTTCTACGACTTTATGAAAGAGCAACTTTTCGTGATATTCAAGCACAACCCATCTCTAGCCAGAAAAATAGCAGTGGACCTTGGCGAAAGAAATAAATTTCTGGGGTACGTAATCAAAGAGTACAAGATGATTAAAAGATTGTGTTAAATAGTGATTTTGTGTCTATAAATAATGAAGTAGATAGCTATGGGAATTGTTCTGAATTAGAGCAGTGTAAAGTTATGGGTTTTTTGACTGCAGACTCTTATGTTAAAGGCGATACCCCGAGTATTTGGTATGAAAACTTTGTGGATATTTTGAATAAACATAAAAACAATGAAGAGCTTTGTTTGGAATATCTAAAATCTTTTTTGGCCGGTTATGAAAATGAAATAAAATCATTTATGTGGGATGTGGGGTTCGCATTAGATAAGATGAAAGGTAAGAGCTACGACAAAAATAATTTGAATAAAATATCTAAAAAATCTCGCGAAGACCTCGATTTAGGCACAAAAGACTATCCTAAAGTAAAGAATAGTATAGAATATATTGCAGAATCTTATTATGGTAAACACTATGAAAAAAAAGATTCTATACTAAAAAATTTCTTCAAATATATAAAAGATGAAGAAAAGAAAGATGCTGTTAATATTATTAAAATATTTTTCGAATATAGAATGAATATTGTGCGTTTTGATATAGCAGAGATGTTCCAAAGGGTAGACAACCTTCAAACAGATTTAAAAGAAATAGTAGACGAGATGAGAAAAACAGTTGCTGACTACGATTCATGGAAGGAAAGGATGAGAAATCGGGCAAATGGAATATCTTCAACTAAAGCAACTTCCTAGCCTTATACTCTCCTAATATAACCTGCCCTGGGCTCGAATATTGTGCCGTCCCTCTTGAGCCTGTCAATGATTTCGATAACATCTGCATCTGACATACCGCGTGTTTCTGACGCAGATGCCTTAACATCCTCGACAGAAACCTCCTTTTCCCCTTCTTGCAGGGCGTCTATAATTTCGAGCACAGCCCTGATTCTGCTACGCTGGCTGGTTGTTATGCCTGACTCGATACGGTCTATGTCTATCTTTCCTGTCTCTGGCTCGTATCCTAACTGACGCAATGAGAATTTCATAATTTTAATCGCACGCTGCGCGTCCTCTACAGTGATTTTATTATCAAGTCTTATCTTGGCAGAAGCCTCGGCCATCCTGAGCAGCGCCTCGTACTGTCGCAAGGTTATTGATACGGGTGTCAATTCCTCGCCTGCGTACCTGTTTCGCATATCCACATAGAAGTCTTTCAAAACTTTAGATGTCTCTTTTGTCAGTTTCATCTCCGTACATCTCATCTTTGCATACGCCAGATATTTCCTAAGCAGAGACGGGGGAATTATTGGCAAAACTGTTTCTGGTGATATCCTTGATGTGAGTATGTGCTCAGCCAGGTGGTCATCCCTGGCACGGTCAGGCAGGTCTCTCAGTGCGAACTTTAAATCAAACCTGCTCATAAGGGTTTCTGGTATCTGTATCTGTTCTATTATGGACCGCATCGGATCGAATCGTCCGAACTTCGGGTTGGCAGCAGCAAGAACAGCTGTCTGGCTAGGTAACGTGGCTGTTATACTTGCCTTGGCTATGCTTATGGTCTCCAGGGACATTGCCTCGTGCATGGCTATCTGGTCATCTTTGTTCATCTTGTCAAATTCGTCTATACTTATCAGTCCCTTGTTTGCCAGGACAAGCGCACCTGCCTCGAGAACCCAGCCACCCGACAGTTCTTCCTCTTTTCTGACGCTTGCTGTAAGGCCGGCGCCTGTCACACCCTTACCAGAGACGTATTTGCCACGTGGTATCACATCACTAACGAGTTTCAAGATTTGGCTTTTACCAGTGCCTGGGTCGCCTGTTATCAGTATATGGATGTTGCCTCTTACCCGTGTGCCGTCCGGCATCTTGTGAGGCACGCCACCGAACATCTGCATGACAATTGCCTCTTTAATTTCTTCAAAACCATAAATGGTCGGTGCTATAGAACTGCTGAGCTTTTCAAATATTTTCGGATCTTCTGCGAGTTCCTTTATCTTTTTTTCATCTTCTTCTGTAATCTCAAGCTCCTCATACTCGATATCAGAAGGTTCAACATAATTCGTATTTATATATATGTCACGCTTTGTGGACTCTCTGCCAGATATTCGGATAGGTAGTTCCTTCACAATGCCTATGATTTTTATCCTATTACCGGGGTCTGTCTTTCGCTGTATTTCCGGTGTTGTTAGGTCGCCTTTGAGAAAAACAGCTATTTCTCCCGGGCGCTCACCTGTCGTAATCTCAAACGGCTCATTGACGCGCAGCCATCGAACATCGACCATCTTTTTTTCAACAAGCTGGAAGCCGGATCTTCTCCCGCATTCACAGAAGTTCGGCGCTCTCATTATTTTTCCCGTTTGTTCCACTTCTATCAGGGAACCACAGTCCGGACACTTATAGACAGCCAAGTAAACCTGTGGCTTGACTTCCGAGGCTGATTTCACAATGCCGTCTATGCAAAAAAACTTGTCAAGGTGCTTGGCACGCAGGTTTCTTATTCTGATATTTCTGCGCTCTGGCAGATTTCTCACCCTTACCGTGATTTCAGCATACTCCGGAAGATCTATATTGTTGATGGCATCTTGGAACTCGTCAAGAGTTTTTTCAGGTTCCTCCAAAAGCTGGTCAGCAACCATCGGGTCGAAGCGGTCAAGCAATGAGAAGTCAATTACCAAAGAAGTCTTTCCTTCTTTGCATAGTTGGAGTAAGTCGTTGTAGTAATTGCTTTTCAGAAACTCTTCAAATCTTGCTTTAACATCCATGATAGACACCATCAACTATGAGATTATATCGTATATGCGTACGACACTGTGTTCAACACGCCCCATTGGATAATAACAACTCAAAGTAATTATTGAATAATATCTGAATAATATCTGTGCTTTATGGTTGGCGACTGCCCAACCAATTATCTCCAACTAATTATCTCAACTAATTATCTAATAGTGGGAATATCTTTTTAGGCTTATCCCAAATCTCACAGAAATCTTTTTAAATCACGTGCGTAATTACTTCGTATTTTGCACATTTGTTTTTAAGTTTTTTGTCACAAGATAATAAGTACATATACGAGAGATGGTAACATGTACGAAAGTGATAATATACTTGGCAGAATAGCTGACAAATTACTTCCTGGAAGAGAATATGAAAGGGATGTTATGGATAGTGCAATATTCTTGGATAAAAAAGGATTAATAAAAGCTCTGATGAGTAAAGGAGTAAATGAAGAGGAGAAAAAGGCTGCAATAAAAACCGCACTTGAAAAAGCAATCGCTTACACAGAAAAATGGAAAAGAGCAGCAAAACATGATCTTGATAGGTACAAGGATGAGTATTTACCAGACGCTCAAGAAGACCTGCGCCGGGTTGTGGAAAAAAGCAAACCAAAAAATTGGATTATTGATGCTAAAAACTATGTAAAGCATTGCAAATCAGAGATTAAGGGCTGCGAAAAAAATATTAAATATTACAAAAGTGAGATAGAATTCGCTGAAAAATATATAAAAAAACTAGAAGAAAATCCTTCTCAAATAATTAAAAAATTTGAAAAACGCCTATCTCAAGAATTGGAACATGAGTAAAAATTAATTACTAATTAAAATTTAAGAGAAAGTTATCCGAGAATTTAAAATAAATAGAGAAATGGCGTTCCTTCTCTTATTCTACTCACGCTTTCAATGACCTGAGCTTTTTCTGAAGGATAGCGATAGCTTTTTTCACAGCAGCGAGGCTCTTTGCCCCAGCACATATGACACGGCCAGAACTGAAAAGCAGGAACGCGACTTTTGGTTCAAATATCCTGTAGACCAGACCAGGGAATTGCTCAGGCTCGTATTCGCTCGACTCGAGACGGAACGCCAGCATGTCTAGATTAAGTTCCTTTTTGAGGTCCACGGAAACGACGATGTTTTCTATCTTCACCTTGATTTTTTCCTCATTAACACGTATGCCACTTTTTTTGATTTTCTTAACAACCCTTCTCAGCGCTAATTTCGCGTCAGGGATAGAACGTGCACCAACACAGATTATTTTTCCAGACCTGAATATTAGTGTTGCAACATGTGGCTCGTCTAGACGATAAACCAGACCTGGGAATTGTTCAGGCTCGTATTCACTGGCCTCGAGAATTGTAAGCAACTTGTCAAGAGAAATGATTTTTCCGATGTCGGTTGAGGCGACAACATTTTCTATTCTTACCTTAACCTTAGCAGCCATATTCCCACCCCATAAAAATGTTTGCAAATGCTTTTGATTTTAATTTGCAAAATTTTACAAAAATTTTACCAAAGATATTGTTTATATTAAGAAAAAAGTATTTAAATAGTCAAGTTAGTAGTCCACCCAGCTTCTCGTAATGTTTCTATAATTCCTTTTTGTAATTCGCATACTTCCACAACTCACCTATTAAAAGTATTGAGCATGAAACAAATAAAATTTCTATCCAGTCAAGAATACCCAAAGGAACGGTTTTGAAAAGTGTCTGCAACACTGGCACATAGACCACACACAGCTGCATGCCAATAGTCAGCAGAACTGCACCTATCAGATATTTGTTTGTGAACAATCCGAGCTTGTATAGCGGTTCCTTGAACGACCTGAAATTGAAGATGTTAAACTTCTCAAACATCACTATTGCTGTAAATGCCATGGTCCTTGCCTTGTACAAGTCAATTCCCCTTGAAAACTCTGAATAGAATATCACCAGTGTTCCCGCAGCTATTATGAAACCGAGTCCGAGCAGCGCAAGAAAGACATTTCTCGATAATATCGATGCATGCGGGTCTCGCGGCGGCCTTTTCATAATATTTTTTGCCTTTGGTTCCATACCAAGTGTTAAAGCTGATATACCATCTGTAATAAGGTTCATCCATAATATTTGTACGGCTATGAGTATGAGTGGCAGACCTAATAAAATGCCTATGAATATCACAAGTATTTCGCCTATATTCGAGGAGAGTAAATAACGGATGAACTTTTGTATATTATCATAAATTTGTCTTCCCTCTTCAACAGCTGAAACTATTGTGGCAAAGTTGTCATCAACGAGTATCATGTCTGATGCTTCTTTGGCAACGTCCGTGCCGGTTATTCCCATTGCAACGCCTATGTCTGCTTTTTTGAGCGCTGGCGCATCGTTGACGCCGTCACCTGTCATCGCAACGACTTCGCCGTGTTTTTTCAGGGCGTGAATTATTCTAATCTTGTGTCGCGGCGAAACCCTTGCAAATATCTGAACCTGAGTGATTATTTTTTCCAGCTGCTCATCGTTCATCTTGTCTAACTGCTCACCCGTGATTGCTTTACCGCATAGACCAATCTCCTTTCCTATGCTTTGTGCTGTCAACAGGTAATCGCCGGTAACCATCATTACCTTAATCTTTGCCTCTTTACAGACCTTTATCGCTTCCTTGATTTCTTTTCGTGGCGGATCAATCATTCCGGCAAGCCCGACAAAGACCATGTCTTTCTCAACTGTTGCGGGACTTATCTTTACTCCATACGGCAGCTCTTTGTAAGCGAATCCCAAAACACGCAAAGCCCTGCTGGCCATATTCTGGTAAACAGAAGTTATCTTGTTGATGTCTTTTTTCGTAAGTTTCCTTTCCTTGCCATTGTCATATATCTTTGTGCATCTCCTTATGAGAATGTCTGGAGCGCCTTTTGTATAGGCCACAATTTTTTTGACTTTCTTCGCTCTTTTGTTGCAAGCATGGACAGTCGTCATCATCTTTCTCTTTGAGTCAAACGAGATTTCGCCAATCGGTGACAATGCTTCTTCACCTTTTTTTATTCCGGCCTTTGCTGCTGCAACAACAAGCGCACCTTCAGTAGGGTCTCCTATGACTTTCCATGCGCCGCGCCTTCCAGAACGCGTATGTCTTTCCAGGGTTGCATGGTTGCAGAACAGGCCTATTCTCAAAAGCAGTCGTATGGCCTTGTCAGTTCTGCTGTCGTCAGATTCAACAACCTTACCATTGACAGAAAAATCACCATATGGCTCGTAACCGCGGCCACTGACCTTTATTGCCTTACCATTGACAAAAATCTCCCGCACAGTCATCTCATTTTTTGTCAGCGTGCCTGTCTTATCTGTGCATATAACGGTTGTGGAACCGAGCGTTTCAACAGCGGGCAGTTTTCTTATTATTGACTTACGGCGCGCCATTGTTCTTACACCAAGCGCAAGCGATATAGTGACAACAGCTGGAAGACCCTCTGGTATTGCAGCAACAGCCAAACTAACACCTGTCATGAACATCTCAAAAGCCGGCTTGCCCTGCAACCAGCCAGCAACCGCAACAAAAGCACAAATAACGAGAGAAATTATGCCAAGCTTCTTTCCTAGGCGCGCCAGCCTTTTTTGCAGCGGTGTCTGTTCTACACGAACTGCCTGCGTCATCTTAGCCAGCTTACCTATCTCTGTGCTCATGCCTGTCTCGACAACGACAGCCTTTGCAAAGCCGTTTGTCACGACCGTGCCCATGAGCAACATATTCACTCTTTCAGCCAAACCTGTAGCTGCCGGCAGAACTTTTGTTGTTTTCTGAACAGGGACAGACTCGCCAGTCAGCGATGCCTCGCTGACCATTATATCGCTCTCCTTGATTATCCGAGCATCAGCAGGGACCTTGTCACCGGCCTCGAGTATTATTATATCGCCTGGAACGAGCTCAACTCTGTCTATCTCTTCCTCTTCGCCATTGCGGACAACGCGCGCCTTCGGCGACAGCATCTGCCTAAGTGCTTCTATCGCCTTCTCAGCGCGCCAGTCCTGGACAAAACCAAGGATAGCATTAAAAATAACTATTGCTATGATTACCATTGCGTCCAGCATCTGGCCTATCAGCGCGGAAACAACAGCAGCGATAATAAGAATTATTATCAGAAAATCCTGGAACTGCTCTAGGAATATTCTAAATGGACTTACCTTCCTAGTTCTTTTTACCTCATTCTTGCCATAGACAGTGAGTCGTTTCCTGGCCTCTGTTTCCCGAAGGCCAAGCTCACTTGTTTTGAGCTGGCTGAGAATATCCTTTATACCAACTGCGTGCCATGCCTTACCCTGTGTTGTGTTTGCATCCATAAATAAAACTTGTCAAGAGGTACATAAAGAGTTTTCGGAGCGGTAAATAGAACAACCAGAAAAACTTAAATACTACTCGCGAACACTAGGTTAATATGATGGAAATATTCAGGTCGTATGAAGGCAAATTGAAACAGGTGGAAAAGCCTGTGAAAGGCAGCTGGATAAATCTCGTTTGCCCAACAGATGAGGAGCTCACATGGTTGAACAAAATTATTGAGATTCCGGAAGAAATTTTTACATCTTTAAGGGATATTGAGGAAATTCCTGACACTGAGAAATACCGCAAATTTCTTTTTATTATAGTCAGAACCCCACAAAAAAACCCAGACTCTTCCGAATTTGAATACTCCACAATACCACTGGGCATAATTATTTCAAAAAACCATTTGATAACCATCTGTTTTTATGAGAATGATATAATAGAAAATCTGAAATCCAAGAAAATTTATACATCAAAGAAGATACAGACCACATTAAAACTTCTTCTGCTTTCTGCAAAAACCTATCTGAATTATCTGAAGATGATCAACAAGAGAATCTACTCCAGTCAGAAAAATCTACAAAAATCCATGAAAAATGAAGGACTTATCAGACTCTTGAACATACAGAAATCCCTGGTTTATTTTTCCACTTCGCTTAAATCAAACCAAATTTTAATTGAAAAACTGACCAAGAATAAGGTATTTACTAAATTTCATCAGGACAGAGAACTTCTCGAAGATGTGATAGAGGAAACTGAGCAAGCCATCCAGATGACGAAGATATACTCAAATATTCTTAATGAGATGACTGAGGCATTTGGCTCACTTATATCAAATAATCTGAATCTCGTGATGAAGCTCTTGACCTCCATAACAATCATATTAATGTTGCCAACGCTTGTCGCAAGCATTTACGGAATGAACCTGCAACTGCCTTTCCAGCACTCGCCGCACGCGTTTGGAATTGTCATGGGGATGTCGATAATTCTTTCTATAATCGGGGTTGTCGTTTTCTGGAGAAAAGAATTGTTCTAGACGCTTCTGCGTGGCTATCTTAAAAAGCGGAAAAGACCAACAAGAAAAAGGGATAAAATTATGGCTTTTGACCTTTTTCCTGCTCTTTTTTTAGAATTTTATATCCTGCATAGCAGGATAAATACAACACAATTACTCCAGCAACAGCATTTAGCTCTCTAGGAATACAGTCAACTTGATAGAAGCTGGCCGTAATGTTTCCTCCACCTATAGCAGCACCGGCAATAGCAAAAGTATATCCAATGGCTTTCTTGGCCTTTGGGTGCTCGTTTAATTTTTCATCAAGTTTTTTAACAGGTGGTAAAAGATACTTTTTTATCTCAGTCGAGCTTACACTTTTTTCAATTTTTCCAAAATAATCTCCAATGTCTTTTACCATATGTCACACCTGAAAACATATTATGATATAATCATTTAAGCTTTTTGTTTTGTTGCTACTCATCAATAATATGATAATATTAAAAATGTTGAAAATGAGTTCGAGCAGCTTTTGCTTAAAATGTAATATCAGCTATCAAACTGTTGCTATCTTGATTTTTTTTCACCTCAACTTTTTTCTTTTCATAGATATCAATCGTGTCTATTAACACTTCAAGGTCAAACGGCTTTTGAAGAAAACCAACTGCCCCACGTTCCATTGCTTTTCCTTTTACAGAAGAATCAGCGCTGCAAAATAATATTTGTGCCTCAGGGTCATAATTAAAGATTTCTTCTGTTGTTTTTAAGCCATCTTTTCCTGGCATTCTATAATCCATTAAAACTAGGTCTGGTCTGAACTTCCTATATGTGTCTAGAGCAGCGTCTCCATTAGAAGCTAACTTGATTTCATGTCCATACGTTTCTATGATATTTTTAAACAGGCTGCATATTTCTATCTCATCATCGACTATTAATATCTTCATTTTAATCAACGGTATATTTTGGTAATTTAATTATGAAACAAGTGCCTTGTGTATAATCTCCTGGTATTCTATCTTCAATAGTGACTTCTCCGTCATATCTCTCTGCTAAAGATTTAATCAGAACGCCGCCCAGCCCTTTCCCAGAGACCTCGTGATTTTTAAGCCTTTCATATCTCTCAAAGACCCTTCCCCGCTGTCCTTCGGGGATACCCGAACCAGTGTCTGCTATCCTAACACCCCAGTATTCAACAGAATCCTCTATTTTAACCCATAACTCGGTCCTTTTTTTATCACTATACTTAATCGCGTTATCAAAAACGTTGGTAAAAAGATTGTTTATAAGCTCATCTGCCATTATATTGGCCCCTGGCATACCAGAGTAGTTGATAGAAAGTGGTATCTTGGAATCGTATTTTTCTTTGATCCAACCAATGCAGCTATTTAATATTTCATTCAGATTTTGTTTCGTAAAGTTTTTTTTTGTGTGCTGCGATTTCATTAGTGTTTCAATATTCTCAATTAAACCTATTGCTTTTTTAATTACATTTTGATTATTGACAAGCATCTCATCTGTTTTCTTTAGATCATCTTTCACCACTTTATAGAACCTGTTCAAGTCTCCGGATTTAAATAGTTTTTCATATACACCAAGTCTATCTTCTACCATTTTACGTCCCAAACTGGTGTAGACGTTGGGGACGCTGATAAAATTTCTAAAGTCGTGGACAAAAATATCTAAATAAAGCTGAAAATCATTTTTTGTATTCTCTAATTCTTTCTGCAGCTTTTTCTTCTCAGTGACATCGTAAATGATGCCTTGATATCCTATAATTTCTTCTTTCTTATTTAATAATGTAACCGCAGTAATTCTGCAGTCCATCTCTCTTCCATTGACATTCTTTAACTTCACCGGGTAGTTTTTAACAAGTCCATCTCGTTCTACCCGCGTCAAAAATTCACGTCGGTCATCCGGATTAACATATGTTTCTATGACGTTTATCTTTTTTATCTCTTCTTTATTAACGCCAAAGAGTTCACAATAAGCCTTGTTGGCATCAACAAGCTTGCCATCTTTAGTACTAACAAAGAACGCGTCATTAACTTCCTCAAAAAATTTGTGGTATATATCATGAGATTCTTCTAGCTTCTTGTACATCTGTTCATAATCAGGTTCTTTCTTCTGTTTTTTAGAACTGCCGTTGGCTTTTCCCATAAGTGTATATATCGGGCGAAAGCTTTAATTTCTTTTTTTTTTACTATTTTAAAGTGGCTTCAACCGATTTATCATCATAGATGTTATCGCCAACTGTTCGAAAAACAAAAAGTTATTTAAGCTTAGTCGATAAGCGTTATAAATCATGACGCGGAAAAACCTAAAGCCGATAAAAGATTTTAATATAGAGAGCATAAAATCTGCTGCTGACCTGACAGAGCAGATGAAAGAGTCGGGTGGTTTTGTCGCAAAGAAGGTCGGCGTTGCCTGTGATATTCTTACGGACATGTTCAAAGATACGGACTGCACAAGGATGCTTTCTTTTCCTGCTTGCCTGATTTCTACTGGAACGCGGGGAATAATAAAAGAATTAGTAAAAAGAAGGCTAGTCGATGCTGTCGTAACGACATGCGGCACCATGGACCATGATCTCGCGCGCGTGTGGAAAGATTACTATCACGGCTCGTTCATGATGGATGACAAGAAGCTTCGTCAGGATGGGATAAACAGAGAAGGCAACATCTTGATACCAAATGAATGCTACGGTGGGATTCTGGAAGAAAAGATACAATCGGTCATGAAAGAACTCTATGAAGATGAGAAGAAAGACCTAGCACCGCATGAACTTGTCTGGGAATTCGGCAAAAGACTGGAAAACGAAGCGAAAAAAGAGGACTCGCTAACATATTGGGCTTGGAAAAACAAGATTCCCGTGTTCATACCTGGCCCGACTGATGGTGCATGGGGCTGGCAGATGTGGTTCTTCTGGCAGGACGGGCACAAGGACTTTAATATTAACTTGATGAAAGACGAACAGAAGATGAGTGACATAATATATACCGCCAAAAAAACGGGCGCGCTCATAATAGGTGGCGGCATATCCAAGCATCACACCATATGGTGGAACCAGTTCAGGGATGGCTTGGACTATGCTGTCTATATCACAACCGCTCCAGAATGGGACGGTTCTCTGAGCGGCGCGCGTCTTAGAGAGGCTGTTTCTTGGGGAAAGGTCAACCAAAAGGCCCGTTTCATTACAGTTGAAGGTGACGCAACCGTTCTGCTGCCACTAATGGTTAAGGCTGTTCTGGAAAGGCTTTGACTTCCAGCTGCGCTGAGAAATTTTTAAATAGTTCGAGTGTAAAATATTAACATGGCTCTGGAATTTCTCGACCCAGAATGGATACCGTATCTGGCGTCATTCTTATTTACGTTCGCGGTTGTTTACGGCCTGTTGATAATCACGGGTGTGTTCACCGACAAACAAGGACGCAAAAACAACAACGTGCTCGTTATAATCGCGCTGGTTTTCGCTGTTTTTTCTATATTATATGAACCTTATGTCACAATACTTTACACCGTGATGCCGATAGCAACTGTTCTACTCGTAATATTGTTCCTGCTCTACTTCATCAACCTCATGCGGAAAAAAGCTGAAGGGGTTAAACTGCCCATATTCGGTGTGCTCATGCTGCTCTTGCTTGTGCTGGCTGCCACATGGAGTGATATCGAGTCATACCTTCCGACGGAATACGCTTCCCAGGATACGTTATGGATAATAGGCATACTTGTCGTATTGATAATGTTTTGGCTGGCTTGGCAGGGGGGACAGAAAGGAAACAGGGAGGAAGAACAAAAGCAAACGCCGCAGGTTCCTTAGCCAATCACGCATTTATAAAAAGGTAAACCGCATATAATAATCATAAGGAATAATAATCAAAACCGCATATAACAATCATGTAGGATGCTTATAGGGGGTTGAAAAATGGGTTTGGGAATATTCGCAACACTGATTCAAAACCTGAATAACATGGGCTTTTACGGCTTCGTGTTGCCGTGGCTGCTCGTGTTTGCAATAGTCTACGCGATTCTCCAGAAGACAAAAGTCTTTGGCGACCAAGCTAAAAACATCAACGGTCTCATTGCGCTGATATTCGCATTTTTTGTCACTGGTTATGCTGGCGATGCTGTCGGCAACTTTTTCATCAATATATTCGGCGGTAGCTCGATAATATTCGGCGGTATACTGGTATTTCTGCTCTTTGGCGGCATGTTAGGGTTCAAGATAGACGAAGATACTAATAAGAACGTAATCGGTCTTGTTGCTGTAATTATAGCTATTCTGCTATTCCTGGCAGTAGGCGGACCTTCGGTCGCAGGAATCAGGCTCACGGACGAGATGATGGGAGCAATATTCATGGTTTTGGTCGTGGCGTTTGCAGTGATGTTCATAACAGGCGGCGAAAAGCCAGGGAAAACCTGAATGACAAAAACACGCAACACAATCGCTTTGCCCAAGAAGATGGCCATATAGAAATGCAGCAAGCCACTTTTTCTTTATTTTATAATTTATTTTAATCTAATTTTATTTCTTTCCCGCGCAAGATTATGTTTTAATATCTTGGCTCGAGAATAATTAATAGGTGAATGAAATGGATGTTAAGGCAGCTGGTACGTGGCTTGTGGTTTTTGGCATCCTGATACTAGTCGTTTATCCTATGTACAAGGCCTTCACAGAGAACGATATGCCGATATTCATAAAAGCAGGCCTTGTTTTACTGTTCCTTGGTATTTTATTAATATTGTTAAAGCTCTATCTTGAAAAGGGCAAAATGCCAAAAGAGAAAGATATAGAATATAAAGCTTAGGAGGTGTGACGGATGATAATTGTCAATACCGAAACAATTCCTGGAAAGAAAATTTCACAGACCTTGGGCATTGTTAAAGGTAACGCAATCCGTGCAAAGCATATTGGCAAGGATATCGTGGCCGGGCTTCGCAACATAGTGGGCGGCGAACTAACAGAATACACGCAAATGCTGAGCGAGACAAGGGAAATCGCGCTGCAGCGAATGATTAAAAATGCGGAAAGCGTGGGCGCAGACGCTGTTGTAAACGTCCGCTTTGCAACGTCTCAGATAATGGCTGGTGCTGCTGAGCTGCTTGCCTATGGCACAGCTGTCAAGCTAGAATAGTTTTGCACGAAAGGTGATGTTATGAGAGAAGAAGTAATAGACATAGAGAATCCAGAAGAATATGAAATAATAATTGGTCAGGGTAATTTTTCCATATTTGCTGTTGATGATTTATACAAGGCTGTGCTCATATCTGTGCCTAAGCTGGATTTTGCATTGGCAATGAACGAGGCAAAACCGCAGCTTACGCGTGTGAACGGCAACAATGACAAACTCAAGAAGCTCGCAGCCGAGGCCTGCCTTAAGATAGGCGCAGGACATGTTTTTGTTGTGTATATGAAGGGTGCATATCCTATACATGTTCTCAAGTCTCTGAAAAATCATCCATGCGTCGCCGGAATATACGCAGCGACATCAAACCCATTGCAAGTTATAGTAAAAGAAACTGGTTTGGGACGGAGTGTTGTCGGTGTCGTAGACGGAAAAAAGGCAACAAAGATTGAAACAGACGAGCAGAAGAAAGAGAGACGCGAAATGCTTGAGAAGTTCGGTTTTGTTGTTGAGTAGAAACTAGCCGATATATCTTATTTCAGGCTCCTTGATTCTTTTTCTCGGCTTGTGCCTTGTTCTAGTGTTTTTATGCTTTTTATTTCTGAGTTTTGTGGGTTTTGTCTTTTCAGCTTGTGATTTTTTATCACCCACATTCAGAGGCAATTGTATTATTGCGCCGCATTTATTGCACTTCACAACAACAACGCACACAGAACTTGTTAAAACAGAGCAACCCTTTGTTCGAAGGCGCGCTCCTATGGCAACATCCAGTTTATTACCGCACTTACATTTCATTCTTTCACCCAAAAATATGATACTGTATTAAAATGTATTAAAATTGTAACTATTAGATAGTAAGAAATCTTTATAAACCCCTGTGATGTTCTAGTGTGCTTTTGAGCGATAATATCGACATATTTTCTTTAGTTTGCATATTCCGCATCTCGGCTTTATGGGCTTGCACACGCGCTGTCCAAACTTTACCATGAGTTCATTTACCGTGAGCCAGTATCTTTTGGGCACGCTTTTCATGAGCGCGGCTTCTGTTTGTGCGGGCGTTTTTGTGTGGACCAAACCGAGCCTGTTCGAGATTCTGTGGACATGCGTGTCAACAGGTATGCTCGGTGTTCCGAAAGCATAAACGAGCACGCAGTTGGCTGTCTTTCGACCTACGCCGGGAAGTTTGAGCAGGCTTTCAATGTCCTCAGGAACTCTGCCATTATAATTATCCAAGAGTATCTTACTTATCTCTTTTACTCTGCGCGCCTTCACCTTGTAAAAGCCTGACGGCCTGATAAGCTTTTCTATATCGGTTACTCTGGCTCTGGCCAGCTTTTTCGGCGTGTTGTATTTCTTGAACAGCGCCTCTGCCGCTTTGCCCGTGTTCTCGTCACGCGTGCGCTGGCTAAGAACAGTCGCTATAAGAACGCGGAACGGATCCTCGTGTTGCACAGTGGCTGTCGTAGCACCAATGTGTCTCCGCATCTCCTTGATAATGGTTTTTATTTCTTTTCCCATGTACATCGACAGAAAAAACTTTATTAATTACTAGCCTAAAACTAATTTAAAATGAAAAATTTAAATGAATAGCAGACCTAATGATTATAGAAATCGGTAAGGAGGGTGAACAATGCCACCAAAAGTTGACCATGAGAAGTGTATCGGATGCGGGGCTTGTGTTTCTGTCTGCCCTGTAGGTGTTTTTGAACTCAAGGAAGGCAAGTCGCACGTTGCTAACCCTGATAAATGCACAGAATGCGAACAATGCGTTAAAAACTGCCCGATGAATGCTATAACGCTTGAGAAGACAAAAAAGAATAAAGAATGATGAAAATATAATATCAGTCGATACAGTACGCAAAACAAAGTGTCTCAAGCTTTAAAAAATTTTCATTCAAGTTTTAGATATGTTCGAACAGCTTTTACACTATCTGCCGCAGTCCAAGTATGTGGTGGCGCTGCTGATTCTCATCTTCTCGTTTATCCTAGCCTGGGTTGTGTCCTATCTATTCAAACACCTTTTGCCAAGAATAACGTCAAAGACCAAGACAGACTTCGATGACAAGCTTGCAGAGATGCTAAGACGGCCTATCTTTTACACGATAATACTGGCAGGTGTTTACACATGCATAAAATATCTTGGTCTGGGTATGACGATAGCAACAACAATGGACAATATAGTGTTGACAATTCTCGTTATTATCATTTCATTTACAATCGCCAAGGTGCTGAAGCTCTTTATAGAGCAATACGGCCGCAAAATCGCTGATCGCACAGCATCTGATTTAGATAATCATCTGCTGCCACTATTGGAAAACCTAGCTGAGTTATTCGTATATTTATTTGGAGTTATGTTCATACTAAGAATATGGAATATAGATATAACACCGCTAGTCGCGTCTGCTGGCATAGCCGGCTTTGCTGTTGCGTTCGCTGCAAAGGACACGATAGCCAACTTCTTTGGCGGCATATCAATATTCTTTGACAAGCCGTTCAGGATTGGCGACCGCGTGCAGCTTGAGTCAGGAGAACAAGGTCATGTTCTCAGCATTGGCGTCAGGACAACCAGAATAAAAACATTTAACAACACAGAACTATCGATACCTAATTCTGTCATAGCCAACTCGCGTGTTGTAAACTGGAACGCGCCTGAGGCGAAGACCAAGGTAAAAATCACAATAGGCGTAGCATATGGCTCTGATGTTGATAAGGTAAAACAAATAATAATTGATGAAGCAAAAAAATGTAAAGACGTGCTGGACGAGCCAGAACCTAGTGTCTACTTCAAGGAGATGGCTGACTTCTCCCTCAACTTCCTCTTGATTTGCTGGGCGCCGAGCCCGAGCATATTTTCGATAAAGGACAAGCTAAATACAGCCATATACAAGAGACTCGTAAAAGAGGGAATAGAAATACCATTTCCGACAAGAACAATATATATGAAAAAAGATTAGAGCTGTTTTTCATGCTGATAAAAAATGCCCACTTTGTGCTTACACCAAAAGGTATAGAAGAAAAGAAAAATATAGTCATAAAGGACTCTGTTATTGATTCTGTTTCTGATTCTTTGGCTGGTGTAGATAAAACCGATGATATTATAGACGCCTCGGGATTTCTCGTAATTCCTGGACTTGTTAATGCACACACGCATGCTGCCATGACATTATTCAGAGGGTATGGTGATGACGTTTCGCTACAGGACTGGCTTGAAAAAAAGATTTTTCCTGTTGAAGACAAACTAAAGCCAAAGGATATCTATTGGGGCTCAATGCTCGGAATTGTGGAAATGATAAAGAGCGGGACAACATGCTTCAATGATATGTACTATTTTATGAGCGAGGTCGCGAGAGTGGCTGATAAGAGTGGTATAAGAGCTGTTCTGTCGCGTGGGCTTACAGACAGAGATGGTAAGGGAGAACAAAAGTTAAAAGAAGTCGTATCTGAAATAAAATCTTGTTCAGATAACCCTAGGATACAATGGATGTTCGGTCCGCATGCAATATACACGTGCTCAGAGGATTTTCTTTTGAAAATAAAAGACTTGGCCGATAAACACGGTAAAAAAGTACATATGCATGTATCGGAAACGAAAAAGGAAGTCGATGACTGTCTTCATGAAAAGAAAAAACGGCCTGTGGAATACTTAGAAGATATAGGATTTCTTTCAGAGAGCGTCATCGCTGCTCACTGCTGCTGGCTAAGTGACAAAGAAATTGAAATATTATTAAAGAATAAGGTTTCTGTTGTTCATAACCCAGCCTCGAACATGAAGTTGGCCTCGGGTATATGTCCTGTGACATCGTTGTTAAAAAATAATGTCAATGTCTGTATTGGAACGGACGGTGCAGCTTCTAACA
Organism: Candidatus Aenigmatarchaeota archaeon; assembly: GCA_029932645.1. GTDB lineage: Archaea > Aenigmatarchaeota > Aenigmatarchaeia > GW2011-AR5 > JAGGXF01 > JAGGXF01. Next base: position 20,814 of record JAOZPR010000002.1, on the reverse strand, counting down.
ACAACCTGGACATGTTTGAAGAGATGAAAACAACTGCGCTGCTTCAGAAAATATCAACAAAAGACACGACTGCCCTGAAAGCTGAGGATGTATTCAGGCTTGCCACCGTGAATGCTGCAAAAGCACTTGGTATTAATAGTGGTTCGATAGAACAGGGTAAGACAGCAGATTTGGTTCTACTCAACCTAAAAAACCCTGCTCTGTACCCGCTACACGGCCAAGAGCGAATTATCTCAGACCTGGTCTATGCAACGCCGAGCTCAGCAGTTGACACAGTTATAATAGACGGCAAACTGATAATGCAAAATAGAAAGATTCTCACGATAGATGAAGAAGAGATTTATGAAAAAGTCGAAGACTGTGTGAGCAGGTTGTTCGGATAATTCTTATTTTTATTAATCAGCTGTCTTGTCCTCAAGCACGACGTCTTTTATCATCAAACGTCCGCTGTTTCCTTGCCACCAAACGTCGCTCTCTGTTATTTTAATGCTCTTGGCAAAAAGTGGACAATCCAGAACAAGCGTCTCATACTCGCCTCCCTCACCCGATATGTGCACACCGTGTTTTTTGTTCAGCTCCAGCAAGTCCTGTATTGTCTGCTCATCAATTATCCTGCCCAGCCAAGACTGGCCAAAACCTTCTGCTGACACAGCTGTTATTATGATTCTGAATCCGGCGCGCAACATATCTCTCAGCAATGTTTCTGGGTCTTTGTGCCACAACGGCGTCAGCGATACAAGCCCAAGCTTCTTGGCAATTTTATCAACGCGGCTCCGCTGGTATTTGCTTGCTATTGCGCCGCATACAATGCCAGATATGGAATGCTTTTGTGCGGCTTCCTTAATTGCAGCTTCCAAGTCCAACAGTTCTTTCTCCTTTTCGCCCCGCGTCTCTTTTATTATTACTGGTATGTTCATAACCTTTGCTTGAACACTGGCGAGGCCTATGTTTGCCGTGTGAAACATGTAAGAGTCAGGATTCTCAGATATGATTGACACTAGGTATTTTATATTATGTTTCTGCTGTTTCGCAAGGTAAACAGCGTATGTTGAATCCTTGCCGCCTGAAAACAATGCCAAGACGTTCATGAAAAATAATTTATACGCAAAGATTTAATAATGGTTTATGCTTGAACCAAAAATAGAGAAGCTTGTTATTTTCGACTTAGACGGCGTTCTTCTGGATTTGAGAACAGGCGCGTTGCAAAATTTGGCTATGCAACTAGGAAATGTCAAGAAAGCGAGTAAAATTCACATGGAATTTTCCAAAAAGATGGAAGAGCCTTCGTGGCGCTTTGATGAAGTTGTGAATATGCTGAAGGGCAAACGCATTGAGCAGGCAAAACGCATCGTGCAGACATTCCCAATTACAGAAGGCGCCGAGCACACGCTCAATGAACTCAAGCATAGGGGATATTTTATCGGCGTGTTCACAACAGCACCAGAGTTTGTCGTAGATGTGCTCGCCGAAAAGCTACCTATAGACATAGAGTGCGGGACAATTCTTGAAACCAAAGGAAAGGTGTTTACTGGAAAAATTATAGAGCAGGTTGACAGATATACAAAGGCAAAGTATCTTGAACAAGTCATGGCAGAGAATGATATCGCAAGAAACAATGTCGTGGTTGTCGGCGACTCCATCCTGGATGTACCAATGGGTGAGCGGGCTGGCCTGTTTATAGCTTTTAATCCAAAAGACAGGTACATCATCGAGAGCGCAGACAGGGTTTTTGTAAAAAAAGATTTGCGATTTCTGCTGAATGTTTTGAAGTGATATAAAAAATTCTAAAGGAATTTCTGCAGAGTCGGCTGATGGCCACCTATTTTACACCTATTTTACATATAGTTTAAACATTGGTTTTATTGCTGCCAACACGAAGATTATTGCATACCAGTACCAATCTAAACTAAGCAACGGCTCCCAAAGTTTTGCCACCATTAAAACAAAGCCAGCAACAGAGAGTTTTACTAGCGCTATGTCTGTCCAATGTAATTTTTTTATTTTCGAATCTGCCCAAGTTTCAAAACCCATTTCTTTCACCTCCCTGTTTATTTATTTAGATTGGCTGCTATATAACCTTGCGTCCTAGGGTGGTTGTATATAGCAAGTATTATACAAACCCATTTACGCGAGAGTTGTGTAACGATGCTAACTTTAATAACTATTTTTAATAACTATTCTAATAAATAATTATTATCAGTTATGGTGGGGTTGGATTAAAAGCTGACTTAAAATTTATTATGGTGGTTTGATGACAGGATATTCACAAGCTTTGAAAACATTGATAAAAGAATCTGGGGCTGGTGTCGGCGACCGGGTCGCTGTTTCTGTTGAAGGCGAGAGTTATGAAGGTCTGCTCATGCCGAGACCTGACATAGGCGATGAATCTTGTTTGATAATAAAGCTGGATAACGGCTATAATATCGGGTTGAAATACAAGAAAGGTATGGAGATGAAAAAACTGAGTGCTGGCGAAGGGGGGCTTGGAAAGGCGAAGAGTATAAGCAAGCTGGTTTTTGACCCAAAAAAACCACCCGTATCGCTTGTTGCGACAGGCGGAACGATTTCATCGCGTGTTGATTACAAGACAGGTGGTGTCTACATGCTGATGAGTCCAGAGGAAATCCTGCAGTCAGCACCAGAGCTCGCTAATGTCGTGAACCTCAGAAGTATTGAATCGCCGTTCAGGAAAGCATCAGAGGACATGGAGCCCAAAGACTGGGCTGTTATAGCTAAGCATGCTGCAAAGTGTTTGAATAATGGCGACAATGGTGTTATTGTAACACATGGCACAGACACGCTGCATTACACGTCTGCTGCCCTTTCATTCATGCTCAAAAACCTGCATAAGCCTGTCGTACTTGTGGGTGCGCAGAGAAGCAGTGACCGAGGTTCTGCTGACACGACCATGAATCTTATATGCTCTGCTCATGCAGCTATCTCTGACATAGCTGAGGTCGGCATCTGCATGCACGGCTCTATGAACGATGACTACTGCCTGTTCATTAGAGGCACAAAGGTCAGAAAAATGCATACCTCGCGCAGGGACGCGTTCAGACCAATAAATGAATATCCCCTGGCAAAGGTCTGGCCTGACGGACGTATGGAAAAAATGAATAAAAACTGCAAGAAAAGAAATGATAAGGAAAAAGCCACTGCTGATACAAAGTTCGAAGAGAAAACAGCGCTTCTCAAGGTATATCCAGGTTCAGACCCGAATGTGCTTGACTACTTCGCATCAAAAAAATACCGTGGAATTGTTATCGAAGGAACGGGTCTGGGGCACGTGCCCACGCAAAACGTCAAGACATGGATACCACAGATAAAAAAGCTCGTTAAAGATGGCGTCGCTATTGCTGTAACCTCGCAAACCATATACGGCCGTGTGAACGCTAACGTTTATACCAATCTTCGCATACTTTATCATGAGGCTGGCGCTATTCCATGCGAGGACATGCAGCCTGAGATCGCATACGTAAAGCTTGGGTGGGTACTTGGCCATACCAAGGATTTGGACGAAGTAAGAAAACTCATGCTCACGAACATGGCTGGCGAGATAACAACATCCATAGATGCGAGAGCATTCCTATATTGATAATATGAC